>JAUMBK010000334.1:0-10039 GCA_032115795.1 Saprospiraceae bacterium | reverse complement strand
CTGCTTCTCTTGATGATGGCAGTACTGACAATTGTGCCATTTCCCATTTTATGGTGCGGAAACTGACAGGAGAATGCCATGTGATGTCAGCATATGCTGACTTTGTAGAATTCTGTTGTGATGAGGTGGGTAAACCTGTGATGGTTGAGCTGCTTGTGACGGATATATATGGTCTTTCCAATGTGTGCATGGTGACGGTACGCGTTGATGATAAACTAAAACCCTCTATTAGCTGTCCGCCACAGGTCACCGTTTCCTGTACAGCCAATTTGGATGTGGGAAGCCTTTCCTTATATGGGCAGGTTGTCACGGAGGCAGAACAGGTTCAGCCGGTGGTCATCCATAATGCATTTCACCAGGGCCAGGTTGGATATGACGGCCTTGCTTCAGACAACTGTCAGGTAAATGTACAGCAACGGGTAACGCATGAAATATCTTGCTTTACCGGAAAGATCAGGCGGGTCTTTGTGGCAACAGATGGGCTGGGCAACCGGGATTCGTGCGTACAGCTGATTCATGTTGCAAATCCGGATCCGTTTTCTATAATAGACATTCAATGGCCAGCGCATTTTGAAGGGCAAGGCTGCCGGACATCGCAAACGGGGCCTGAAGTGGCTGGTCGACCTGTTTTTGTAAATCAGGATTGTGCCAATGTGGCCGCATCATACACTGACCAGTCGTTTTTTTCTGCTGACGGAGCATGTCTCAAGATTTTCCGTTCATGGACAGTGATCGACTGGTGTCAGTTTGATGGGACAGGCAATCAAGGAAAATTTGGCCCGTACACTCAAATTATAAAAGTGTTTAATAATGATTCCCCGGTATTTAGTGAGGCATGCCGCGATACGATGATTTGTTCGTTTGATCCCAAATGTACTAATGCCCCTGTGATTCTTGAAGCGGCAGCGCATGATCCCTGCACACCGGATGAGTTATTGCTCTGGCGATATACGATTGATTTGAACAACGACGGGGAAAAGGAACTGAGTGGACAGGGCAACCGCATTCAAACAGAGTTGCCTATGGGCACCCACAGTATCTTTTGGCATGTAGAAGACCAATGTGGTAATAACGCAGATTGCATTCAGAAGATTTTGATCAAAGACTGTAAGGTACCCACTCCCTATTGTATAGGTGCACTGACTGCTGTATTGGATCAGCAAAGTGGGGTAGTGCAGGTGAATGCGCGTGATTTTGATAAGGGCAGTTTCGACTATTGCACACAGGATGTGGCTTTTACGTTTGGCGCCGTGGCACCGGTGACGTCTTTGTTATCTCAAGTTCATTATTTTGATCAGGATGGGAAAGCAGATCTGGTGTCATACAAGTCGGGCAGGGCACAACGCTGGGTGCCTAATGAAAGGAGTAGCAGCATGTATTTTGGTTGCAAGGATATACCGGATGGGAAAACGGCAACTATCCCGCTCAAAATGACGGTTTGGGATAAGGCAGGCAATCATGACTTTTGTGATGTACAGTTGGTTCTGCAGGATAATGCCGGGATCTGTCCTGATCAGGTGACGACTGCCAGTCTCCAAGGCCGGATTGCAACCGAAAAAGGCAAGGTGCCGGACGGGATTTTGGTACAGTACAAAGGGCAGGAAACCGAGGGTGAAGTGGCTGTCGGGACGGACGGCAACTATTCGATAGACGATGTGCCAGCGAGCACCGAGTATCTGATTCAGCCCTCACTCAACTCTGACCCACTGGAAGGAATCACGACGATGGACCTGGTCATGATACAACGTCATATTTTGGGTGTGGCTCCTTTTGGTTCAGCCGTCCAACGGATTGCCGCAGATGTCAATGGCTCGGCTTCCATTTCGGCATCTGATTTACTTGAATTGCGCAGGCTGATCCTGGGTATCACAACCGCATTCCCGAAAGGCTTGCCCTCATGGGTTTTCGCAAACAAGAAGTCCATCAACCAGCATCCTTCATTTTCATTAGACTACAATACGTACATAGATACATTATTGTCAGAAAATACGCTGACAGGGCTGGATTTTACAGCGATCAAGATGGGAGATGTCAATGGCTCAGCACTGGCACTTGCAAACCAGGGCGTGCAGCCCCGTACTATGCCGGATCCTTATTACGTAGATGCTGCAATTGAAATGATCAATGGTCAAAGCCAATTTGTCCTCCGCGCAACTGAAAGCGGGCGTCTGTATGGCTTCCAATTTTTTGGTAGGCTGCCAGGCGAATCTGCGGTCAGTATGGGTGATGAACTACCCTTCGACGGTGGCGCTTTTGCCCATACACATGTGTATGTGAAAAACCACGATTTAGCTTGCATAGGCTATTCTCCGGAACTGATTCATGTTGCGAAAGGCAGCCTGCTGGCATCTCTACCTTTGAATACGGAGGAGCTCTCCCGCATAAACCTTTCTTCCTTCCAGCCTTCAGAGGTTTATCCAGCTGAAGGAGAAGCAAGACCAATCACCATCAGATTTTCATCCTATTCTGGCGAAGCAGTCCAATTTTCATTGCAATCAAATCCCGTCTTACAGGTACCTGTTGTTCAATGGCAGACACCATCGAGTGGGATCACTGTTCAGTTTTCTTTGTACGATGGCTTTGGGAAGGCATTGTCATTGCAAACCCTTGTATGCAGTGGCAAAGGAGAGACGATGATTGCAATGCCAACGGGTTGCAGTGGTGGAGTGTATTATCTGAAGGTACGTACTGCCGGGGATGTGCTTACACTTCCGTTTGTTTTCGTGAAATGACCCGCTTTTCCATACAATAAAGCATGTCCGGACTGCTTTAGTAGCCGGCTTTTTTTTATATTCCATGCAGCCGTAAAGCATGCGGATGTATCAGGGACAATGCCTGAAGCACCTTTTTTTGCATTAAAAAAAATGAAAAAAAATATTTGCCAGGAGTATTTATTCAAAATGTTGAATACAAATTTATTAAGCATTAAAATTAAAATTAATATGTTTTCATATTAAAAAATCATTTCAAGTGTCCTGCAAATTGGTCTAAAATTTGGACCTGCAACGTAGGACCTGGAAGAAAAATGTCTGCCAAAAGGTGGAAATGGAATGCCGGGAAAGTATTTACGCAATCATTTAAAACACATTCTGGTGCCAAAGGGTATCGGAAATATTTCAGAATCATTTATTGCAATTACGAATTTTACAAAACCCATCAATCGATGAAGAATCCATTATTTACACGTTTTTTCGGCCTGATACAGCATCAGTGTCTGAAGCCAATGATGAGTGCTTTGCTGCTCGTTGTGACGGCATGGAGTATCGGTATGGCGCAATCAACCCCTGTCATTGATAAGACAGAGTGTATTTGCCTCAATAACGCGACTACTGCCACCAACGGACAGTATATGGACTACATCACCATCACTTCCGGCATTACCGGCCAGGATTGGCGTCTGGTAGGGCCCATTACGGGCTTTTACAATCCCGCCTCGCTCAACCCACCGGTTGCGCCTATTCTTTACCTGACAAATACGCAAATACCCGAGGTTTCTCCGGGTCATTATCGTATTTATGGCAAGCGGATCTCAGGTCAGCAATGGTCAGCCAGGGTAAAGAACATGATCAACGGGTATGAGCAGGAAGTGCATTCCATTCAGCCGTGTGCATATCCAAACAATATGGTTATCACAGGTGATGTGAATGTTTGTCGTTCATCCAATGAAATCTATTCCCTACCGCCCGCATTATACCAGGCGACAAATTGGAATGTCACTGGAGGACAAGCGTCAACCAACCCGGCCTTGCCGGCAGCGGGAAATACCTCCCTGACAGTAGGCTGGGGTACAGTTCCTGGCAGATATGCGGTCAAAGCCAGTGGCATTGTGACCTCGTACGCTGCACAGCCGACAGGCTGTAATTTCACTGCTGAAAAAGTGGTAGATATTGTGGATCCTTCGCCATTTACAAAAATCATTGGTGATGAAGGCAATTGTATTGGAAGTACAAAAACATACACACTGGCTCCTCCACTCACACAACTGAATAACCTTGTTTGGGGATTTTTCCTGGATCAGGCATGCACCATGGTAGCATCCGGCCTGACCGTGACAGGTTCCGGCAAGTCCAGGACAGTAAAATGGCCATCAACAACGGGGACATTTTACATTCGGGTAACAGGGGGGTACAGAGTGAATACAACCAGTGATTATTGTTCCTTTACGACGATCCTTCCAGTGTATGTCGTGAATGAGCAGACAATACCACTGGCATGCAACAACCAGGTGAATCTATCTATGAATCCTGCCTGTGAATTGTATTTCACTCCGAACCAGTTTTTGGAAGACCAGGTATATCCGGATTATTCATACAATATTATCATAAAAGATTTGTCAACAGGGCAAATTATTCCATCAGGGACTCTTGGGTTTAATTACATCGGGAAGAAACTTGAAATTCAGGTTGTACATGAATGCAGCGGAAATTCTTGCTGGGGATATGCCATCGTAGAAGACAAGGCAATACCCGATCTGGTTTGTCCACAGGATGCCACCGTTGATTGTGACGACGTGGATGATATCACAGCTACCGGACTGCCCGTCTTTCCATTGGGAGCAGTGGCCACACTGTTGCCAGCTAAGAATAATGAATGGATAATAACTGGTTATGACAAGTGCAGCGATGTTAAGCTGACATACGTTGACACAATTCAAAGCGGCATTTGTACGGGCCCGTATAGTTCGATTATCCAACGGACATGGTATGTGACCGACAATTCAGGCAATAGCTCTTCGTGCACACATTCGATTTACGTCAACAGGGCCTCGATTGAAGATGTGATCTTTCCCGGAAGCTGGGATGATGCTTCCGGACCAAATCCATCGCTGGAGGCGTGTGGTAATTTCACTGTTCTCCCTGTAGATCACCCTTATGCCGGCAACCCTCATCCCGATTATACCGGGTGGCCTGTCGGAACACTTTGCCTTAAGGCTGCCGTAACGTTTACTGACAGGAAAGTACTGCTTTGCAACAATACAGCAAGCACATATAAAGTGGTGAGAAAGTGGCAGGTCATTGACCATTGTACGGGAGAAATAAGAGAAGAAAACCAGCTCATCACGGTCATGGATACGGAAGGTCCGGTGGTAACCTGCCCTGCAGATATTACGGCAGACTATGGCGACGGAGTAATCAATATCGCTGCAGTCATCCCTGTCAAATCGCATCTATGCGTTGGAGACTGGAAGGTGATTCCACCGATTGTGATTTATGACTGCAACACCACAACATGGGATGTTCAGTTTATGCTTGCGGATGAAGATGGCAACCCTCCCGTTGACGGAGGCTATGTAAAGAAAGATGGATTGACCGAAGTAACAGGCTCCAACGGCAACTTTACCATCGTCAACCTTCCCAAGGGTAGAACATGGATCAGATATACGATCACCGATGTGTGTGGCAATTTTACATACTGCTTTACTGAAGTAGATGTGGTTGATAATCAGCCTCCTGTAGCTGTGTGTGATCGAAATAGCATCATTGCAATCGGAAAAGAAGGAAAGGCGTATGCCGGTGTGCTTACGTTTGATGATGGCAGCCACGACAATTGTTTGCTGGCTTGCATGAAAATCAGACGAATGGACCAAGCTGTGGAGTGGAGTGCATTGTCTTGTGACAACCAGCTTCTATTTACCTGTGCCGACTTTGGCCCAAATAAGACGGTCATGATTGAAATGGGAGTATGGGACAACCTGGGGCTGTTTAATTCTTGCATGGTGGAAGCCAAATTGCAGGACAACATCTTCCCTACAGTGCAGGCTCCGGGCAATACATCTGCCAATTGTTACGAAGATTTTACATCTTTGGATCGCTTTGGCTTTGCTTCAGCCTCTGACAACTGTTCAGCTACACTAACAGAAACAAGAAAAGATGAGTTGAACGAATGTGGTCTGGGTACCATCACTCGTACATTCACAGCAACTGACATCGCCGGAAACAAGACCACGGCGTCACAGGTAATTACTGTGGGTAATAATCGAAAATTCAATGGAAATAACGATATCCGTTGGCCAAACACAGTCAATGTGAATGTTGGATGTGTCGCCGATATCACACCTGAAAAGTTGAATAGCAGACCGACGTATTTGCGAAATACCGAGTGTGCTTTGCTCGCATCCAATTACGAAGATATTGTTTTCAATTACACAGACCACGTTTGTGTGAAAGTATTGAGAAAATGGACAGTCATCGACTGGTGTCAAAAAAATCCATTCATACCCGGTTCAGGTGAATGGTCTTACACACAGTTGATTATGCTCAATAATACCGTTGCGCCGACAATTACCAAAGGATGTCTTCCTGCCGACCTCAGAATTACACAGGAAGGACAGTGCCAGGCCAGGGTTGAGGTAGCTGCGTCAGCCACAGACGATTGTACACCTGCCAACTTGCTTGAATGGTCTTATACTATAGATCTGAACAATGACAATGTCATTGATGTGGCCAATGGAACCGGAAATACAATCAATCAGATATTCCCTTACGGAACTCACAAGATCAATTGGACTGTCCGGGATGGTTGCCGCAACGTCAGGACGTGTACAAATACATTTACCGTCAGGGATGATAAAAAACCCACACCTTACTGTATTTCAGATATTGTCACAGTCATCATGCCGGTAGCAAAAGAAGTCAATATATGGGCTTCAGACTTCAACCGAGGTTCTGTTGATAACTGTTCTTCGGCAGCGAATATTACGGCGTCGTTTTCTGGCACCGAAATTTCACGCACCGTAAAATGTACTGATTTGGGTGGCGCTGCAAGCAAGGAGTTTACCTACAATGTATTTTTTATCGACCAGGCCGGAAACAGTGATTTCTGTACCGTGACAGTGAAAGTCCAGGACAACAACAACTCCTGTGGAACCACAAATCAGATTCAGAAGTTGGCGATAAAAGGTACGATTTATACCGAAGCCGATGAAATGTTGGAGGATGTCAGCATTGAATTACAATCGAACCAGACGGAGTTTCCTAAGTCAATTATGACAGCCCAGGATGGTAGATTTGAATTTGGTGAATTGCCGATGTACAAGAATTATTCCTTGTTGGCACAGAAAAATGATGACATTCTCAATGGTGTAAGTACGCTTGACATTGTGATGATGCAACGGCATATCCTGGGGCTGGCTGAACTGACCAGCCCATACAAGCTGATTGCTGCCGATGTAAATAATTCTGCCAAGATTACTGCGGCCGACCTAGTTGAGTTGCGCAAGGTAATTCTAGGAATCCAACCTGCTTTCTCCAATAACCATAGCTGGCGCTTTGTTGATGTAGCACACCGTTTTGTTGACCCCAAGAATCCGTTCCCCTACGCTGAATCTATGGCCATGGAAAACCTGGATCATGATGTGGCTGGCATGGACTTCATCGCTGTAAAAATCGGAGACGTAAACGGTTCTGCATCCACAGGCAAGGCATCAGGAAGTGCAGTTGAATCAAGGAATCGTACTGTCCTCCAAACCAAACCGGTGACAGGCAGGGCAGGGGAGACAGTGAAGGTGGCCATAAACGGAGAACAATTGTCCAATGTACTTGGCTTCCAGATGTCTCTTGCAGTCAATACCAAATTGGCAGAGATTGTGGATGTATCATCGGGATTACCCGGTTTTACTTCGAATAATGTCGGTTTTTCAGATGCTGGTAACGGTAAGCTGCACATCAGCTGGAATGGAACTGCCCTGGCAACTGCAAGTGATGATATGCTTGTGTTGACATTGTACCTCCATACGGATGTCACAGACGCAAACCTCGTTTCCCTGAATGACTCCGGATTGCATCCTGAATTGTATTTCCTGGAAAACATGTCAGTTCAGTCAACATTGCTCGCCCTGGATAGCAGAGGCGCTAGATCTGACAACGAGGACCAGTTTGAAGTATTCCAAAACGTACCCAACCCATTCAGTACAACGACGACCATTGGTTTCCAGCTGCCTCAGGCAGGCTTCGCTACATTGAAAATTTTCGATGCATCAGGCAAAATGCTGCACACACAGAATGGCGGTTTCACAAAAGGATACAATGTGTTTACGGTGGACGCAGCCCAATTGCACCTGAATGGGGTATTGTACTATCAGGTGGAGACAGGTACCGACTCAGCGACACGCAAAATGATCATTATTAAATAATAAACCAGAAAATTTAACAGCATTTGCTGTGCTAGTCAGGCCCGTCCGGAAAGACGACCGACCGGGCCTGGCTTTAAATAAACCATTACCGATTCAAATCAACACTAAAACATTCTTACAATGAAAGGACCCAAATTTACACAAGATCTGATTGCGAACCTGCTTCAATGCAGATTCACAGCGGCAGCACGGGCATTCTCAATTGTAGTAACCTTCATACTCATTGGATTTTCTGCTTTCTCTCAAACTGTAAATTGTAATGTCATCCTTGCCTGCAACGATGGTGTTCAGATTTCGCTTGATGATGATTGCGACATGTATATCGAACCCGATATGATTTTGGAAGCTCCAGCTTATTCCGACGAATACTATGACGTCGAAGCGAAATTTGCCAACGGAGCTCCTTTTCCACAGGAAATCACAGGCCAGGATATTTTTGGCAGAGACATCAAGCGTGTCCGAATTAATGGCGATCATGTCGGATTGACCATTGAAGTTCGTGTCAGACTTCGTGGTTGTGGTAATTCTTGTTGGGGATATGCCACTATTGAAGATAAATTGCCACCAGTAGTCACCTCAGTTCCATGTGAACAGAGAATTACGAGATTTACCGGAAATGTAAATGAAACTCTCAATACGTACAACAGACCATCGACGGCTGACCAGTCACTTTGTCCTGGTAGTCCTGCCAACAATGTTCGCTACACGACACATACGTTTGCGGTAGATGCAAATGGTATTGTGGATATCGCGTTGCCTGACCCGTCTATGAGATTCGCCTTGTATGCAGGGATGTTCGATCCTTCCAACCCATGTACTAATGTGTTGGCCTCCAGCGTGAACACATTTTTTGATGTGCTTAATACAAATGTAGACTATACTTTGGTGGTCAGCAGTACAGGTTCAGCAACTCCTCCTGGCGGATTTAACTATACTGTCTATATTGATAGTGAAGAGGGAAATGTCAAGTCATCAGTCAATGCAACCATTTGTACTGTACCCTGTACTGGCGAGGTAGCATTGCTGAACCAGACAGCGACAAATGCAACAAATAGACCCGTCTTTTATGATGGTTGTTCAACCAATCTGAGGTATTTTAAATATGACCAGGTTTACGTGCAAAACTGTGCAGACAGATACGCAAAAATTGTTGTGCGCGTGTGGACAGCGACTGACCCAAGCGGGAACAAATCAGAAGAAGTAACACAATACTTTTATATTAGAAGAGGCTCACTTGACGATGTAGTCTGTCCGGCTGACTGGTCAGGAAACTGTGCTGCCTCAATTACAAAATTACCCAACGGTGCGCCAGCTCCTTCGGTGAGTGGCCAACCTACCAATACTTCTTGCCAGAACATCCAGGTGTTTTATGATGACATCGTCTTTGATCTATGTGGTGCTGGCATCAAGGTACTTAGACAATGGACCATTATTGACTGGTGTACGGCGGAGGAAAAAGTTTGTCCCCAGACAATTAAAATTGATGATACAGCCAAACCGGCATTCACTTGCCCAACGATACCCAATTTGGCTTCATCAGCCGAAAAGTGTGGGGCAGACTGGCAAGTGACACCTCCATCGGCTACCGATTGCTCCTTTGTGACATGGGAGGTGTCTTTCAGCAAGGATGGCATTAATCTTTCTGTTCCTCCTGTAAATGCAGCCTTTGTCACATCAGATGCTTCCACCGCAGTGGTTGGTGTCATTCCCGGCTTCAGCAACGGCATCAGCCAGACCGCCAGACCATATACCATTACCGGATTACCATTGGGGAAAACATGGATAAAATACCGTGTAAAAGATGAGTGTGATAATGTACTGGAATGCAATACTTCCATCACTGTGATAGACAATATTCCACCAACTGCCATTTGTGAGGACCAGACGGTGATTTCACTGGACGATACA
>JAUMBK010000333.1:0-2905 GCA_032115795.1 Saprospiraceae bacterium | reverse complement strand
TCCATGGTGGCTGGCTTTTTTGGAATGAATCTGGAGTACTTGCCCTTTCGGGATATGAAATTGGCTTTTCCACTGATCATTGTGAGCTCAATTGCCATGGGTTTTGGCGTCGTTTACTACTTTACGAGAAAGAAGTGACCATCGGTATCTCTATTACGGCCAGTCACTTGTTGAAGTAAAACATATAAAATCTATCAACTATTCATACCAAATTCATTTGTAGTCAGTTGCAGACTGCCTTCCTTCCTTGTTCCCCTTTTACATTAGAAAAGATAATTATATGATATTGATTATTAAGTTATTGTGAAGTTATCCACAAACTGTGGATAACTTTTACTGTCAAAACCACCTTTGCTGCGTGATTTCTTACGTTATTTGCGTCACTGAAATTAGGGATATACAGTGAAGCTATTCGTATCATTCATGTAATTTCAAATATCCAAAGTACTGATTTATAGTAATTTTTGCATTCAAATAAAAATAATAAGTTTATTTTTATTAAGAATGTCTTTTTCTTTTTGAACAATCATATGTAATTTAGGTTATATATTTATTTATTAAATACGACGGTATAACTCCGTAACAACCAACAGCAACCAAACACACCAAGATGAGTACACCGAACGAACCATTATTGCAAGAAAATCCGGGAAGATTTGTCTTGTTCCCGATTGAGCATGACGATATCTGGAGTTTTTACAAGAAATGCGAAGCAAGTTTCTGGACTGCGGAAGAGATTGACCTTCATCAGGACATCAGTGATTGGGAAAACAGGCTGACGGATGATGAAAAGCATTTTATTAAGCATGTGCTTGCATTTTTTGCCGCCAGTGATGGCATTGTAAATGAGAATCTGGCTGAGAACATGGTGAATGAAGTGCAGTATACAGAAGCCAAGTTTTTTTATGGTTTTCAGATTATGATGGAGAACATTCATTCAGAAACGTATTCGCTTCTCATTGACACGTACATCAAGGAACCGAAAGAAAAGGACCACCTCCTCAATGCCATAGATACGCTGGTGTGTGTACGGAAAAAAGCGGATTGGGCGCTGCGTTGGATTTCTAACGGATCTTTTGCGGAAAGGCTCATCGCCTTTGCTGCAGTGGAGGGCATTTTCTTTTCAGGTTCGTTTTGTTCTATATTCTGGTTGAAAAAACGAGGTTTGATGCCGGGACTTACGTTTTCCAATGAGCTTATCAGCCGAGATGAAGGAATGCACTGCGATTTTGCCTGCCTGCTTTACAACCAGCACATTGTCAATAAGTTGTCCAAGGAAACAATCCAAGCCATCATTATGGATGCTGTTGAAATTGAGAAAGAATTTGTTACTGACGCCATTCCGGTCAATTTGATAGGCATGAATGCCGAATTGATGTGTCAATACATTGAGTTTGTGGCTGACAGGTTGTTGGTTGCTTTAGGCAACACGAAAGAATACAATGCAGAAAACCCTTTCCCGTGGATGGATTTGATTTCACTCCAGGGGAAAACCAACTTTTTCGAAAAGCGGGTGGGGGATTATCAAAAAGCAGGCGTGATGGCAGAGAAAGACAATCAAATTTTTTCACTCGAAGCTGATTTTTAACCCTTTCTGTTCGTTTTTCGGCGGAAGGAAATTGGTAAATAAAATAATAAAACAAAAATGCAGGTTATAAAGCGCAGCAACAAACGAGAAGATGTCAGTTTTGATAAGGTGACGGCCCGTATCAGCAAGTTATGCTATGGGTTGAATGCCACGTTTATCGATCCGATAGAGATCAGTAAAAAGGTGATTCAGGGGCTGTATGACGGCGTGCGAACGACGGAGCTTGACAATCTGGCCGCGGAGACTTCAGCAACGATGGCAGCCAGGCATCCTGATTACGCCTTGCTGGCGGCGCGCATTGCTGTTTCCAATCTGCATAAAAATACCGAGAAATCCTTCTCCAGAACAATGGAGAAATTATACAACTACATAGACCCAAAAACGGATATGCCTGCCGGCTTGATCAGCGATACTGCGATTCAGGTAATCAGGAGCAATGCCGATAAGCTGGATTCTGCCATCATTTACGACAGAGATTACGCGTTTGATTATTTTGGTTTTAAAACGCTGGAGAAATCGTATCTTCTTCGCATGCTCGGTGAAGTTGTCGAGCGTCCGCAGCACTTATTGATGCGGGCAGCCATTGGCATTCACGGAGAAGACATTACTTCTGCTATTGAGACGTACAATCTGATGTCGGAAAAATGGTTTATTCATGCTACACCTACCTTGTTTAATGCGGCCACTCCCAAGCCACAATTGTCGTCCTGTTTTCTCCTGACAATGACAGACGACAGCATCTCGGGAATCTTTGAAACGCTTTCCAGATGTGCGAAAATCTCACAGTCTGCAGGGGGTATTGGCTTGTCCATTCATAATGTCAGGGCCAAGGGGTCTTATATAAAGGGTACCGGGGGGACGTCAAACGGCATCATTCCCATGTTGAAAGTATTCAACGATACGGCGCGCTACGTAGACCAGGGGGGAGGGAAGCGCAAAGGAGCGTTTGCAGTATACCTCGAACCGTGGCATGCAGATATTTTTGACTTTCTTGACCTGAAGAAAAACCACGGGAAAGAGGAATTGCGAGCCAGAGATTTATTTTATGCGATGTGGGTTCCGGATTTATTTATGGAACGTGTGAAGGAAAATGGAACCTGGTCTCTGTTTTGTCCCAATGAATGCCCTGGTTTACCCGATACCTACGGAGAGGAATTTGCAGCATTGTATACTCGATATGAATCGGAGGGAAGGGCACGTAAAACAGTACAGGCCCAGGATCTTTGGTTTGCCATTCTGGAATCACAGATAGAGACCGGAACGCCATACATTCTTTATAAAGACGCGTGCAACAGTAAGTCGAACCAGAAAAATCTG
>JAUMBK010000332.1:3149-4306 GCA_032115795.1 Saprospiraceae bacterium | reverse complement strand
ATTGCCTGCCTTATCGAATACTTTGGTCAATTCCTGGATGGCTTCCTGTGACAAAAATGCATCTACCTGTACCTGGCCTGTCTCTATCAGTTGGGCAAAATGACTTTCTATTGTGGTCGTGGTGAGCATGCGCTTTGCGGCAATGGCGGCAACATCCATGCCCGTTTGCCAGAGGTTGAATGTTGTTTGAATCGTTGGTTCTTTCTGGTTTGGTTTCTGTCCCCCTTTTTTTGATTTTCTGGTCTCCGCTTTTTCTATATCGTGTGGCTGACCAGGGTTGATTCCGTTGGCTTCCTTGACCTTGTCGATCAATGCACTCCGGTATTTTTCCAAAAAACGATCATGGATGTTTTCCCTGGTCAGAGGCAGCCCTTTACCAGCAGCGTTCAGGAGGTTTTTTACTTTATGAACAGATAGATTCTGCAAGCTCAATGCCTCTTCAATGACTGACAGCTCCTGGTAATATTCCTTGTCTTTTTTCAGTGCCGAAATCTGTAACATGTGCGTCAGAACGGCCTCGTGCATTTTTTGAAGAACCGGAAAAAAGTAGCTATACGCTCCTTCTTGTTTGTTTTCCAGTAACGCGGTGTTTTCAGGACATTCGCGGAGCCAGGTATCCAGCCATTGAAGAAATACCCCGGACACATTGTTTAGCTCATTTATTTGGGCGTACAGAGGTTCGGCCCAGGAAAGATAGGCAGATCGGAATCCCTGTGTTTTTTGGTAGTTTTCCAGAAGCGTTTTCCATAGATAATACAATCGGCGAAGGGTGTACGCTTTCCGGAGACTTTCACTTAAAAAGGAAGGAGTGGCTTTGTTGATTGTGTTGATGGCGTCTTCCTCCTTTGTCTCTTTTTGGGAAAATTGCAAGACTGATTCAGCACTTTGGATGCCTTTCAGCTGGAGTGGTGCCGTCAATATAAGTCCATCCAGAGACCGAAGACGGGACAGCGCCACGTATGCCTGTCCGGGAGCAAAAACACCCGCTACATCCAGGGCCGCTTTATCAAAAGTTAGTCCCTGGCTTTTATGGACGGTAATGGCCCACGCCAGTTTCAGAGGATAATGCACAAACGTACCCAAGACCTCCTCTTCCACTTCCTTTGTCCGCTCATTGACAATATAGCGGATGTTGGACCATTCGTATTTTTCTACTC
>JAUMBK010000332.1:0-3139 GCA_032115795.1 Saprospiraceae bacterium | reverse complement strand
TGTCCTGGGAGGTGTCATTCTTTGTAAACATGACCTGTGCATCGATTTTCAACACCAGGCCTGTCTCCATCGGGTATGCCTTTTCAGGAAAATCTCCCTGCACTTCTGCCTGATATGTGATGGCTTTACTTTGGAGTGAATGCAACATCTGTCGGTTGACCTCATCGGCTTTATAATTGTGTGTTGTGAGGTAAATGTAGCCCGGGCTGTGTTGAATTTTAAAATCCTCCTTTACATATCCTGCCAGCATGGCCTGTTCTTTTTCCCGGACATTATTCATTCTCAATTGCTGCAGGATGTCGAGAAACTCTTCGTCCTTCTGTCTATAGACTTTCTTCAGTTCTACATACATGAAGGGTGTTTTCTGAAGACATCGCGCGCTGAAAAAAAACAAATCAGGATAATATGCCTGCAACAATGTCCATTCCTCGGGCTTCACTACGGGGGGCAGCTGCAGCATATCGCCCATAAACAAAACCTGTACGCCTCCGAAAGGCAGCGTGTTTCTCCTTGTTTTTTGAAGAACAAAATCGATGGCGTCCAGCAAATCCGCCCGAAGCATGCTCACTTCGTCAATGACCAGCAATTCCATGGTTCTCAAAAGCTGCAACCGGCTTCCGCTCATTTTATAGGCTTTGCCGAGTGTGCCAAAAGACTCAATTCTAACACCTTCATGAGCCAGGTGTGTCGAAGTGTCGGGAATATATGCCGCAGGGGCCAGTTGGAACAGGGAATGGAGCGTCACCCCCCTGGCATGCAATGCGGCAATGCCCGTAGGTGCTGCCACAACCGCATTTTTGTGGGTTGTTGCGATAATTTGCCGCAAAAGAGTGGTTTTGCCTGTGCCTGCTTTGCCTGTGACAAAGAGATGCTGGTTTGTCTGGTTGATACATTTCAGCACGATGTCCGATTGTACACTTTCTTGTATATGCATGTGGTTTGTAGTTAATTCACGCCTTTAAAAATGATGCCTGGGAAATTCTAGTCCCGGTGATGTCTTTTTCCAGTGCAAAGTTATGGTTTCTGATATACATGCGCTCATCCGATAATAAAAATACAGGGTCTTTTGTGAAAATTTTCCATCTTCGCCTCTTTCCACTTTGCCACGGTTTGCTGACGGATTGATTCTGTATCACCATTGACTTCACAGGCAATGCAAAGTTTGGTTGACGGCTGCAACGTGGAAAGAAGGTGTTTCAAAATGAAATCGTTTCTATACGGGGTCTCCATGAAGATCTGCGCCTGTCCCGTTTTGACTGCTTTTGATTCCAGCAAACGAATCTCTTTCGCCAGTTCAGGGGCTTTCGCCGGCAAATAGCCGTTGAATGCAAAAGACTGGCCATTTAATCCACTGGCCATCATAGCGAGCAGGATAGAAGACGGACCGACCATCGGCCTGACCTGGATGTCATTTTGGTGTGCCCAGTTGACCGCCACCGATCCAGGATCGGCAATTCCCGGACAACCCGCCTCTGAAATGATGCCCACATCGATGCCTTCGTGCATACACTGAAGAAAGGCAATATCCTCCTTCTCCACCGCCGATATCTCCTGTATTACCAGATTGGCTATGGGTTGGGGATGACCCGCTGCTTTTAGAAAATGTCTTGCCGTCTTGGCTCGTTCCACGAGAAAGTGCGAAGTCTTGTGCAAGGCGGCAAGCGTTTGTTGTGGTATTGTATCCAGTTGTCCCTCGTGAATCGGACAAGGAAAAAGAAAGAGTGTTCCCTGGTTTCTCATCTGAGCTCCCTTCGTAAAATTTTACCCACGTTTGTTTTTGGAAGTTCATCCCGAAATTCCACATACTTAGGCACTTTGTAGCCCGTCAGATTTTCCTTGCAATATGCCAGTACTTCTTCCTTTTTCAGGCTTTTTTCTTTCCTGACGATAAACACTTTAACTACTTCTCCTGATTTTTCATCCGGCACACCTATGGCGGCGGCTTCGAGAACTTTTGGATGCTGGGTCAGTACATTTTCGATTTCGTTGGGAAACACATTGAAGCCCGAAACAAGAATCATGTCTTTTTTTCTGTCTACAATATACATATACCCCTCTTCATCCATCTTCCCTATGTCGCCGGTACAAAGCCATCCCTCTGAAGTAACTGTGTTTGCCGTTTCTTCCGGCTGGTTGTAATAACCTTTCATCACTTGTGGTCCGCGGCACTGGATTTCACCAGTTTCATGGAAGCCCGCAATAGTGCCGTCATCCTTTACGATCCGTATTTCGGTGGATGATACCGGCAGGCCAATGCTTCCTGTTTTTCCACTGCCATCCAATGGGTTTACGCTGATCAGGGGACTTGACTCTGTCATTCCATAGCCTTCTGTAAGGGGGCATCCCGTTATTTCCTTCCATTTGTCAGCCACGGCTTTTTGAATGGCCATGCCGCCACCCACCGTTATTTTAAGCGGAGTGAAGTCGCATTTCAAAAAATCAGGGTGGTGCAGGAGCGCATTAAACAGGGTATTCAAGCCGGTCATCAGGCTGATTTTATTGCGCTTGAACTCTTTGATTACGGAAGGAAGATCCCGGGCATTGGTTACCAGTACTGTGTGTGCTCCGTAACTCAACATCGCCAGGCAATTGACGGCAAAGGCAAAAATATGGTACATAGGAAGGGGGGAAAGGGTAATTTCCTTGCCTTCTTCCAGGTATTGCTGCATCCATGACCGTATTTGAATCATATTGGCCACCATGTTTCTATTGGTCAGCATGGCTCCTTTAGAAATCCCTGTAGTACCGCCTGTGTACTGGTGAATAATCACTGAGTCTGCAGTATTTTGAAAGGGGCGAACGGTAAACTTCCTGCCCTGCTTAAGCGCATCAGAAAAGGTCACCGTATTGGGTAAGGTATAACGCGGCACCATTCGTTTCACATACCTGACAGCAAAGTTGACAACAGACCCTTTTACTGGTCCAAGCATCTCGCCTATATTGGTGAGTATGATGGTGTCGATTGTTGTTTTGTCAAGGATAGAAGCAAGATTGGACGCAAAGTTTTCGACAATGACGATGCCTTTTACCCCACTATCCTGAAATTGATACAACATTTCACGGGGTGTGTACAGTGGGTTTGTGTTGACAATGACCAGGCCGGCCTTCAATGCACCAAATACGGCAATGGGGTATTGCA
>JAUMBK010000331.1:0-14565 GCA_032115795.1 Saprospiraceae bacterium | reverse complement strand
GCTTTTGCAGGCGACGGCCTTTGATCCGTTTCCCTTCATCCTGCTTAATCTAATCTTGTCATGCCTTGCCGCCATCCAGGCCCCGATCATCATGATGAGCCAAAACCGGCAGGAACAGAAGGATCGCCAGCGAAGTGAGTATGATTATATGGTCAATCTCAAGGCTGAGCTGGAAATCAGGATGTTGCACGAAAAAGTCGATCATTTGATTGTACACCAAATCCAGCGTCTGATTGAAATTCAGCAGGTTCAGATGGATTATCTCGAGGAAATATTACAGAAGAAATAGGACTAATTTTGGGTATTGTGAGTGAAATCACGCATTTTTACCCTTATTTTCGTTCGTAAAACAAAGAGGTATATGTCGAGTTATTTCAATTCGGAAGATTTAAAAAAGTTTGGTGATATAGTTGAACTTCAGCCTGAAATGGGCAAGAAATTTTTCCAGTGGTATGGTGAAGTATTCAAGGAAGGTGCGCTGACCGTTCGCGAGAAGAATCTGATTGCACTGGCCGTGGCCCACGCACTGCAATGCCCCTATTGCATGGATGCGTACACAGGTGCATGTTTGTCTGAAGGTGCCGACGAAGAGCAAATGATGGAGGCCGTGCATGTGGCTGCAGCCATCCGCGGGGGTGCCACCCTTGTCAATGCCGTGCCGATGATGAATACGATCAAGTCAAAATTGATGTAATCGGACGTTTCTAACGCATGAGTATTAAGCAAAAATCAAAATCCCTCACATCCAAAGGAAGCCCTTTGGCGGATACGTTTTATCAGCTGGATGTCTTGCAGCATGCGGATGTCCCTGTTGGTTTATTTCCGCCTTTCGCTGAGCGGATTGGCGCTTCACTCCAGCCGACCCTGCCGACCGTATTTCAGGTCAATATTGGCAAATTGTGTAACCAAAGCTGTGCGCACTGCCATGTTGATGCTGGTCCGGACCGAAAGCATGAGCTGATGAACCGCGCCAACCTGGAAGTATGCCTTCGCATCCTTGAGACCCATGACATTCCGGTGGTGGACATTACTGGTGGCGCTCCGGAGATGCATCCCGACTATCGCTGGTTTGTGGAGTCTTGTGTTGCCCTGAGAAAAAAAGTGATGACACGTTGCAATCTTACGATCATCATGGCGCACCCCAAGTACGGCGACTTACCTGATTTTTTTGCGCAAAATAAGGTGCAGGTGGTCTCCTCTTTGCCATACTTTAGCAAAGGGCGGACAGATAGCCAGCGAGGAGAAGGTGTCTTTGAAGACAGCATTACAGCGTTGCATAAGTTGAATGCGGTGGGCTATGGCAAACCAGGCAGTGGTTTGCTGCTGGACCTGGTATACAACCCTTCCGGCGCCTTTCTACCAGGATCCCAGGCTTCCCTTGAGCGTGAGTTTAAGAGCCAGCTGGGACGAAAATATGGCATAGAGTTCAACCAGCTCTATGTGATTACCAATCTGCCCATCAGCCGCTTTTTAGACTATTTGCTTGAATCAGGCAACTACGCAGAATACATGTCAGCTCTCTCCGAAGCATTCAACTCGGCAACGCTGGATGGACTTATGTGCCGATACACCTTGTCTGTCAGCTGGGAAGGGTACATGTATGACTGTGATTTCAACCAGATGCTGGATTTGAAGGTGGCGTCAGGTGCCCAACATATTGCAGATTTCGATTTGAATGCACTGATGCAAAGGCAAATCGTAGTCAACCAGCATTGCTATGGATGCACGGCAGGCGCAGGAAGCAGTTGTGGGGGAGAGATCGCATAAAACAGGACTAAAATTGGCTACTCCGTCATTTCAGAGCCCCTCTTAATCCCAGCTCAATTGCCCGCAGGTTGTGGATTTTTCCTTCGGCAATTTCAAAAGCGAGCATAGTGCGGACTTTATGAAATCCGTGGTGGCCATACGCTCCCGGATTCATGTGCAGGAGGTTATGCAGGGGATCGGGTATCACCTTGCAGATATGGGAATGGCCGCAAATATACAAGCCAGGTTTTTCCTGTTGTATGATATCACGCACCCGGGCATCATATCTGCCGGGATAGCCGCCAATATGGGTCATGAATATTTTCAATCCTTCACATTCAAAAAGCTGGTTGAGAGGGAAGGTGCGCCTCATTAAGTGGTCATCGATATTGCCATACACAGCTGTAAACGGTTTTAAATCCATCATCGCTTGCACAGAATCCAGGCTGCCTATATCGCCTGCATGCCAGATGGCATCGGCCTGGCTGGCATGCGCCAGGATTTCCTCTCCTAAATAGCCGTGGTTGTCGGAAAGCAGTAATATCTTCTTCATGGTATGGAATTCAGCAGACCTGTCTTAAAATAAAAAACGAAGCAGAAATGATGTCCTGCTTCGTTTTTTTTATCTGAATCCGCATTACAGGTGGATTACTTCGTCGTAGGCCGCAGCTGTCGCTTCCATGACTGCTTCACTCATGGTCGGGTGGGGGTGAACCGCTTTCAGGATCTCATGACCCGTACTTTCCAGTTTCTTGGCGAGGACCAGTTCGGCAATCATTTCGGTTACATTGGCTCCAATCATGTGGGCACCCAGCAATTCTCCATACTTGGCGTCGAAGATGACCTTTACAAAGCCCTCCTTTGCTCCGGAAGCGCTGGCTTTACCGGAGGCGGAGAACGGAAATTTGCCAATTTTCAGTTCATAACCGGCTTCCTTTGCCTGTGCTTCTGTCATGCCTACACTGGATACTTCCGGCCAGCAATAGGTACAGGATGGGATGTTGGAGTAATCCAATGGTTCGGGATGGTGGCCTGCGATTTTTTCGACGCAGACGATGCCTTCAGCACTGGCTACGTGGGCAAGGGCCTGGGTAGGAATGACATCACCGATCGCGTAAATGCCAGGAACGTTGGTCTGGCAGTATCCATCTACTTTGATCAATCCTCTGTCTGTTTCAATACCCAGGGCTTCCAGGCCGATGTCTTCAGTGTTGGGTGTCACGCCTGCTGCAGAAAGCACTACATCGCATTCAATGACCTGAACACTGTTGTCTTTTCTATTTTTAATGGTCACTTTGCATTGTTGTCCTGAAATATCGACATTTTCCACTGCGCTGTTGGCAAGGATATTCATTCCTGCCTTTTTGTATATTTTTGCCAGTTCCTTTGAGATTTCTGCATCTTCCCTTGGCAAAAGTCCCTGTTCCATAAATTCCACAACGGTCACCTCGGTGCCAATGGAGTGGTAGAAATAGGCAAACTCCACACCGATGGCGCCTGCACCTACGACAACCAGTTTTTTGGGTTGTGAGGGCAAGGTCATCGCTTCTCTGTAGCCGATGATTTTTTGGCCGTCGATTTTCAGGTTGGGCAATTCCTTTGCCCTGCTACCGGTTGCAATGATGATATGGTCAGAAGTATATTCCGCTTTCTGGCCATTTTTATCTGTCACGACTACTTTTTTTCCGCGAACCAATTTTCCTGTGCCTTCGATGACGGTGATTTTATTTTTCTTCATCAGAAAGTTGACGCCCTTCGACATACCATCGGCTACACCCCGGCTTCGGGCAATCATTTTGGGGAAGTCAGCGTCCGGAGCTCCGATTTTGATACCGTATTCTTCCGCATGATGGATGTAGTTGAATACCTGTGCACTTTTCAGCAGGGCTTTCGTTGGGATGCAACCCCAGTTGAGACACACGCCACCCAGGTTTTCTTTTTCAATGATGGCAACTTTTTTACCAAGCTGTGATGCTCTGATGGCAGCTACGTACCCACCAGGCCCGCTTCCTATAATGATGATGTCAAAGTTCATAAAGGTTTGTTTTTGCGCCGCAAAGATAGCAAATTTTGTACTTTGGAATGGTATTGAAGTCCCGTAAACCTCATATCCCTAAACCAAAATTAGTTGCGGCACCAAAAAAAAACCTGCAAAGAAGCGGGAATGCACATATATATCCATAGGATTTTATGTACATTTGTTAAAATTTCATTTTTTCAGTTAAAAAATAAACAGGTTATGAAGCATGTATTTACAGGTCTTTTTGTCATGATAAGCGTGTTTGTCTTTGCACAAAATAAACAAACATCGCCAGTCAAAACAAGAATGATTGAGCCTTTCTATATCAATATTGACCTGACTAAAGCCAAAGACCTGGTGGCCAATAAGAAAGAGGTGATCTTACTGGATGTGCGCACGCCTGAAGAAATTGCGGGTGGAAAAATCGCCAATGCGGTTGAGCTCGATATTAAAGACCCCGCCTTCAATGAAAAATTAAATCAGCTGGACAAAACCAAGCAGTATATGGTCTACTGTTATGCCGGCGGCAGAAGTGCGACTGCCATGAAAATGATGAAAGAACTTGGCTTTAAACAAGTGTATAATTTTGATGGTGGCTACAAAGCCTGGTCGTCAAACCAATAAATCAAAACGCAGACAAACATTTCCGGATTGCGGCAGGTAATACTGCTATGCCATTCATGTGCCCTTGTTGTGTAACCTAAGTTACGTCCACTTCCGTTTCGTATCCCTATCTTTGCAAAACAAAAACAAATTAGGACATGCGAATTACCCTTCTTATCTTATTTTCAGCACTATCTTTTCTGGCATGTAAGGAGCAGCCGTCTTCACAGAAAACCAAGGAGACTGCCTCCGTTGGTGATGGTGCGAAAGCTGAAAATGTTGATATTGCCTCTGCAAAGCAACTTTTGTCATCCAGGTCAGACATGGTGCTGATTGATGTGCGAACACCTGAGGAGATTGCAGGTGGCAAAATTGACAATGCACTGGAAATTGATTTTTCTTCGCCTGAATTTACTTCTAAACTTGGGGCGTTAGATAAGCAAACACCCTATTTAGTCTATTGTGCTGCCGGAGGCAGAAGCGCAAGAGCCATGGAGCAAATGCAGCAAATGGGCTTTCAGGAAATTTACAACCTGATGGATGGGTATAACAGCTGGAGCCAGAACAAATAAACATCCTGATTCTTTAAAAGAAATGCCTTGTTATGGAGGACTTGCTAAAAACATTTGTCAATAGTTATGGGGGGTATGCCTCTTACCTGTGGGGAGAAGTAACTCATCCTTCGCTGCACAACTATTTTTACTGGTTGCTGCTTGTATCCCTCTTCTTTTTCTTACTGGAATGGGTAAAACCGTGGCGTGAAAACCAGAAATTGTTTCGGAAGGACTTCTGGCTGGATTTTTTCTACATGTTTTTCAATTTCTTCCTTTTTTCTCTGGTGATTTATAATGCGGCTTCGAATGTGGTGGTTACATTACTTAACGATGGCATTGTGGGCTTGACTGGATTTGATTTGCAGGCCTCCAACCCCCTTCGTGCGCTGCCCATGTGGTCTATTTTGCTGATTGGCTTTGTGGTGCGCGATTTTGTGCAGTGGTGGGTACACCGCTTGCTACATAGGGTCTCCTGGTTGTGGCAGTTCCATAAGGTGCATCATTCTGTCGAAGAGATGGGTTTTGCAGCACATCTGAGATACCATTGGATGGAAAATGTAGTTTACCGTACATTTGAATATCTTCCATTGGCTTTGTTGGGCATTGGCTTGTATGATTTCTTCATAATCCACATATTTACGCTGGCGGTGGGTCATTACAACCATAGCAATTTCCGGGTTTCCGGCAGAATATCCGGTGCCTTTATCGGTTTCCTGATTGGTCTTGTCATGGTGGGAGGATTGGCTGACATCACTTTTCTGGCATCTTCTTCCATGATTGTAAAATTAGGTTCTCTCGCCGCCGTGACCCTGTCAGGTGCCTTTATTCTGGGGCCAGTCATGAAAAAGTTATTCAACAGCCCTGAAATGCATATCTGGCACCATGCCTATGACCTGCCCAAAGGAAGAGAATTTGGGATCAATTTTGGGATTACACTGGCAGTTTGGGATTACATTTTCGGTACAGCAGACATTCCCCATGATGGGAGAGACATCCGCCTGGGTTTTCCGGGTGATGAGTCGTTTCCATCTGATTTTTCAGGGCAGGCAGTATATGGGCTAAAAAAAGAAGCATAGAAGTGTAATCCTTTCATTGGGGCAGATTGCAGCCCCTTGGGCTAGGGTACGACTCAATCATGATAACCTTCAAAATGTCTCAATCTTCCTCAAACAGATCTTCGAGCTTGCCTGTTTTCATCATTTTGATAAAACAGCGTGCTGCAGCGATGACGTCGGCACGCGCATTGCCTGCAGGTCCATACGTTTGTCCAAAACAAGTGGCATGCAATTCAGGCAGGGTAGGGTATTTGTATCCCCCGCCACGTGACGGGATTTTACAATAATAGGTTCCTTCTTCCATAAGACAATGCCGTTTTTTGGAAAACAGATTAATGCTTTTCTTCAAGCGCACGTATTCAGCTCCCAGGATATTTTCATTGTAATTCAGGTTGTGTGCAAACACATATTGTGCTTTTTCGGCGGTAGCACTGAATTTGTCCAGTACCTCTGCCAGGGGGGTATGCTTTTTCTTCACATCCTCTGCATCAACGTTTGCTTTTGTCATCGATTTTTCGTCAATCGACACATTTTCAATCAGCGTGATGCAATCGTAATCCTCCAGTGGCTTAAAATCTTCTCCAAGCAATATCCAACTGATGTGGAGCAGCCTTGGCCATGCCTCTGTTTCAGTGAAGTTTGCTTTAAAATTGGTATTTCCGGCCATGCCGGAACAATCAAAGATCAGGTACATTTACATTCTTTTTTGGTGAATTACTTTTGCCATTGTCTCTGCGAGTCCGGAAGATGTGCTGAGTGACATGCTGTGGGTTATGCCAATTCCTGCATGCATCGCCTTTAAGTGAAAATAGCCCTTTGGGTCGACGCGGCAATAGGCAGATATCTGTTTTCTTTCCGACTCAGGGAAAAAGGATAACAGAGACCGTTCTACATTGGTGGCTAACGAGATGTGTCGTTGATGCAGGTCTTTCAACTGGCGTTTCGTGTGCACATCCTCACCATGGCATACCAGTGCAAGGGCTCCTCTTCCTGGAGGCGTCAGGCATTCATTCGGGTGAAGTCGTATGCTAATAAATGCGTCATCTGGCAGGCAATCCTTGTCTAGTGAAAGGGCAGGTATGACGGCAGCGGCAAGCTCTCCCTGCCTGATCTGCTTCAGGATGTCCTGTATAGAGTTGGAAGAAACGACCGTGCTGATGTGTGGCGCCAATAACGATAACTGGGCCTGCTGCATCGAAGTTTGCACTGTCACTGCTGTCTCCTTTTTAATTTGGAGTGTTTCACCTGCGCTGTGGCATTCTTTGGAAATGATAAGTGTTTCAGAGGCCTCTCTTGCTCCGGCCAGTGCGGCAATTACCCACTCTTCCGAACCGGTATACAGGGGAAGTGTACTCAGATCGGCCACGAGGACTGCCTGGTTCCCAGCGAGCAGTTGAATTATCTTTTCGTTGGAAACGATATCCTGTATATCCCACGGCAAGTTGGCATGGATTGCCACACCCGGCAAGTGTGCATTAGGAGTAAACGGAGCGAAATACGCGGGAATAAAGGCAGAAATCAAGGGCAAGAAATTTTGGTGGGACAAAGTTACGATTCTAACCCATGTTGGATGGATATTGTTTGGGCTATCTTTTGCATTGCATTGGCTGTTTGGTAGGGTAGTGTTTCATAAAATACCGAATTGTTATTTCTTTGAATTCGGAGTTGGGGTGAAACGTAGGAATGTCGTACATTTGCAGGATGCAGATACGTCTTGGTCAGATTGCCGAAATACTTGGGGCCGTCCTAATTGGAGATCCCAATACGCCTATTACAGGAGCAAGCAAAATTGAAGAGGGAAAAGAGGGCACAATTACTTTCCTGGCGAATCCAAAATATGCATCCTATTTGGCAACCACCCGGTCATCGGCGGTAATCGTGCAGCGAGATTTCCTGAAAGAGGAAGGTAGCCACCCTGCATTGCTGCTTGTAGAGAATGTCTATATGGCGTTGTCGGTGCTGATGGCCCACTTTCAGCAAAAACTGACCCTGGCGGAAGGAATATCTCCTTATGCAACGATTGATGCTACTGCTGAAATTGGAGAGGGTACATCGATTGATGCCCAGGTAATGATACGGAAAAACGTGGTCCTGGGACGAAATGTACAGGTATTTGGTCAGGTATTTATTGGTGATGACAGCCGTATTGGGGATAACACGATTTTATATCCGGGTGTGAAAATATACCATAATTGTGTTGTCGGTGCCCGCTGTGTCATCCACGCCAATGCTGTGATAGGGAGTGACGGCTTTGGATTTGCAAAGGACGAGGAGGGCAATTACAACAAGATTCCACAAACCGGCAATGTCGTCATTGGCAATGATGTAGAAATTGGCAGTAATACGGTTGTCGACAGGGCCTCCCTGGGGTCAACTGTCCTGGAAGATGGTGTGAAGCTGGATAATTTAATTCAGGTAGCACACAATGTGACCATTGGCAAGCGCACGGTCATTGCAGCACAGGCAGGTATTGCAGGGAGTTCAAAAGTAGGGGAGGACAGCATCATTGGGGGACAGGTAGGCATCGTCGGCCACCTTACTTTGGCAGACAAGATTCAAATTCAGGCGCAATCCGGCATTGCTTCTTCCATCACCGAACCAGGATCCAAGTGGTATGGCACACCGGCAATCCAATACCAAAATTACCTCAAGTCCTATGCTCATTTTAAGCAACTTTCGTCTTTGCATGCAGAAGTGGCCAGGCTGGCTAAGGAAATTGAACAAATTAAAGCAGCAACACATTTATAAAAGAAACTAATAAATCAACATCAAGGCATGAGGCAGATGCATACACTTCAGAATGAAATCCTCATTTCAGGTGTCGGGCTCCATTCAGGCAAGCAGGTCACCATGACAATCAAACCCGGAGAGGAGGGCTCTGGCATCCGGTTTATGCGTACAGACCTGGAAAATGCACCAGCCGTGTCTGCGGATGTTGCCAACGTAACTGATACAAAACGAGGAACAACGCTACAGTCAGGAGGCGCTGCCGTGGCTACGATAGAACACTTGCTAGCCGCCTGCCACGCGCTCGGGCTGGAGGACCTGCACATCGAAATGAATGGACCTGAAGTACCCATTTTAGATGGGAGCGCAGGACAACACATGACACGATTCAGGGAAGCTGGTCTTGTGACAAAGACGACTGCAAAGGAACCACTCGTGATTACTGCCCCTTTTACATTTAAAGATGAACAATCGGGTGCGGAATATGCGGTCTTTCCTGCTGAAAGGCTGGAATTGGATGTGATTCTCCAATTTCCCCAGCCGAACATAGGACCAATGGTGGCTGTGTTACGTGATCTTGCTGATTTTACATCAGAAGTGGCCGATGCTCGTACATTTGTCTTTTTATCCGAAGTGGAGGCCTTGTTTGATGCAGGCCTAATCAAAGGGGGTGAAATAGATAATGCAGTTGTCTTGATTGACAAGCCGGCCGATCAGGAACGTTTGTCAAATCTGCTTAAGAAAATGGGAAAGCAAGCGGTTACCCTCAGCGAAAATGCCATTACGTCTACACCACTTCGGTATCCAAATGAGCCAGCACGACACAAGCTTCTCGATTTGATAGGCGACCTTTCCTTGCTGGGCAGAGACATTCATGCAAAAATCATTGCTACCCGGCCCGGACATACAGGCAACGCAAATTTTACCCGATTCCTGAAAAGCATGTACATCGAGCAGAAAAAAAATGCCGGTCGCCCGCAATATGATCCAAATGTTGAGCCCATCATGAATACGGAAGAGATTAAAAAATATCTGCCTCACAGGTATCCTTTTTTGATGGTGGATAAAGTGATCGAAATTTCCGAAACACATATCGTCGGTGTGAAAAATATCACCTTCAATGAGGGTTTTTTTATGGGGCATTTTCCTGGTAACCCAGTGTTTCCGGGTGTGTTGCAAATGGAAGCACTTGCCCAGACCGGAGGAATACTTGCGCTTACGGCAGTGAGTGACGGAACGGGTATTTGGGATACTTATTTTTTGAAAATGGACAATGTCAAATTTAAAGCCAAAGTATTGCCAGGAGATACGTTGATACTTAAAATGGAAATGATGGGCCCCGTTCGACGCGGTATAATTCAAATGTGGGGCACAGCATACGTTGGGAATAAGCTGGTTTCTGAAGGTGAGCTGACTGCCCAGATAGTCAAAAGACAGAATGATTAGTAATTTAAGTCATATACATCCTACTGCCAAACTTGGCAATCATGTAGTCGTTGAGCCATTTGCCTACATTGGTCCCCATGTAGAAATAGGTGATCATTGCTGGATTGGTCCACATGCCACCATCATGGAGGGAGCTACGCTGGGTAAAAATTGCCAGGTCTTTCCCGGAGCAGTTGTCGGGGCAATTCCGCAGGATTTGAAGTACAAGGGTGAAAATTCAACCCTGGTGGTGGAGGATAACGTGACCATCCGTGAATGTTGTACGCTGAACCGGGGTACTGAGGCCTCGATGACAACCAGAATAGGCAAGGGGACATTGCTGATGGCGTATGTGCATGTCGCCCATGATTGCTTCATCGGCGAAAACTGCATCCTTGCCAACAGCGTCAATCTCGCCGGACACATTGAAATTGGCAATCATGTCATCATTGGTGGTGTTTCTGCGGTGCATCAATTTGTGAAAATTGGTGACCATGCCATGATTGGAGGCGGATCGCTGGTAAGAAAGGATGTACCCCCATATGTAAAGGCGGCCAGAGAGCCACTTTCGTACGCGGGAGTAAATTCCATCGGATTAAAGCGCCGAGGATTCACGGACGAAACAATAGAGCAAATCCAGGAAATTTACCGGATTCTGTTTTTGAAAGGAAACAATGTGCACCAGGCGATTGCCTCTATTGACGCCCATATTTCTGAGTCAACAGAAAAAAACAAGGTACTTGCCTTTTTACGCAGCGCTGAACGCGGCATAATGAAAGGGTATTGATTGTGGTACATTCCATCCGGGCACATCAGGTTTCAAAACGCTTTCAGTACCAATGGATTATCAGAAAGATGGACATCTATGCTGATAATACAAAAATCAAAGGGATTGCTGGCGGAAATGGCTCTGGAAAATCTACCCTGCTTCACATGCTCAGCGGATATGTTTCTCCCACTCTAGGCGAAATTGCCTGGACAATCAATGATGTGCCAGTAAAAGCAGAACGTATTTTCCAGCATATATCATGGGTGGGTCCTTACACCGGAGTTGTCAATGAATTTCATCTCCGCGAGATGTTTGCCTTCCACCAGAAATTCAAGCCATTGCAAGCAGCAATGACGTTTGCTCAATTTGAAGAGTTGATTCAATTAAAAGGGCACGCCGACAAACCACTGACCTTTTTTTCATCCGGAATGAAACAAAAAATTCAGTTGGCACTTGCTATTCTGAGTGCAACACCGATTCTCCTCCTTGACGAACCAACCGCGTTTTTGGACCAGCAGGCAAGACAATGGTTTACTGACATGCTTTCCAATTATGCAGCCGGAAGAGTCGTCGTCATCGCCAGCAATGACCCCTTTGATTTGTCGCTTTGCCAGGAAATAATTACACTGCCTTCCCCTACCTCTACTTAGTATTTATCCAATATTCCCTTTTCCAGTGGCGTATTGCCTTCTTTCATCCAGAGAGGCATCGGACCATCCATAAGGTAATGGTTGAAAAATTGTTCCATTCGGATATTGAAATCGAGGCGGTTTTGCCACTTAACGGGCCAGTGAGGCTCTCCGTTGTAATTGAGTAGCCAGGTTGGCTTTCCCAGCCTGCGCAATGCCATAAAGTACTCAATACCCTGATACCAGGGTACTGCCCCGTCTTCGTCATTGTGCATGATTAAAACGGGTGTATTTACGTTGGGCATGTCGTAGATAGGCGAATTTTTATGGTACAGTTCCTTGTTTTCCCATAAGGTGGCACCTAGTCTGGATTGCTGTTTTTCATATTGAAACATCCGGCTCATACCCGACTCCCAACGAATGCCACCATAGGCACTGACCATATTAACCACCGGAGCTCCGGCTTCAGCACAACGGTATCTGTCCGACTTGCCCAGCAAATAGGCCACCTGGTATCCACCCCAGCTATGTCCCTGCAGGCCTATCCTGCTTTCGTCGATAAATCGTTCGCGCAAAAGTGACTCCACGCCACTTTCCACCGCGTTATAACAATCTTCTCCCGGCTGACCGGTGAGGTATTTTATATCAGGATTGAAGATAACATAGCCCAGATTGGCGTAATAGGCATAATTGATGGTTGATCGGTGCGCTTCAGGAGCACGATATCTGTGTAATTCATCAGACGATCTTTCATAAAAATTGACGATCAGCGGGTATTTTTTTTCAGGATTAAAATCCGGTGGCAAAATCAAAAGACCCTCATTTTTTGTCCCACGGTAGTTGGTCCAACTATAAAGCCGGGCATTCCCCCATCCGTATTCACCCTGTTGTGGATTGGCATTCGTGAGTTTTTTCTCTGTAGCAAAGGAAGAATCCGCCATCAATACGTCCGGAAATGTAGCAAAGTCTTGTCGGGAAAAAAGGTAGAGCTGTGTACTATCGGCTTTCACCACATTTTTTGAAAGGGAATAATTCCCCCCCACCAGTTTAGTGTTTTGTCCATTGCCGAGGGAATGTCTGTAATAGGCTTCCCCCTTGTTGGATTCGTTGAATCGATGCAGCAAGAGATTTCCCGAAGTATCGATGTAGTCATTTTCCTTGTCGGTATCAATCAACCGAAATACGTTTTTGTGCATGCGGCCATCCGTCATACATATATTTGTAAATGGATCTTCAGGATTGAGTTTCCATAAATCATACCTGTCATAGACAATGGCGGCGGTATCATTTCTGAGCCAACCGGCAATGCCATATGGGCCTGCTTTCTCCGGTACATCATTTTCTTCATCCTGGAATGCAGAGACTGACCATAAGCCAAGAACGCCCAATGTCTTTTTTCGGGTATCAAACGTTTTCCAGATGGAATCCTGCTTGCTCCACCAATAAATGTATTTTCCTGCGGGTGAAAAAGAAGGACTTCCTGATTCTGCCGTGGCGATTTGCATGGATGTACCGTTTTCTGTGTCTAAAAGAAAGATGTCTTTCAACGTTTCCCCCAGCCAGGTGACTGATTTTTCGTAAGGCCTGGAACGCAACTGCATCACAAAACGGCCATCCCCTTTCTCTGATAGGACACTTCGATCTGTCTCTGCCGTCTCCAGGACATAGAAAGTATCCCTTCGAATATCATACATGGCAGCATAACTTTTCTTTTTGTCACTGTCCATCGACGCCTCCATTTGTGTGTATAGTCTGGGTGAGTCGTGGTGCCAGATTTCGACATTGACAATCTCGTCATCCAGTTTTATTGTATCCTTAACCGGCCTGAGAGGGCACATTCCAAATAACAACCTATTGCCTGATTCAGTGAAAGATGGTTTTCGGTCAGCCGAGACGAGCCATGTTTGTGGCAGAAATTCAGTATGACGCTGCGTCAAGTTGGTCAGGCTGCTGTCATTTTTCATGTACAAAAGCAACTGATATGGTTTTTGCACCTCTTCTGATTTTTTAAGCAATGCCAGAAAGGAGGCCTGCTGGCCGTCATGATTTACCGCCAGCTGTGAGGCTTGTACCAGCGAATCGGCGATGGTGCTTGTCTTGCCTCCGACGACATCGTACATGTTTACCCGAAAGGTTGCTGTGCTGTCGCCCATGCACCGGATGTATGCCAGAACAGGCACGTTTTTGGCTAGAGTGTACTCCCTGACATTGGGAATAGTATCCTCCTTGCCGGATGCAAGGTGCCTGATGACGAGATTTGGTTCTTCACAGACTGGTTTCTTTTTGGCAGTCTTTTTTTCGTTTTTTTCGATAGCGGAGGTATCCTTCTTTTCTGTTTTGTCTGTTTTAGGCCATTTTACCGTATAAAAACAATATCCGGGCCATTTTTCGCTGAGGGAAAAATCAGTTAAGCCAGCGATTTTAACGGCATTTCCTGTTTTTTTATCAAAAATGACCAGACTGTCGGCTGGCATTTTGTCTTTTGGCGTTTTTTTTCTTTTTAGCGTCCTCGTACTGTCCCACGAAAGACTTTGCGCAAAAACGACATAGTCTCCCGTCCTGTCCACTGCTGCCTTTCCGGTCCGGGAAAAAAAATAGGTTGTGTCTTTCGGAATGTCAACCACTCCCAGCAACTTGTCTCCCGTTTCTTTTTCCAGAGCATATATAAGTGTATTCCCCTTGGCATCCAGGGCCTGGTTTTTAATTTTATACCATTTGTCGTATTCTGCCGAAGTCATTTTTTTCTGTCCCTGGCCTGACAATGAGAAGGGCTGCACGACAGCAATGAAAAAAAATAAGAGCAAGAAATTGACGTAAATTGCTAAGAGGGTACAGGAATTTCCCCTAATATTGTGTTTGTTTTGGTACATTGTCATTCCGGGTTTGAATTGTAAAAATACATAAAAGTCTGCACTCATGTTACATATTGGTCTGATCGCGCATGATGGAAAAAAACCTGAGATGGTTTCCTTTGTAGTTTCTCACAAGCCTTTTCTGACGTATGCGAAAATTTATGCGACAGGTACTACCGGCGGAC
>JAUMBK010000330.1:0-3575 GCA_032115795.1 Saprospiraceae bacterium | reverse complement strand
CTGTGGTCTTCAGCATTTCCTTGCCATTTTCATCCAGGATAGTCAGCGGTGTCTGCTGCTGCAGTCCCTGTAGGGTGAAATACTGTCCTGCTGGATTGGGCACAATGCTCACTGTGGGTATCTGGTAATCCTGGCTTGCTGATGTGCCGTCATTGTTGGTGTTGAAAGTATGGTCGCCGATGACAAAATTGCCTGTTCCGTTTGGTTTTCGTGCGGATGATTTATTGGCTGTCTGCTGTCCAAACGAGACTGAATCGATGATGACTTTTGCAGGGTCAAGCAGGAATATACTTTCGCCGGCTTGTGACAGCTTAAAGTTGGCGTGGTTGATTCCCTGTGTACCATCTTCATCCGCCCAGATGATCAAATATCCTTTTGGTCCAATGGTCACACCTTGAGGGAAGGTGTATTTTGTCAGGTTATCCTTGCTATCGCTGATGGAATATCCGGCAAGATTGATAAAGTCATCTGTTGTGTTGTGCAGTTCAATCCAATCCTCGGTTTCCCCGGCATCATCCTTAATTATGCCTGTATTGGCGGCCATAAATTCATTGATGACTACTGACCTTGCTTCTGCTGTTTTTGCTCCAATTTGAAAGACCATGCATTCGTGTTCTGTTCCGCTGGGGAGATATGTTCTTGATCCTGCGGTATCATTGCCGATGGCCTCAGCATAGTATTTGACGAAGGTGGTCGCAGGTAGAAAAGGCAAAATCACAGAGAAGATGCCATCTCCTGCCTGTGCATCGCCATATTGACCGTCATCGTGCATGGGAATGGATGCAAACGTGGCGGAAAAGCTGGTACCAAAAAACAAATTGACTTCTTTGATGCCAGCGGCAAACGCTACGTCGCAGGTGATGGTGATTGTATTTCCTTCTGTCACAGTCCCAAAAGGCACGCCATCGGAGAGGTAACGTAAATTGGTGATGGCAGGCGCTTTGACTGCCACTTCGGTATTGGACAGTAAATTTGCCTTTCGGTTTTTTATGTAATTTTTTAAGACGTTCAAGCCTGAGGTATAGGATGTATTGGAGGTGGTTTTTTTAGTGTCTGCAAACACCATGTCTCTGATCAGTTTATCATAACCATCGATCAGCGCCGTGGTTTCTGATTCATTGAGAAGGTCATTAAAGATGGTCCGCACATGTGCCAGGTAGCGTTGTCTGAAGGCAGGTACAGCCAGTAATTTATTTAGCAGGGGATAATTCACCTTGCCGGCGTTGTAAAAGGGAGACCAGGTGACGTGTTCGGTCAGGAAGGTGCTGTTGGCATCGTAGTCGTACGTTGCCCATCGCTGGGTGATCGGGTCGAAGTAGAGGTAATAGTCCATCTTGCCTTTGTAGGCATAGCTGTCATCGTCGCCAAACACGATTTCGGAGGCAAGGTGCCACAGAATTTTGTCGATGTCAAACATCTTTGGTGCCTCGGCTTCCAGGTTGACGATTGGAGTATTATTCAGGATTCTGGCTGCTTCAATGAGTTTTTGCCAGGGTTGTGCAATGCCGCTGCTTTTTAATGTGTAATATTTTTTGTAGGATGTCGAATCACTGCCCAGGTAATTGATACCAGCCGTGCCGTCTCCCCACATAGCACCACCTCCTGGGAAGGGCGAGCCGGTTGTAGTGCCGTCGGGAACATCGGCTCTCAGGTTGATGCCATCATTGCTCTTATACCATTCCTTGAGGAAGTCTTTGTTCAGCTGTTGTACATTCTGATAAATGCCCCAGTCCTGGTCATTGATAAACAGATGTACAAAATTTGCCTGTGCCGCTGGAGTGTGCTGCCGAATTAATCTGTAGTATAGGACTTCCCTCATAAAAGATGGGTCTGTCCAGGAATTATTGAGGTTAAGTGTCTGATAACCATCGATGTTTTGATCCGGACGCACAAAATCAAGGGTGATATTGAATGATTTTTTTTGTGAGGTATTCATTTTGTACGATGTCTGTCCTTTAAATCGGACACCGATGCTGTCATATGTGACTCCGTCGTAAGTCAGCCGGGCCAGTAAATCTACTTTCGCAGTATAATTTTGGGTGAGTTGTGTCCAGTAGGATGGCGATGAGAAATACAACCTGATCTCCTTCACCACTGATTCATCATAGAGTCCTGATGATAGCAAATCGCCGGCCCTCATTGACCTTCCTTCATCGGCATAATGCCATTGAGACGGGAGTGATTGTGCCCTCAGGCTACCGGCGATGGCCACTGCCAACAAGCTTAGGATCAGACGCATTTTGTTTTGTTTTGTTTCCATGTAAATAAGAAGCAAACAGATTTTCTGTACTTTCCTTTCACAGATTTTTTTAACGGACTGGCTTATTTTTCGGCGACAAGCATTTGTTTGTTCTTTTTGCCATTTTCCAGCATGATGTATTTATCGTGAAGGAGATAAGCAGCGTCAATCACCATTTCGTGGCTGGCTACTTTTACTTTGTTGATCGAGACAGCATTGTTTTGAATGGCTTTGCGTGCTTCCGTTTTGGAAGGGCAGATACCTGTATGCGCCATCAGGTCGGTGATTTGAATTCCCTCTTTTAGGGCAGACATGGCGACAGCCGCAGAAGGAATTTCTTCCGCCACTGTTGCCAGTTGGGCTGCAGACATAAGGCTGCAGGTTTGGGGACTGGCATCTTTGCTGAACAGCAAGTGACTCACCTTTTGTACTGAATGAAAGTCATCATCAGAATGCACTCTTCGGGTCAGTTCTTCGGCCAGTATTTCTTTTAGTGCCCTTGGGTTTTCTGCATATTCTTTTTCCAGGGTCATTACTTCTTCTTTTGGTTTTAGGGTGAAGTAGCGTAGGTATTTTGGTAAGTCGGCATCGGCACTGTTGATCCAAAATTGGTAAAAGCGATAGGCAGAGGTGAGTTTGGGATCCAGCCAGATATTACCCTGCTCTGACTTGCCAAATTTTGACCCGTCTGCTTTGGTAAGCAAGGGTGTCGTGACGGCATAGGCTTTTCCGTCAATGTTTCTACGAATGAATTCCGTGCCGGAGGTGATGTTGCCCCATTGGTCAGACCCACCCATCTGTAGGATGCAGTCGTATGTTGAATATAAGACCTGAAAATCATACGACTGGAGGAGCTGGTAGCTGAATTCCGTAAATGAGAGGCCTGTTTCAAGGCGGTTTTTTACCGAGTCTTTTGACATCATATAATTGACTGTCAGGGTTTTTCCTACATCGCGTAAAAACGCAAGGACGTTCATTTCCCTGTAAAAATCGAGGTTGTTGACCAGAATGGCAGCATTCGGTCCCTCAAAGTCAAGAAACTTGTGCATTTGTTGGGTTTGAAATGCCAGGTTTCGGTCCAGTTCATCGTAAGATTTCAGTTCGCGTTCCGAGTCCTTAAAAGAGGGATCTCCAATTCTTCCTGTCGCGCCCCCCATCAAAACGATAGGTGTATGGCCTGCCATCTGGAACAGTTTCAGCAGCATGATTTGCACATAATTGCCGATTGTCATGCTGGGGGCTGTGGGGTCAAAACCGATATATCCGACTACCTTTTTTTTAGTAAGAATTTCTTCCACACCGGGCGTCATATCGTGAAGCATGCCCCGCCATTTCA
>JAUMBK010000329.1:966-3638 GCA_032115795.1 Saprospiraceae bacterium | reverse complement strand
GATTAACTGGAATTCTAAAAAGTATGAAGTGATTTTTACCCTAACTTTGTATATCTATTGCTTGAAAATGAAACACACTTTCTTTTTATTCTGTGTACTATTTATTGCGAGGGCTTTTGCTCAACCTTATGCTGGAACTGAGAAAGTGATTTCAAAGCAATTGCCGTTAAAAGCTGCTCAGTGCACCCCGCCAACTACAACAACGTATCTCGAATTGAACAATGTGCGGGCAATGATTCATACGGCAGGGAATCTCTGGCAAGTGCCCAATCAGAACTTTACGCAGTACGAAATTCCTAAAAATTCAGGCATTATGGCATTGTTTACTGCAGCCTTATGGTTGGGCGGAACGGATGTCAACAATCAATTGAAGCTTGCAGCACTTCGTTACAGGCAGGGACAAGATTATTGGACAGGGCCACTCTCAAAAGTTTTTGCAGAAACGACTTATGAAAATTGCAGTAAATACGACAGACACTTTGTGACAACACAAGACATGATTCGTGAATTCAATGCCTGGTATGAGGCTGGAGTGAATGATGCTGCGAATGGTACAAGTACGCAATCTGAATTGTTTCCAGAGTATGAAATTCCAAAGATCATTAAAGAATGGCCAGCGCACGGAGATGTTTCTCAGGGTCAGGATTATTACCTGGCTCCCTTCTTTGATGTCAATGAGGATGGGCATTACAATTACTTGGATGGAGACTATCCTTGGCACGATATCAAACGAACCAAGGAATGCAAGGTAGATCGGGATGTTTCGCTGTATGGCGACATCAATTTATGGTGGGTAATGAATGACAAAGGGAATATTCACACGGAAACAGGTGGAGATCCAATCGGCATGGAAATTAGAGCGCAGGCATTCGCATTTGCGTCAAATGACGAGATCAATAACATGACTTTTTACAATTATGAGTTGATCAATCGGGGGACACAAACCCTGTACAATACTTATTTCGGGTTTTTCACGGATGGCGCTTTGGGAAATCCTTTTGATGATTACGTTGGTTGTGATGTAAATCGTGGACTTGGATATTATTACAATGGCGATAATTACGATGAAGAACAATCTGGATTCAGGGGTTATGGTTCGTCACCGCCCGCGGTGGGAGTTGACTTTTTTGAAGGACCATATCAAGATGATGATGGGATAGACAATGCCTTTGGGATTGGTGTGGATGAAGCATTAAATGGCATCGGTTATGGCGATGGTATCGTTGACAATGAACGTTTTGGAATGCGTCGATTTTTGTATTATTCCAATACTACAAATGGAGCAAATCCAAATCAAACGGATCCAATTTCTGCCTCTGACTTCTATAATTATTTAAGGGGTCGATGGAAAGACGGCACGCCTTTTTATTATGGTGGGAATGGCCATATCTCCGATGCTGATGCAAACACGAATGTGCCGTGTGACTTTATGTTTCCCGGTGATACAGATCCATTGGGTTGGGGAACAGGTGGAAATCCACAAGAACCTTGGACTGAAGTAACGGCCAATAATCCGCCAAATGATAAACGATTTGTGCAGTCGGCGGGACCATTTATTTTGAAGCCAGGAGCTGTAAACAATATAACTGTGGGAGTCTGTTGGGCGCGGTCAAATGGCGGTGATCCTTTTGAATCTGTTGGTTTTTTGCAGCGCGCAGATGACAAAGCACAGGCCTTATTTGAAAATTGTTTCAAGGTATTAGAAGGTCCACACGCACCTGAATTGACTATTCAAGAACTGGAAAATGAGTTAATTCTCACTATATCAAATCCTGTAAATTCAAACAATTACAATGAGGAGTATGCAGAATTTGATCCATTCATTGTGTCGTCAGACCCCCAATCGGATAAAAATTATCGTTTTCAAGGATATCAGATTTTTCAATTAAAATCAAAGCAATACTCGTTGTCGGATATTGGCGATCCGGATAAAGCAAGATTGGTTGCACAATGTGACCGAAAAGATGATGTGGGTCGAATAATAAATTTTGAATTCGATGAAGATTTACAAGCCAGTATTCCTATCGAACGAGTGGATGGTGAGAACAAAGGAATACGTCACAGCTTTTGCGTAAAAAAAGACCTTTTTGCACAAGGCACAGCAGAACTGGTCAATTTTAAAAGATACTATTACATCGCCCTGGCTTATGGTTACAACAATTACAAAGAATACGATCCAAATGATCCGGAAGCACTAGATGGGCAGAAGAAAAAATACCTGCCAAGTCGCAAGGCAGCAATGGGAGAGGTGAAATCAATAGAAGCCATTCCGCACAATCCTACTCCGGAGGCAGATGGAACTTTACATTATCTGGAATATGGACAATCACCTATCATTGCGCGAATGGATGGATATGGTAATGGTAACAGATCTTTAGAATTTACGCCTACGACGCTCGGTTCTATTCTGAACAACGGTAAAATCCAGCAGCCCTATTACCAAAAAAACAATGGGCCTCTCAATGTGAAAGTTGTAGATCCCCTGAATGTGGCGGATGGGTATTTTGAGTGCCGTTTCAAGGATTATGTAGTTTCCGATCTTAATGGTGCAGATACCGCATCTTTTGTTATCTATCGTTACGAAAAAAGTGGAGGTGCCTTGCTCGATTCAGTGACTTCTGAACAAACGATTGCACACGAACAGTGATTTGTTATGTTCCCATCTGACGTTT
>JAUMBK010000329.1:0-956 GCA_032115795.1 Saprospiraceae bacterium | reverse complement strand
GGGTATTTCTGTCCAGATTCATCAGGAAAAATATTACGGACCATCTGGAAATGCGGCTTCAAAAACCACAGATATGATCAGTAGTGCTATCACATTTGGCGATAGTGCGAAGCAGTGGTTAACATTTGTTTCTGACAACGATGCGTTTTTCCCAACAAATTGGATTCGATCAGGTATTTATGCTCCAGAAACTGATCCGTCAAATGCTGCATACGAATGTCTGCCAAATGGCGCGGGCTACCTTGATCCGTGCAGCTACAAAGATGAGGTGGGTGTGGACGATGATAAATTTTTTGCAGGAATTCTGGGGGGTGGAATAGCACCTCACCGTTTGGTGGGCTATCAATCCGATTATATGCCAATGGCTTATTACAATTTAGCGAATCCTGGTTCATCGCGCTTGAATGCTTCCATTAGTTTCTTGCCAAGCATTGATTTAGTAATTACATCAGATAAAACGAAATGGACCCGGTGTCCGATTATTGAAACAGGAAGGGATGCCACCTTGAATATTGGTAATTGCGAGCCTGGTGCAATGCGAAAAAGTGCAAGTGTAGATAAGGAAGGGATTCCTGACGGCACGGGCACAGGAATGGGGTGGTTCCCGGGTTATGCGGTGGATTTGGAAACAGGCGCACGCTTGTATGTTGCATTTGGAGAAAATTCGTTCTTAGGTGCTGAGAATGGTGCTGACATGATCTGGAATCCTTCGGATAGATTGGTTAATTCACTTGGCGTGCCATTGATGGGTGGTGTGCAGCCAATTTACGTGTTCAGCCATGACCAAGCAAAAGTCAACGGCTATGCGCTGGGCTATGATTTTCCGGAATATATTCCTTCTCTGGCTGAATTCAATTCTACTAATTTCCTCTACCAGAAAATGCAGGAAATCGAAGCAGATAATCCAACTTCGAAACGACAAGTTTATGGCAGTCTGAGTTGGGTTGCATACCCAC
>JAUMBK010000328.1:0-6002 GCA_032115795.1 Saprospiraceae bacterium | reverse complement strand
CGAGTCTCCAAAAGCTCTATTGGATAAAATGTCTTTAGCATTTTTAAATAGCCAATACTCACAATACCGTGAAATGGAAATGGAAGCAAAATTTGGAACAAGAGGAATTAAACCTTTAACTAAATTAGATTATGACAATGTAGTAAAAAAACTATCCTCGTCCCAAAGTTATAAAAACCAGTTTCTACGTGCGTTTGGGTCGACCGACATTTCTGCAGATAAAATTGGAACTGCGATCCAACAGTTTTTGCTAACCATAACCTCGCATCAGTCAAAATACGATTTGTTTGTGCTAGGAAAGGCGAGCCTGACAGAAAGTGAGGAAAGGGGTCGAAAGTTGTTTTTCACGGAATACAATCCGTTCTTTCCTGAAAAATCAGGGGCAGATTGTGCCCATTGCCACACTCCTCCCCTCTTTGAAAATGGTCAATATGCCAATAACGGCCTGGATTCAGACGCCACTACCAAAGACCTTGGCCGTTTTTTGGTTACAGGGGATCCTGGAGACAAAGCCGCTTTTAAAGTTCCCAGCTTGCGAAATGTGGCCTACACAGCACCCTACATGCATGATGGCCGGTTCCGTACCCTTGAGGAGGTGATTGAACACTACGACGGCGGTGTGATGGAATCGTCAGGTGTATCCCCTTTGATACGGCAAACGATTGCCAAAGGCTTGCGGCTGACCCCACAAAACAAAGCTGACTTGCTTGCTTTTCTACAAACATTGAGTGACGAATCCTTGCTAACGAATACCCAATTCAGCAAATAACGTACGGCAATTAAGGTAATTCAACTGTTTATTTGCAAATAATTGATGTGTTTAAAAGGATTCACATTATAAAATTTTATCTTTAAATTGATTCCATAGATATTTTGCACATGTCTCCCTTTGTAACCGGTTCGTATGACAACAGAGGGAATGTAATCTACTACGAATCATATCAAACATTCATAGACCAGTTTCTTGCGCAGGAAACCAGGCAAGGATTCAGAATGCAGTTGAACTATACTCCCTTTCGGTTTCTGAACATGAATGCCTCTGCTTTTTACAGATACCAGGGAAGTAACCCGTCCCCACAACCAATTATGTAGCCAACATCGGCATTCTAAGCCTCCCGGGCATGTTTCAGACTATCAACTTCTCCATAAATCTCCTGGAATCCTATTATTTTAAAGGTCGTATTTTGGGAGCCAGACTAAATGGACAAACCTGGAAAGGAAAGCTGAGTATCGAATGCAACTACAGAAACGTACAATACGACTTTTTCAATGCCGAATCATCCCTGAAACAACACATTGGAGGTGTTAGATTCACCTTTAACATTGTAAAAAAGACCGCCCTGATGTTGAATTATGAAGGTACATTTGAACCATCTCAGGAATACCACCGTTACTTCATTACGTTCATTAAGCGGTTTAAAAATTGATCATACCATGACGAAAAAGAATTTTATCCTTGCATTCCTTAGTCTGTTTATCTTTTTTGCATGTGAAAACAAGCCCAAAATAATTGTTGCCGATGCCCCTGCCTACGGGGCCGGTCAGTCTGCAACTCCAGTAGAGGGGGGTGTTCCAGGAGCACCAGGTGCCGGTGGAGCCGGTGATGTCCACCAGGTAGTGGCAACTGAAATACTTCAGGCTGAACGGTACACGTATTTAAAGGTAGATGAAGGAGGAAAGGTGTATTGGATTGCCACCGCAAAAATGGAGGCAGAAAAAGGCAGGCCCTACCTTTACAGAGGAGGCTTGATGAAGACAAATTTCGAAAGTCTGGAGTTCAAGCGAACATTTGACACAATTTTCCTAGTGGGCAACGTAATTGACGCCAGTGCCCACCCGGGTGACAATCTGTCTCAGGGGGCAGAAATGGCAGGGTCTCCAGGATCAGCAGCCATTGTAGCTTCGGTAAGCAGCGAGGGTAGCCCCGGAAAAGCGAAAAACGCAGTGAATCTGTCTGACCTTTACAAAAACAAGAAGAAATATGATGGCCAGATTATCACGGTCTCGGGAGAGTGTGTTAAAGTAAATAATGGGATTATGGGTAGAAACTGGATCCATCTGCAGGATGGCTCCAAAGAGGGAGGGAAACCGTTGGATTTAACTATTACAAGTCAGATAGCTGTACCTGTAGGGGCTAAGATTGCCATGACGGGCAAAATTACCCTCAACAAGGATTTTGGCTCTGGGTATAGGTATGACATCATCATGGAAGATGCAGGGAACGAATAAACTTATTCGATACAATCTTGAAAATTCAAATTACCGCAATGGAAAGTTGGCCTGCTAATTGCACTGTTGTGGCTCCCATTCCTTGGCTACAACCAATCGCCAAAAGGAGGATAAGAAGCACCTTTTCTGCGCTATCAACTGATTATTCCTTTTGTCGATTGCCTGCTGTAATTTAAATAAGAAACCACACTTAGTATAGACAGTGCGATCGTAGTATAGTACACCTCAGATGGTACGGGTACAGGGTCGCCAGCTGCATAAGAGTGTAAGCCGGAAAGATAGTAATTGACCCCAAAGTAGGTCATAATTACAGTAGCAAATCCAAACAGAGAAGCAAAATTAAAGGCAAAAATGCTTTGCAGACCTTTAATGAAGCGCATATGCAGGATAAAGGCATACACCAGAATTGTAACCAAAGCCCAGGTTTCCTTGGCATCCCACCCCCAGTAGCGGCCCCAGCTTTCATTTGCCCAGACACCACCGAGGTAAGTACCAATGGATACCATAAACAATCCGCCAAGCAGCGTAATCTCACTGATCACAGTAAGCTCTTTCAAAGCAGGCTCGATCTTTACCTTATTTTGCTGGTTGACGATGGCCAGCAAAACAAGATTCAACATGCCTATTACTGCCCCAAGCATCAAAAAACCATAACTTCCCGCTTCCAACGACACGTGAATGGTCAACCAATAGGATTTGAGCACAGGTACCAGTGGCGTGATTTCAGGATCGAGCCAACTCATACCTGCCACTAGCAATATTGTGGCAGCCAGAACAGCTGTCGCAGACAATCCTCCCAATGATTTGCGTGAAAAAAGGATGCCTGCCAGTACCGTTGTCCAGCCTATGTAAATCATTGACTCATACCCGTTGCTCCACGGTGCCCTTCCTGAGATATACCAACGTAAACCCAGACCAATTGTATGGAAACCAAAGGCGGTAACCATCGCAATCCATACCCATTTTGTGGCTTTTTGTCTGGGGAATTGTGCTTTGAAAATGGAAAGAAAAAAAACAGTAAGGAAAGCCAGGCTGAACAAGCCATAGACGTTCCTGAGTCTACCAAACACATCCAGCTGGTTCAGCAATAATTCAGCAGACAACTTTGTTTGCGACGGCACAATTGCTCCACCCTTCAGTCGCTGTTCGGAGGCAAACTGTGTCAGCTGGTTGGCTGCACTGGTATACTCACCGCTTCCTGTCGCTTTTGACACGGAAGACAAATATTCATTGAATTTCATGTCCATTTCCAGCACAGAGGGTGCAATGTTCTGCATTACCCGCAAATCTGCCGGCGATACCCATGTATTGGCAGGATCATTTTCCAGTGGATAGATGCGTAACAAGCGTCCGGAAAAGACCATGCTTATGATGTTTACCTTCTCGTCCAGTTTGATGATCGTTTTTTCAAACGTGCCCTGGTCTTTTGGATTCATTGCTTGAGCCTCCCTGATTGCATCACGCAAAACGTATTGCCCGTCATTACTAAAAAACTGTCGATAAGAGACCAGTTTTTCACTAGTTCCAAGCAACTGTTGAATACCTGGATGATTACCCTGGTGAATCATGGCCACACTCTCCCATTTTGCAGGATCAAGCATCATCGATAGAAGCATCTGGTCTGAAGACAATCCGTATAATCTATCTGTTTTTGCTACCTTACGCAGTACTTCCCCACTCAGCGTATTGACCGGCTTGAAACGGCCCCGGTGGTCTTGCACAACCAATTTGCCAAATTGATCCGCATGATCTGCTGAAACAGCCGATGGTGTGTCACCATTCTGGGCCATTGCCCGTAATGGAATGAAAAATGCGATGGCACTCAGTAAAAAGAAGACACCGATCCGCCCCGCCTGATATTTATTCAATTTCCCTAGAAGCTCGGTAAAGCGTGAATTTTTAGCAAAAAATGTCATTATCAAACCCACTGTCAACAAAATATAGCCAATATAAGAAATCCATGTCCCCCAAAAGTCATGGTTTACGCTCAAATAGGTACCCAACTCATCCTGATCAAAAGAAGACTGAAAAAAACGGTACCCCCCGTAATCCAGGATATTATTCATATATATCCGATAAGGCATATTGACCCCTTTTGCCCCGTCAACCAGGGTGACTTCACTTGCATAGGAAGAGGGATTGTCCGTGCCGGGATATTTGTCCATAATGAAATCGCGCAACTGAATAGAAAATGGGAGCTGCACATATTTGGCTCCATACGAGATAGCGAGGGATACATTGCCAAAATCCAGGCGTTGCGGTTGTCCTTCTTCTCCTTTACGGCCAGTGACAACTACTTCTGTTACCTCATTATTCAGACTCACTTCGAGTTTCAAGGCAGCCAGGCTTTCGTTTTTCATTTTTTGTTCGGATGACCCCATTGATACCGTGGCATTGGGCCTGAAATCTCCAATTACAAAGCCCGCGCCATTCAAGTTATACATCGAACGGAGCATCAACGGAGCATATCCACCAGGATAGATCGTATCCTGTTTTTGTGTGGCCATCACCATTTGCGAAACCGGGCGGTCTGTCTGGAACAACAAAGAATCATTGCGAACCGTCACGTTGAACGCGCCCGGGATAATCTGGTCAGTAAAATTGAAGTTGACATTGTTGATACTTGCCTTGTCTCCCTTTTTCAAAAAATATTCTTTTCTGCCTCCCCGTCCTGCCACCACGACTTTCATAATGGGTACACCTTGGGTAGATGGCTCCAGTTTTTCTGTTGGATTAGGTATGAATTCTTTCAGCTTTATAGACAACATCTGGCTGCCAATCTGATAACTCTCTGAAAATTTGTTGTCGCCTAAGGTTGAAAAATAGGTAGATTCATCGTATGAATAGGATTTTCCATCCATCACCAGATTCCATTTCAGAAAACTCTCGGTGGACAGAAACCGGTCAGACGCACTGCCTTCTCGTATGTGCATCATGCCCTCGTACCCAAAATAGCGCGTCACTGCCGCTCCTAGTATAATGATAATCATGGATGTGTGAAAAATGAGAGATGCCCATTTTTTATTTTGTACCATTCTGAATCGGAAGATGTTTGAGACAATGGCACAGGAAAACAGAAACAGCAATAACTCAAACCAACGGGCGCGAAAAATGAGCGCCTGTGCAGAACTTGTACCAAAATCATTTTCAACAAAGGTGGCCGCACCAATGGCTATGGCAAACAGCAGCATGTAGATACCTGCGGCTCTGCTCGAAAACAAGATATCATCTACTTTTTTAAGAATCAAAATCACATGCATGAAAACAAAATTTGACTCGTAAAAATAGGTTTTTTTTGCACAGTCGACGAAATTACTCAACTTAGGATCTTTCAAATAACCACTTATTCTACGAGCGAAAAACGAGCAAACAACTCTTCCTTGTACCAGCCTGTTTGTCGTGTTTTTTCCACCATCGTTTTATGTGCAGGATGGCGATACGCGTAGGAGAGCATATCTTCTCCATTTTCCCAGATGCTAACCGTTGCCTGGTAACGAAACGGCATTTCACCAACTCCCACCGCCAGAATGGGCGGATTTGTGGTTTGCAGGCTTTTGCTGACAGCAGGTACATCTTTCCAGAATCGAAGCATGTCCTTCCAATGGATGGTCGCCCGCGTCAACACAGCTACTTTTTTTTCAGGCTGGTATTTCTCTGTAGCAACAAATGGATTGACACCTCCCCAGCTGCCGTGAGCCATGGTGTTTTTCAGGGTATACGTCTTTGATGCTGTGGTATACCGGAGGTAAAACTGCCAGGCTGGGTGAGTAGCA
>JAUMBK010000327.1:1141-8276 GCA_032115795.1 Saprospiraceae bacterium | reverse complement strand
TTGAATCTGTGGCCAGCCTGATGGCTTCCCGTGGCTATTCCTCCATTTTTTTTCACGGCGCTGCAAAAGGGACAATGGGCTTTGACCTGTATTGCCGTTCAGCCGGCTTCCAGCAATATCTGGGCAGAGAGCAGTATCCTTATGCGGAACAGCATTTTGACGGAGCCTGGGGCATCTGGGACCATCATTACCTGCCGTACATGGCGCGCGAACTGACAAAAACAGCACAACCCTTCGTTGCTGCCGCGCTGACCCTCAATACACACCACCCCTTCAAAGTGCCTGCCGAGATGGAGGGCCGTTTTCGAAAGCCAGGCCATCCCATCCTGACATCCATGGGCTACGGAGATGAATCCCTGCGTCTTTTTTTTGAAGAGGCAAAAACACAACCCTGGTATCACAACACGCTCTTTGTCATCACGGCAGACCACCCCGGGCCCAATGCAGTGCCATTCCGTCCCAAGGTTGATACCTATCGCGTGCCCTTACTCTTTTTTTATCCTTCCGGAATCTGGAAAGGCAAAAAAGGAGCGCTGGCCAGCCAGATTGATATACTGCCTACCGTGGCTTCCATGCTGGGTTGTCAAACGCCCTTTTTCTCGCTGGGAACAAATCTTCTGGACACGATTGCCCTGCCAGCAGCCATCACCTACAATGCAGGCATTTACCAGGTGTTTACTGGTCGGCTGCGCATGCAGTTTGATGGACACAAAGTCTTGTCCTGTCATGACTGGAAGGCAGATCCGTTATATACCCGGCCATTGACGCTATGGCAAAACCCGTCTTCAGAAGTACGGTCGACGGAAGCCCACCTGAAAAGGAAAATTCAGGCATTCACACATGCCATGGTGTGGGACAAAATGACAGCCAATGCATATTCTGCGGAGTGGCGGAGCATGCCAACGACGTTGGACAAAAAGGACATAAAGGAACGCCCCCATTTCAATCACAACCATCTCTCGGGAGGAAAGCCAATGCGGAAGAAGGAATGAGCAGAAGGATAACGGTTCGGTCAGGCATTTTCCCTCTTATTTGGGTGGGGTTTCTGCTGGTCTCACTGGCGGCCTGGAGGGGATGGTTTGTCTACAGGCATGCAGTTGACGATGGGCTTAGCCCCTGGATTGCAGGCTTCCGTCTCGATCTGTCCATGGCGTGTGGTGCGTATGTATTGTTGTATTTTCCCCTGCTTGCCCTCCTGATCAGCAGGCACAAGTTTTTCCAAGTCTTTCTGACGATACTCGTATGTCTCCTTTGGAGCGTTGTCTGCCTCGTGGAATTTGCCTCAGTAATGATGTATCGGGAGTGGGGCGCAACACTCGATGCGAGGGCAATCAGCTACCTGCGTTTTCCCAAGGAAGCGTGGGCCTCTTCGCACAGCTTTCTACGCGTGTCTGATGTGCTTTTCTTTGCTGTCTTCCTGGCTGTCGGCTATGTTGTGTTGCGGTTGATGCGCAAACTTCTGTCTGATCCACCTTACTCCAGAGCTGCGTGGGTATGGCTGGCATTCTCCGGTCCGGCCGCGTTTTTGGGATTGCGGGGAGGCTGGCAAAAATTGCCAATCGTGCCTTCCGATGCATTTTATTCGTCAGATATGGCAGCCAATTTTGCGGCCACAAATAAGGTGTGGTACCTGGCCTATACAATGACAAGGTCAATTGAGGCAACGCCCATTCATTCAACTGCAGAAATCGATGCGTTTAGTAAAAAATACCGCGCTGATGTACCGTCTGATACGATAGTCATGCAGGGTGACTGGCAACGAAAAAACATCGTCCTGCTCGTCATGGAAGGATGGTCGGCGTCAGTAGTCAGCTACACGGGAAGCAAAAACGCGGTTACTCCCTTTTTTGATTCGCTGGCTCAGGTATCTGTCAGGTACAGCCAGGCCTATAGTTCCGGATTTCGTACTGACCAGGGCTTGATGAGCCTACTGAGTGGTATGCCATCCATCCAGAGCATCAACATGCCCAATGTGTTGCATAAGGTCAGGCAATATCCTTCTCTTCCACGGAAAATGAAGGAAAGCGGCAGGACAACCTGTTTTTACTACGGGGGCAATGCCAATTTTTCAAACTTAAGCCAGTACCTGACGACGATGGACTTTGATACCATTGTCAGCCAGGCGACCTTTCCCGCAACAATGCATCAATCCGAATGGGGCGTACCGGATCATCTCCTTTTGTCGTATGCGGCAGCAAGCCTGTCAAACGTACAGCCGCCTTTTTTCAGTACCCTCCTCTTGCTTAGTTCACATGCCCCTTTTGATATTCCTGACAACGCCATGCATGATTCCAGGGAATCGACGGCAGACCGGTATCTGGCTTCTGTCCGCTACAGCGACCGTAGTTTGCGTCGGTTTTTCGATCTGGCACGGAAGGAAAGCTGGTTTGAGAATACAGTATTCCTTCTCGTGTCGGACCATGGAAGTACACACCTTGGAGCGGATGTGTCTTCCCCTGCGCGCTTCCGGATTCCCATGATTATATACGATCCTGCTCATGCTCCGGGATACACAGGGCAGGCCATTGATATTCCCTGCAATCATTTTGATGTACCGGCCACCATTTGTGCACAAACCAAAACCAGAATTACGGATTTTCCATTCAGCCGGAATCTCTTATCTCCTTCCAGCCGCCAAAAGGCATACTGGAATACAGATCAGGTTGCAGCGTGCATTGGCGACAGCACTGTGGATATTGTGCCACTAGCAAAAAGTGGCCATGAGCTGAGAAACCGCGAGCCAGTCTTATTCCTGGATTGGGTAAAGCAACGTTTTGCTTCCGACCTTTCCTCATCAAAATAAAAGTTTCCACATCTAACAAAAAAAGTATATATGTCTCATACCAGTCTGAGGCAAATCCTTTGGGAAGTGGCTGAATTGGCTTACATATAATCAATTGGATGAATATGTCTCCCTTTTGCATTCATTTTCACGCGGCTGTTTCAAAAGAAAATCATCCTTTCAAATCTACTTGACACATATTGAAAAAGAATCGTATATTTGAAAGCAATTCCGATTTTTAGAATTTGTTGGTTTTCCACAACGATTGTTGGTTTTCCACATCTTTTCCACAAATCAGCCATTTGCTATGGTTTGGGGTACGTAGTGGAACAGCTATCTTTGCCGTAATTCAAATCATATAAAACACACAACGATGGCAGATGCTCCAAAGGCATTAAAGGCAGTAAGCAACAGATTTTCAGTGCAGAAGACAGATGCGGAGATGATATACGGAAAGGTGCAGCCACAAGCCATCCCATTGGAAGAAGCAGTACTGGGTGCCATTATGGTTGATAAGGATGGTTTTCCCTCCATCATTGAAATACTCAGAAAGGATAGCTTTTATCTAGACAAAAACCAACTCATCTTTGATGTGATGTCAGGTCTGTTTGGGAAATCACAGCCCATCGATTTGCTTACAGTCCATGAGGCATTGAAAAAATCAGGGCAACTTGAGCAGGTGGGGGGAATCGCTTACCTGATGGAGCTGACAAACAAGGTGGGTTCGGCAGCAAATATCGAATTTCACGCCCGCATCATCGCCCAGAAATACATACAGCGCGAACTCATCAGAGTCAGCACCCAGGTGATACACGACTCCTTTGAAGACACAAAAGATGTACTTGAGCTGCTGGATGAGGCGGAACGAGGTCTGTATGACATCACCGACCAGAACCTGAATACAGGATACGAATCACTGGCTTCCCTGGCAGTAAAAGCACAAAAGGAAATTGAGGCAGTTAGCCAGAAAGGGTCGGAAACGACCGGTGTCACCACAGGCTTTGCCGAATTGGATAAGATGACAAACGGCTGGCAGCCTTCCGATTTAATCATCATGGCAGCCCGACCGGGTATGGGTAAAACGGCATTTACCCTGTCACTGGCCAAAAATGCGGCCGAAATGGGTAAAGGAATTGCCTTTTTCTCCCTGGAAATGGCCAGCGTTCAGCTTGTCCAGCGTTTGATATCCATGGAAGCAGAAATCAACTCGTCGAAACTCCGTAACGGCCAGCTCGAAGAATATGAATGGCGTAAGCTGCATGCCGCCGTCGAAAAACTGGCACAAGTTCCCATTTACATCGACGATACGCCGGGCATCAATATCTTCGAATTGCGCGCCAAGTGCCGTCGATTGAAACAAAATCACAATATCTCCATGATTGTCATCGACTACCTCCAGCTGATGTCGGGGGCGCCAAATGACAAACGCGGCGGCAACAGAGAACAGGAAATTTCCTCCATATCGAGAGCATTGAAAGGCCTTGCCAAAGAACTGCATGTGCCCGTCATAGCCTTATCACAGCTTTCCCGGGCAGTGGAAAGCAGGGGAGGGGAGAAGAGACCCCAGCTGTCTGACCTCAGGGAATCCGGAGCCATCGAGCAGGATGCCGATATCGTAACTTTCATCTACAGGCCGGGCTACTATGGTGTAGGGGAAGGCGACCTCGATACACCCAGCGATCTGACAGAAATCATTCTTGCCAAGCACAGGAATGGGGGCCTTGGCACCGTCAACCTCCGCTTCGTGCCACATTTTGTCAAATTCGAAGATCCCGGAGCAGGCGGCTTTTCAAATGACCTCAATGATGTATTCAATGTCAATCCCTTTGGTTCCGGGGGCATCATAACCCGCCCCTCACGACTCAATTCTGATGAGCCCAGGGAAAACGATGGCTTCCCAACGGTGGATGACAAGGAAATTCCCTTTTAATCATGGAACAAAATGAGCCTACCGCACTCGAAGTCCTGCGACTGAACAAATACATTGCCCACTGTGGCGTTTGTACCAGGAAAGAAGCTGTCGAACTGATACGCAAAGGATTTGTTTCAGTCAATGGGACTGTAGAATTGAATCCATTCCATGAGTTGGTGCCGGCTGATGTGATCACCTTCAAAGGCAAAGCCATCGAACCCAAGAAAAAATATGCCTACGCCTTATTAAATAAGCCGCACAAGGTTCCATTTCAGGCGACCACATCGGATACGGAAGGCATCACAGTGCAAAAACTGCTTTTACGGCACGGAAACAATCCGTTCCTCCCGGCTGTACCCACCCGGAACGAGACATCCGGTCTGGTGGTGATGACCAATGACGACGCATTGATCGAACGCTTGTCTGATCCGCAGCACCGCATCAAGTCGGTATACCAGGTGGTCCTGGACAAACCATTTTTGGAAAAAGACCTGGAAGACCTACGGCAAATGCCAGGGCAGGAGAAAAAGGAAAAATGCATTGTGGGTATCGATTACCCTGACCAGACAGACCAGACGGTGGTTGGTGTCGAATTGGCCTGTGGTACTGACGAATGGCTTGGGTCTGTCTTCCTTGAGAAAGGCTATGTCGTCAAGCGGCTTGACAGGACATTCTACGGAGGATTGACAAAAAAAGACCTAAAACGTGGATGGAGCCGCCTTTTGACCGAGAACGAAGTCGTATTTCTGCGTTATTTTCATTGATTTATTTGCTGTGACGTACCAAATTCCCGGTGTAGTCTTTCAATCTGGGCGCTGTTGCCCAGCACAATGATTCTTCCTTTTTTATTGACTGGTGTGTTTGTTTCCGGATTGATGGTGTATTCTCCGGCTTCCGATTTATAGCCAATGACTGTACACCCTGTTTTCTCCTTGATCATGAGGTCCGATAAGAAATGTACGTCTGTATGCTTTGCCAGTAAAATTTCCTGGACGAGCATGGCCCCTGTTGGACTGGTGGCGAGGTTGTCGAGAAATTCAACCAAATCAGGCGAAACGACCATGGCAGCGAGGTGTGAGCCACCTATTTTATCCGGCATGATGACGTGGTTGACACCCGCAATCTTCAATTTTTTTACGTTTGCTTCTTCGCTGGCCCGGCTGCAGATATTAATGCTGGGATTGAGCTGCCTCGCCGAAAGGGCGATGAATACATTGTCCGTGTCTGACGGAAGCGTGGTGATCAGGTGGCTTGCACGGCTGATGCCAGCATTTTGCAATGCCACATCGTCTGTCGCATTGGCCTCAATACACATCGTCTTGGTGCCCTGGAGCTGGTGTGCAGTATCCTTGTCTGCTTCGATGACAACAACCGATTTGCCATAATCTGCCAGTGTTGCTGCGGCTTCCCGACCATTGCGGCCGTAACCGCAGACAATGACATGCCCTGAAAGTTTGTTGATTTGCTGTTGCATCTTCTTGATTTTAAAGTCTTCAAATGAATACAGGGATACCAGGTAGGCAGATAGGTTGGTTAGCGCATAAGCAAAAACCACCAGGCTAAGTAAGATCAGAAAGGAGGTGAAAACCTTGCCCGCAGAAGTGAGGGGTACCACTTCGCCGAAACCTACAGTGCCAACGGTGATGATAGTCATAAATACGGCATCCACCCAGCCGTGCTGAAAGAAAAACCGGTACCCAATCACTCCTGTGAGTAGAAGGCCCAAAACCGAAAGCATGCTGGTCTTCAGGCTCCCGCTGAAATAATCTCTGGAAGGAGTCTTCTTGGTTCTAAAGGGGTTGTGGTTGTTTTTCATGGCATTCCGTTAGGTTGATTAAGGTGCCAGCCGATGCAACACCCAGGGAGAATCGCCTTGCCGCAGGAATACCAATCTATCATGGAGCCGGTTGGGACGGCCCTGCCAGAATTCGACTCTGTCAGGCCTGACCCGGAATCCACCCCAGTGCTCGGGAAGTGGTATGACAGCTTCGTCTTTGAATTGCTCCGTCCAGTAGGCCAGCTGTTTTTCAATGAAGTCACGGGAGACAATTTGCTCGCTTTGGGGTGAAGCCCACGCCCCAATCTGACTCTCTCTGGGGCGGGAGTGAAAGTATACTTCAGAATCATGGCGGCTGATTTTCTCAGTGAGTCCCTCCACACGTACCTGCCTTTCAAGTTCATGCCACTGAAAAACAAGGGAAACAGCAGGATTTTCTTCCATTTCCCTTGCTTTTCGGCTTTTATAGTTTGTAAAAAAGATAAATCCGTCTTCTTCCACCTCTTTCAGCAATACCACCCTCGAGGAAGGCCGCATACCCACACCAATGGTGCTTAAGATCATCGCGTTGGGCTCATGGACGTTGGAATCCAGCGCCTCCTGAAACCAAAGGTGAAACTGCGCAATCGGGCTTTCCAGCACGTCTTGTTCTGACAGCCGTTGC
>JAUMBK010000327.1:0-1131 GCA_032115795.1 Saprospiraceae bacterium | reverse complement strand
TCCCGCCGCAGAGATGAAAACTGGCTCATACTACACTATGTTGCTTGATTTTTGCAAAAATAAGGGTTTTATAGGAGATGTGGCATGACCCAAATCATCCGTCTTATCGATAGGTACCATTCCAGACCTTCGTCCTGGTAATCCACCTGCCTAAGTACATAATCCCTACAAATAGGAAAAATAGCGGACCTGTGAATCCAAACAAAGCCACATATTTTGTGCCATAAAATTGTTCCATGGGCCTTCTCAGTCGTTCCGAGATAACATACATGCTCGGGATCATCAGCAACGTCAGGAAGAAAGACAGGATCAATCCAAAAATGATCGTCCACGATAGCGGTCCCCAGAAAACAACACTGTCTCCACCGAGGAATATTTTTGGATCAAGGTGCGTAAAGAGGGATTCAAAGTTGATGTTGAATCCCACAGCCAGCGGAAGCAGACCAAGAATGGTGGCTACGGCTGTCAGCAAGACCGGAATAATACGGATTTTCCCGGCCAAGATTGCTGCCTCTTTGGTTTTTACTCCCCTGGATCGCAATTCGTCAGTGAATTCGATGAGAAGAATGCCATTTTTGATCACAATGCCGGCAAGACCGATGATACCCACCATGACCATGATCGTAGGCATCGTCATACCCGTGATGGCAAAGCCCAGAAATACGCCAATGATGGAGAAGAAAATTTCTGTGAGGACAATGAACGGCTTGCTGAGCGAGTTGAATTGCATGACCAGAATCAGGAAGATGAGCCCCGTTGCCAGTACAAAGGAGAGCCCAAGGAATGAGTTTGTTTCCTTTTGCTGCTCACTTTCGCCGCTTTGCTTGATAAAAACACCATCGGGCAGGTTGTATTCAGCGCGGAATTCTGTAAGTTTTTGCTCCAGTTCCGCATTGATGCGTCCGACGGCTGTCAGGTCAGTAATGCTGGACTGAAGCTGGATAGTTCGCTTTAGATTTTTCCGCTTGATGTCACCGGCAGTATTGGTAAAGTCAAAGCTGGCTACAGCGCTGACAGGTACCTGTTTGATTCTTCCGGTATTGAAATCCCGGAAGGTGATGCGCATGTTGATGAGGTTTTGCAGGTCTTTGCGCTGTGCTTCGCTGTAACGAAGATTGATTTTGTATTCGT
>JAUMBK010000326.1:0-2798 GCA_032115795.1 Saprospiraceae bacterium | reverse complement strand
TGTGGAGGCAGAGGCCTCTTTCAAAGAGGATTTCGCTAGTGCCGTCGCCATAAAAAGGGGTGTTGGCAAAAACAGGCTGAAGGTGCATGGGCTTCCAAAGGGGGCGTGATTCTATATTGGCAGCATCGAGTGCGAGCCTGATGTTTTCCCTGGTTATTCCATTGGTCATCGTGGGATCAACCAGGATGGTTGTTAGCCAGCGATTGGAAAAATACTCCGAGGGCTCTTCCAGGAAAGAAATACCCGCAATATCTATAAGTGCGCTGCGATAATAGTCAAAGTTCGCTCTGCGCTGTTGTACCCGATCCTCCAGGACCTCCATTTGTCCACGTCCAATGCCCGCAGAGACATTGCTCATTCTGTAGTTATATCCGATGTGGGAATGTTGATAATGCGGTGCCGGATCTCTGGCCTGTGTAGCCAGAAACCTGGCTTTGTTGATCCATTCTTCATGGTTTGAAAGCAGTGCACCCCCTCCGGAGGTGGTGATGATCTTATTGCCATTGAAACTTAGCACACTGAGGTATCCCCATGTCCCACACTTTTTACCCATCAGGTGCGAACCCAATGCTTCTGCGGCATCTTCCAGTATGGGAATCTCATAATTTTCTGCAATTTTCATGATTTCCTGCATCTTTGCCGGCATACCATACAGGTGTACCGGTATGATGGCTTTGATTGTTTTGCCTAGGGCAAGTCGTTCATGGATGGCTATTTCCAGGAATTCCGGACTCATATTCCAGGTGTCTTGTTCGGAGTCTACAAATACGGGCGTGGCACCCTGATACACGATGGGGTTGGCACTGGCTGAGAAGGTGAAAGACTGGCAGATGACCTCATCACCAGGCTGGACATCCAATAAAATCAGACCAAGGTGAAGGGCAGCGGTGCCACTGCTCAGGGCTGCGGCATAGTGTCTTCCAGTATATTGGCACAAATTTGCTTCAAGACCATCCACATTTGGTCCCAGTGGCGCTATCCAATTTTGATCAAAGGCCTCTTCAACAAAGTGTTTTTCCTTCCCCCCCATATGTGGTGATGATAGCCAAATCTTTTGGTTTTTCACTGGATGTGTATTTTTAGTAAAAGTACAAATTTCACTTTAAATGGGATGTACTTAACAAAACGTAATTTAGGAAGTGGTGTAAGACTGCCGGATATCGGTTGTTGGTTCTGAATTCTGAGCTGAATGCGTTGTAAAAATTTGAAATCAGACTGGGTGAATTTGGAATTGAGAATCTGGAATCTATGGGTCTGGGCATATCTAAAAATGAGGTCTTGATCTCCCAACCCCCAACTTCCAACCCCTAAACCATTATACCCTTCACCTGCTCTTCCGTCAACCCTGTAAGCTCACAAATATCTGCTAGTGGCATATTACGCTGTATTAGTTTGCGTGCAACTTCATATTTGCTTTCTATACTACCTTCTTGCCTGCCTTCTTGTCTACCTTTTTCGATCCCTTTTTCGATCCCTTTTTCGATCCCTTTTTCGATCCCTTTTTCAATACCGATGGTAATACCTTCTTGTTTGCCTTGGGCAATAAACTCATCGATTAGTGTCATTGATTTAGTCCTCATATCTGTAGTTAGCTGGTTGGTTATGTCAATCAATTTCTCTTTACCAAAAATAGCATTATTTGAAATATAAACGAACAAGGAATGTAAAAAGTTTCCCTTTTGATACGGTTCCAGGGCATTTATAACCCGAACATAATCATATAGGGCCACTTGCTGATCATGTGCGCCTTTTTGAACCATAAAGGTAGCTCTCAACTTTGCTTCCGCAATAGTGTGAATATGTTCTTTGGTCAAAGAATGTATCTGTAGCATTTCAATATTAAAAATTGGAATGTAAGGCAGCAAACTCTCCGGAATATTTTTGAATAATTGATGTAATGGCCGGAACTTCCAGTTTACCTTTCCATGATAATACAATATTGGTACAATGACGCTGAGTCTTTGTTTTTGTTTTCTCTGCAGATTGTAGCCATTGGCAATGTAGGCGAGCAGTTGGATACAGGTGAGATGATCCACTTTTGATTTATGCTCAATCAAAACGGAAATAGTCACAGTGTCATCACCCCCTTCAAGAGGCACTTTCAAAATGATATCGCTGACTAATTCATCCAGGTCGGGTGTGGCATAAGTTGTGTTTATTTGAACCAATTTATCCAGGATACACTGTCGGAACAGGGCAGGAGGCAAAGCTTGCTCCAAAAAAGCAGAGGCACTTTCCGGATGGCTCAACAAATCTTTGATAAAAGTGTCGTGAGGCTTGTGCAGTTTTTTTGCCATAGCGAGGGTAGTATTTTTTGCAAAGGTAGGGGGATTTTTTTAATTGAGAATCTGGAGTTGAGAATCAACTTTATCAACCATATTGCCACAATCCTATCCATCCTTTAATCATAAAAATCATAGTTCAGACGATAATAATCTGGAATGGAGAATTTTGAATCGAGAATGAGTGGTTCACTTTACTCCGGAATACTCACTCAAATGATGATAGCAGAGGGGCGGAGAAAGTGTGTACCCTGGACTGGAAGTACAACTGCTCATCCTTTAATCATAAAAATCTTAATTCAGACGATATTAACCTGGGATAGATAATTTTGAATTTGGAATGATTCGCATTGCATAATGCGAAGCGTGTGGCTTCAATGCTTCACCAAGGTATAACGTCCTTCCAGTCCTAATACAAAGTCAATCCTAAAAATTTTAAAATCCTGAAAATCCTGATTTAGACAATTTTCGACCTTTGACTGCAAACAAATCATTGAGCAGGTAAGATTCTTTTGA
>JAUMBK010000325.1:0-10983 GCA_032115795.1 Saprospiraceae bacterium | reverse complement strand
ACTACAGGATCGACTGGACATGGTCAAACAAAATGTACTGCCCTATGTATACCAGGAACCAGAGCAGCACTGGAGGGAACTGAAAAAGACCATTGATGAGGCAGATATGGTGACTCCCGTAACGGGCGTTGACAAAAAAGCAGCTGAGAAAATACTGAAACACCTCATGACACTGCCAAAGGAGTTCACTCCCAACTCCAAAATCAAGCGTCTGCAAAAAGCAAAGCAGGAACTCATCGACAAAGGCCAGATCGATTGGTCCTTCGGCGAACTGATGGCATACGGCTCTCTCATGCTGGAAGGGAAAAATGTTAGAATGAGCGGACAAGATGTCAAACGGGGCACGTTCTCCCACCGGCATGCCGTCTTTTTTGATGAAAAAACCAACGAAGGATACAACCGGTTGAACACCATGCCCGGAGCCGGCGGCCAATACTTTATTTACAATTCCCTGCTGTCCGAATTTGCCGTTCTGGGCTTCGAATATGGTTACTCACAGGCATCTCCGGAACATCTAGCTATCTGGGAGGCACAATTCGGAGATTTTTACAACGGCGCCCAGACAATAGTGGACCAATTTATCAGCGCAGGAGAAAGCAAGTGGCAACGAATGAGCGGATTGGTCATGCTGCTGCCCCACGGCATGGAAGGCCAGGGTCCTGAACATTCCAGTGCCAGACTCGAGCGATTCCTGCAAATGTGTGCCAACTTCAATATGATTGTGTGCAATGTCACCACACCGGCAAACTTCTTCCACATGATACGGAGACAGTTGGCCATGCCGTACAGAAAACCCCTGGTACACATGTCGCCCAAATCAATGCTCAGACACCCAGAATGTGTCAGCGACATTGCCGATTGCACCGGCAATAGCCGTTTCATGGAAGTCATTCCGGATACAGATACAAAAAAAGCAAAACGCGTCCTGTTCTGTTCAGGCAAATTGTATTACGAACTGAATGAATACCGGCGAACCAATAAAATCAATGACGTTGCCATTGTCAGAGTAGAACAGTTATACCCGCTGCCTGAATCAGAAATTAGGGCCATCATGAAGCAATATGCAAAAGCAGAGTTTGTCTGGGTACAGGAAGAATCTGCCAACATGGGAGCATGGTCATACCTGATGCGGTACTTCAGACAGGACCCGATTGCGCTCGTGGCAAGAAAAGCAAGTGCATCACCAGCCACCGGATTTAAAAAAGTACACGACCAGCAACAGGCAGACCTGATCAAAGAAGCGTTCGGTGTACGCTAATATTGGCAAAGTTTTAGTACTGGCTGGCATGTGCCTGCTGGCTGTGACACGCATGCACCCCTTGGCATTCTGGGTTGAGGCTGTAGGCTTTGCCCTGGTTTTGTCAGGCCTGGTCATGCTCAGGCCTGCTTTGCAACTTCGCTACGCTAACGCAGGAAAATGGCTTTACTGGATATTCATGGCAGCCTTACTGGCATTTATTTATATCTCATGGTTCTAAAAAAAGTGTCAACCTTTCCTTTATTTGAATTTCGTAACGGTTCTTTGCTCACACGTGGTCTGCTTTTCCTCTTCGTTTTTTCAATGACAGCGGCCTCCTGCAGCACACCTATGGCCGATGATGTGCCTGAAGACGATGGAATGCCTCCGGAAAAGGATACCGTGGTTTTTTTACCAAGAATTGCCCTCGGACAATTGCCCGCCGGCCTGAATGAAATTTCGGGCATGGCGGCATCAATCAATGCTCCCGGATACTTCTGGGTACACAATGATTCCGGAGATAAGCCGTTGCTGTATTGCATCAATGAAAAAGCGGAGCTCATCCATACTGTCACTGTTGAAGGAGCCAGTCACCGGGATTGGGAAGACATTGCCGTGATAAAAGACCCCGCAGACGGAAAGGCCAGGGTATTCGTTGCAGATATAGGCGACAATGCCGCTGCCTACGATTTCAACACCATTTATATCCTCAGCGAGCCAGAATTTTTACCGGGACAGAATCCGGTTGCCGGATCCATCCAAAAAATTATATACAGATATGCTGACGGACAGCGGGATGCAGAAACTTTGCTTGCAGACCCCCTCTCAGGTGATCTCTATGTAGTGTCAAAAAGAGAGCAAACTGTGGGTTTGTACCGGATATCGTACCCCTACAATGTAAAGGATACGTTGACCTTGGAGAAAACACTGACTTTGCCGTTCACACAAATTGTGGCAGGCGACATATCCTTGAGTGGAAAAGACATTGCGCTGAAAAATTATTTTACAGTCTATTACTGGAAACGAAATACAACTAAGTCGATTTCAGAAACATTGTCGTTACCTCCCATGCTGACAAGTTACATCGCGGAACCGCAAGGCGAAGCCCTGTGCTGGAAAAACAATGGCAGTGCATTTTACACGGTCAGTGAAGAAGGGCCGTTTAAAGCAAAGTCCGTCTTGTATAGGTATGACAAACAATGATTTTTCCTCCTAAGGTCGGATTGCCTTTTCTGCTGCCTTTTGCATGGGGTTTTGCTTCTTCTCAAATGTATGCTGCTTGTAAAGCTGAAACCGCGTAGGCATCTCTTTGACAGGATACTGGTTGTTTGACAGGTCAATATCTGCCGTTTCGCTCAATGGATCCACAATGACGCTCTTAACCTGTTTGTCTTTCACAAATACTTTCTTAAATTTCGTCTCATTTTTTCGCCAGATTTCAACGGGAATTCGCTCTGTTTCCCTGGTGCCGTCTTCAAAGGTCCATTCCAGAATGACGGGCATGACCAAGCCCCCTTTGTTGGAGAAATGCATTTCGTAATAGTGCTTGTTGCCGTACTTAGCCTCTTTTTCTTCTTTGGTAAAAAGACTATCGTATTTGACCATAACGGTAAGATCCACAGAGTCTTCGGTTTCCCAGGGCCGGTACGTATTGTAAAAATCAGTGACTGTGCTGTCCTTTTCAACCGGAAACTGACCAAATTCAGCCCTATTGCGCTGCCGTGTCAGAAAATCCTTTGGCTTGCGTATAAGATTGCGGAGGGTATCCGTCTCTCTGCTTGGGTCAGCATCCAGTTCCGCCCTGTACCACACCACGCTGTCAAGAGAGATATCGACTGCGTCAATGCTGTAAAACCAGCCGCGCCAGAACCAGTCAAGATCCATCGCACTCGCCTCTTCCATTGTCCTGAAAAAGTCTTCCGGCGTGGGGTGCTTGAATGCCCATCGCTTACAATATTCACGGAAGGCATAATCAAAAAGCTCCCTACCCATGATGGTCTCCCGAAGTATATTCAGAGCCGTCGCCGGCTTGTCGTATGCATTGTTGCCATAATCTATGATGTTTTCACTGTTGGTCATGATGGGCTCAAGCTGGTCCTTGGGCCTGGACATATAGTCAACGATGGTGTGGGGCGCTCCGGCAGAAGAGGGGTAATTATTGTCCCATTCCTGCTCCGTGAGAAACTGCATAAAACTGTTGACACCCTCATCAAACCAGGCCCACTGTCGCTCGTCACTATTGATGATCATCGGGAAGTAAGTATGTCCCACCTCATGAATAATAACGAGAATAGCCGCATTTTTTGCACGCTCTGTATACGTACCGTCCGGTTCTGCCCTCCCCGGATTAAAGCTGATCATAGGGTACTCCATGCCATTGGCCGCTTCAACCGAAATGGCGACAGGATAAGGGTAGGGAATGCTGTATTTGGAATAGGTGCGCAAGGTGTGGTCCACCACCTTTGTCGAATATTTATTGTATATTGGATACGCTTCTTTACCATACAAGCTCATACACATGACTTTCTTGCCCTCTGTGGTAAAATGGGGCATGGCGTCCCACACAAATTTTTTACTGGCGGTCCAGGCAAAGTCGCGCACATTGGTCGCCTTAAATTTCCACGTATTCATCTTTGTTGCCACCGGCGTAAGTTCATTGGCTCTGGCTTCCGCCAGTGTAACGATTTCTAAGGGCACCTTGCTCTGCTGTGCCTGCACCCACCTGCTGTATTGGGCAGGCGACAACAATTCCTTGTAATTCTGGCATTCACCCGTTCCGGCCACCACATGATCCGCGGGCAGTGTGATCTCTACTTCATAATCCCCAAAGGACAACGCAAACTCTCCCCTTCCTACAAATTGCTTGTTTTGCCACCCTTCAAAATCACTGAATACGCACATCCGTGGAAACCATTGCACAACCGTATATAAATAATTGCCATGATCGGAAAAATACTCGTAGCCACCCCTTCCCCAGCTTGGCGTTTTAAACCTGTCTATCATATAATAATGCCAGTCAATCTGAAACGTGATCTTTTGTCCGGACTTCAGTGGCTTTGGCAAATCAATCCGCATCATGGTTTCATTGATGGTGTAGCGTAGGGGTAGCCCTTTGTCAGACGCCACCTTTTGAATTTTTACCCCATATTTATCTAGGCTGGACACCGCTTCAAGCCTGTCCAGTCGGCCTTCATCCATCACACCAAACATACCGGAGGGGTCCATGTGATGTTTACTGGCTGAGGGCGAATGCTCGTTTTCATCAAGCTGGAGCCATAAAAAAGAAAGATCAGAAGGAGAGTTATTGTGGTACGTAATCCACTCACTGCCATTGATGCGCTGCTCTTTTGCATCGAGGCTGCATTTAATCTTGTAATCGGCCTTTTGCTGCCAGTACCTTGGTCCGGGAGCCCCATCCGCACCCCTGTATTCATTGGGTGAGCGCAATACCTGATCCAGTTGTTCAAATTTACGGGCGTGATTCGATCGCTCCTGACCTACAACACCATAAATAAAGCAAGATAAAAGGCCAAGGCCCAGAAGAAAACGTCGCATATCTTCCAATTGAATTGATTTTATATGTCAAAGATAGCACAGTTGGCTCTACTTTTCTACATCGTGCCGTCGTAAACGGAGATTACGCCTGTTCTGTATCTGAAAACCTCTCCAGCCATTTTCGGGCATTGACAAACGCCTCAAGCCAAGGCGATACCACATCCTGTCTGTCCAAAGGATAATGCGCCCAGTTCCACTGAAAAATGGACCGCTCAATATGGGGCATCATAACCAGATGGCGGCCATCATCACTGCACAACATGGCCGCATTGTAATCCGATCCATTGGGGTTGGCAGGATAACCCTCATAGCCATAGCTGGCCACGATGTGGTACTGGTCCTTCTCCAGCGGCAATAAAAACTTGCCTTCCCCATGTGATACCCATACTCCTAGCGTACTACCGGAAAGCGAAGAAAGCATGACCGAGGGATTCTGCCCTATCACCACAGACGTAAAACCACTTTCATGCTTGTGTGAGTCGTTAAAATGCATTTTCGGCTTTACTGCATGGTCACGATGAATTAAACCAAGCTCAATAAACAACTGGCAACCATTGCAAATTCCCACAGATAGCGTGTCCGGGCGCTCAAAAAACCGCATGAGAGCATCGTTTGCCTTCTCATTGTACTTAAATGCGCCAGCCCAGCCCTTTGCAGAACCCAGCACGTCAGAATTCGAAAAACCGCCCACGGCACCAATAAACTGCACGTCCTCCAGGGTTTCCCTGCCATTGATCAGGTCTGTCATGTGCACATCCCTGACAGAAAACCCTGCCAGATGCATCGCATGTGCCATCTCCCTCTCGGAATTACTTCCCTTCTCCCGTATAATTGCTGCGACCGGTCTTTTTGTTGGCTGCGCAGGGAGCTTTCCCGTAAAATACGCCGGGAACTGAAACCGCAATGGTTGCTTTTTATAGTTGGTAAACCTTTCCAAGGCCTTTTCTGGCCCTGATTGCCTTTGATCAAGCAGATAGGAAGTCTGAAACCAGATATCCCTCCAATGCATAATATCCAACTGGAAAGCGTCTTCGCCATTCTCCAATTGCAGCACAGGTGTTCCTGTTACCTCCCCAATGTATACTATAGGCAGACCCGCAGAGTATGCTCGTGCTTCAATCGTCTGTTTGCTTCCTTTTCTGGCCTGAAACACGACTCCGGCATTCTCGCTGAAAAGCAGTTTTACAGAATCTGTTTCGTCGGTTTGGCCCAGGTGAATCTTTGCACCTGCATTGTCCGAAGCAAAACACATTTCTAGCAGCGTGGTGATCAATCCACCACTGCCAATATCGTGGCCCGCAGCCAGGTGGCCTTCACTGACAAGTGATTGAATAAACGCAAAACCAGCAGCAAAGGTGGTTGCATCTGCTACATCCGGACATTCTTGCCCGATGCTATTCCGGCTTTGCGCAAACGAAGAGCCTCCAAGTGCATGGCCTACAGAAGAGAGGTTCAGGTAATATACGCTCCCTTCTCCAGGCTGGAAAACAGGCTCGACCACCTTTCGTATGTCGGCACAATGTGCCGCCGCACTGATGATGACTGTGCCAGGAGCCTTGACCACCTTGTCAGCATATTTCTGGGTCATGGACAAGGAATCTTTTCCGGTAGGAATATTGATGCCAAGCTGGATGGCAAAGGCACTACAGGCCTCAACCGCATGATACAGACGGGCATCCTCGCCTGGATTTTTGCACGGCCACATCCAGTTGGCAGAGAGGACTACTCCCTTTAATCCATCAGCCACAGGCGCCCAGACGAGATTGGTTAATGCCTCCGCAATACTGTTTCTGCTGCCCGCAGCAGGGTCAATCAGGGCAGCAAGTGGGGCATGACCAACCGAGGTGGCAATGCCCTGAAAGGTATCATAATCTATGGCCATTACCCCGCAATTGTTCAATGGCAGCTGCAACAGACCACAACATTGCTGCTTGGCCACTTTGCCTCCCACACAACGGTCCACTTTATTGGTCAGCCAGTCTTTGCAGGCCACCGCTTCCAATTGCAACACCTCTTCCAGGTAGGTATAAAATTGTGCCACATCATACTTTACCGGAGAGTAGTTTGCCACGCTGGAATTGTCTTCGATCACCATTCTGGGACTGGAACCAAACAAATCATCCATATCCAGCGAAATGGGATTTGTCCCACCCGGTGCCGCAGAAAAGACCAGGGCATGGTCACCAGTAATCGAACCAACTTCATACATAGGCGCCCTTTCCCTGTCAGCCACCTGGCGCAATGCGCCGAGATCTTCAGCTTTAATCACCAATCCCATTCTTTCCTGTGATTCATTGCCGATCAGTTCGCGTGCGGAAAGCGTTGGATCGCCCGCAGGCAACTTGTCCATGTGGATGACCGCTCCCGTTGCCTCTGCCAGCTCAGAAAGACAATTCAGGTGGCCGCCGGCACCATGATCGTGAATGGAAACAATCGGATTGGTTGTACTCTCCACCATGGCACGAATGGCATTAGCCACGCGCTTTTGCATTTCTGGGTTGGATCGCTGCACTGCATTGAGCTCGATGCCTGAACCAAAGGCACCTGTATCTGCCGACGAAACCGCAGCACCTCCCATACCAATCCGATAATTATCTCCCCCCAAAACAACGATCGCATCTCCCGGAGCAGGAACGCCTTTTTGCGCATGTGCCAGCTTTCCATAACCAATTCCGCCAGCCAGCATGACCACCTTGTCATATCCTGACACTTCCTCTCCTTCTGCATGCTCAAAGGTGAGCAGGGAACCGGAAATGAGTGGTTGGCCAAATTTATTGCCAAAATCAGAAGCACCATTTGATGCTTTGATCAGGATGTCCAAAGGCGTCTGATAAAGCCATTTTCGCGCCTGAATCTGCTTCTCCCAGGCCCTGTCCAACGAAAGACGAGGGTACGATGTCATGTACACTGCCGTACCGGCTAGTGGCAGTGATCCTATTCCCCCTGCCAACCTGTCGCGAATTTCTCCCCCCGATCCGGTTGCGGCTCCATTGAATGGCTCTACCGTTGTAGGGAAGTTGTGGGTCTCGGCCTTCAGCGACAACACCGATGAAAATGTTATTTTCGCATATTCCGAAGGACCTTCTCCTTTTTGTGGGGCAAATTGAATGGCATCAGGTCCCCGGAAAAAAGTGACATTGTCCTTGTAGGCGGACACAACTGAATTGGGGTTTGCCCTGAATGTATCTTTGATGAGTGCAAACAGGCTCTTGTCCTTCCTGACCCCATCAATGACGTAGGTTCCATTGAAAATTTTGTGCCGGCAGTGTTCCGAATTCACCTGTGAAAATCCAAACACCTCGGAATCAGTCAGTTTTCTTCCATGTTTATTGGATACACTTTCCAGGAAAAGGACTTCCTCTTCGCTGAGCGCCAGGCCTTCTTCCATGTTGTAGGCGCGGATATCATCGATCAGCCTGACTGGTTCCGGATTGATTTTCAATGTAAACAACTCCTGATGCAAGCCCTCATATCGTTGGTACAACATGGGATCGACTGAGGAATTTTCTTCTTCCTTAAAAAAGAGCTCAATGCGCCTGATTCCTGTAATGCCCATGTTCTGGGTGATTTCAACCGCATTTGTACTCCAGGGTGTAATCATGGAAGCCCTTGGACCGATATACTCCCCTGTAATTTCACTTCGGTTGATCAGGGCCGCATCACCAAAAAGCCACGATAGCTTTTCCACGTCTGGCGCAGAAATGGAGTATTGACAATCAACTGCATATACAGCACCTTGGGAATCTTGAAAAAATACAATCATGCCGGAAATGTTACAATCATTGAGATTCCGCAAATGTCGGCATTTTAAGCGAGTACAGAAAAAATCAGGACATGAATTCAGTCACGTCCACGTAGTTGCGGTTTTGTGCAATCCAACCGTCCAACTCAAGCTTTTTCATCATACGAGAGATGACAACCCTCGATGAGTTCAATTCAGATGCAATTTGGTGATGTGTTATGTGCAATCGCGCATCTTTGGTGACCATCACTTTGTCCCGGAGGTATCTTTTGAGACGTTCTTCCATGTTGTTGAATGCGAGGTTGTCAATCGCGTCGAGCATTTCATTGAGGCGAGTGTTATAACTTTCCAGGACAAAACTCCGCCATGATTTGTACTTCACCATCCAATGGTCCATTTTTTCTACGGGAACGAGCAGCATTCGCCCGGCAGATTCCGCGACCGCTTTGATATTGCTTTTACCTGGCCGTGCACAGCACGACAAAGTAACTGCACAGGTGTCCCCCTGCTCGAGGTAGTAAAGAAGCAATTCGTTGCCATCATTGTCCTCGCGCATGATTTTTAAAGATCCCGACAATACGACCGGAATATGTGTCAGCACCTGGCCGACATCCATGATTACCGCTCCTTCTGCAAACTGGCGAAATGTACCCAGATGACACATTTCCTGGATCAACGCCTCTTCAAAAAGAAACTGAAACTTTTCATGTAGTAACTCCAGACACTGGGCCTGGCCTTTATTCACTGTTTCCTGCATCGGGTCCTTTTTTTTAAAAAATAATATCAACCTATTTTCTCTGCAAATTGCATGTCATACAAAGTTTTATACAACCCCTCTTCTTGCAGGAGCAATTGTTCATGACTGCCCCTTTCGGCCACTTTACCCTTGTCCAAAACCAAAATCTGGTGTGCGTGCCTGATGGTTGACAACCGGTGTGCCACTATGATAGACGTTCGCTTTTCGATGAGTTTTTCAATAGCGTGCTGGATGACGAGCTCGCTTTCGGTGTCAATCGATGACGTGGCCTCATCCAGTATCAAAATATCCGGATCAAAGACAAGCGCACGGACAAACGAAATCAGCTGGCGCTGCCCAACTGACAGATTGTTGCCTCTTTCCGCCACTAAAAAGGAGTAACCCCCAGGTAATTTTTCAATAAAATCATTTGCTCCAATGGCGATAGCGGCCTGTTTTACGTCCCCCATAGTCCTGTTTGGATCCCTGAGCGTGATGTTGTCCAGGACCGTCCCTTCAAACAAAAAGACATCTTGCAGCACCACGGCAATGCGCTGCCGCAATGACTTCAATCTGTAGTCTTTTATGTCCGTTTTATCGATCAGTATCTGCCCTTGCTGTACGTCGTACAAACGGCTGATCAGGTTTATGATCGTTGATTTTCCTGAGCCTGTACGGCCCACGATGGCACATGTTTCCCCTGGTCTGATCGTAAAACTGACCCCTTTCAAGACAGGATGGACGTCATCATAAGAAAAATACACATCCTCAAATGCAACATGTCCATCGAGACGGGTCGGTTGGATTGTGCCGGTATCGGTAATGGATTCCTTGTTGTCCAAAACCTTAAACACCCTGTCTGATGCAACCAGTCCCATCTGCAGCGTATTAAACTTGTCTGCCATAAATCGGATAGGCCTGAACATCAGGTTAAGGTACAGCGGAAACGCCACTAAAGCACCGAAAGTGACCTTGTCTTCAAGGTAGCCTTGGGCACCCAGCCAGATCATCAGGGCAAGTGACACTGCAGAAACAAGCTCAACAACAGGAAAAAAAACAGCATAGTAAAAGACTGAGTCTAGATTTGCATCTGTATAAGCCCTGTTGATCGTACGAAAAGCCCTGGCTTCCTTTTCTTCAGCGTGAAGGAGCTGCACGGTTTTCATACCTGAAATTCGCTCCTGTAAAAAGGCATTCATTGCGGCGATTTGTGTTCGTACTTTTTGGTAGGAAATATTGACCTTTTCTTTAAAAATATACGTCGCCAGGACCATAAAGGGCATCGTGATGAAGACTATCGCCGTCAGACGCCAACTGGTATAAATCATCATGGCAACCACTGCCCCAAGCGTCAGAAAATCGGCAACGATGGTGATGACGCCCTGGGCAAAGACATTGTTGATTGCCTCGACATCATTGATGGTTCGCGTAGTGGATATACCGACAGGAGTTTGATCAAAGTAACGCAGACGCAAATGAGTGAGGTGCCTGAAAATGCGGTTGCGCATGTCCTGGATGACTGAGTGGCCTAGTTTGGCTGTCGTGTAAAGAAAACAATATTTCAATGGCAATATGGTTTTCAGGAACAAAGCCCCAAACGCGGGCATCTTCAGAGTTGTGTCGGTTATCACCCATCATCCAAAAGTAATCTTGCTTGAAGGTATAGGAATCGGCCTGCTTCCCATTGATATAATACTTGCCGTCTTTCTCTTC
>JAUMBK010000324.1:0-3035 GCA_032115795.1 Saprospiraceae bacterium | reverse complement strand
AGAACGTTGCTATTATTAACAGCCAACCCTGAACTACTAATATCACCATGCGTGCTGATTGGTGTTGATAATACAAGGTCGCTATTTCTATAAGTAGCAAATCCAACAATTGTTTGATCTAGATTTTTAATTTGAAATTCTTCAATCAATTTAGGAGTCTCAGGACATTCTAGATTCACCACTTTATTGATGAAATCTTTTTTTACGAATAATGGAACGAAGATCATTTTTACAACAAAGCGCAGGCTTACTGGCATCAATGGCGGCAGGCCCGGCATTCCTTTCCTTTTCGGGTGATCCGGTTTTTGGGCACAATGACAAAAAATATACCTGGCAACAACCTTGGCCACTCTCCTCCTCTCCCCTCCCTTCTGTCAAGGACTGCCATGAAATGGTCTTTACAGACAAAAAGGAACTCATCCTGTTGACCAACGATACGCGCAACAATGTCCTGGTATTTAATAAAGACGGTCGCATTCTCCGTACATGGGGACATGAATTTCCCGGTGGCCACGGTCTGACGCTGGGTAGTGCCGGCAGTGATGCCTTTTTACTGATTACCGATACCGACCGCCACCAGGTAATCAAAACCACCGTGGATGGTAAGACTATCCAAACCTGGAATTATCCTGCAGAATCTGGCAAATATACCGATCCGACGCAATTTGTCCCAACAGAAACAGCCGTGACCGAGGATGGCAACATATATGTAGCCGATGGCTACGGACTGCAGTTTATCATGCATTACGGCCCGGATGGCAAGCTAAAAAATGTGTTTGGGGGCAAGGGACAAACGGACGATTCACTGGATAATGCACACGGCATCTGCATAGATGACCGGTCAGAAACACCCACACTGCTGGTGACTGACCGAAACAGGTGTTGCTTCAAACGATTCACATTAGAAGGAGAATATCTCGAAACCATCCATTTACCAGGAGCAAATGTATGTCGTCCTGTCATTTCCGGTGATTATCTCTATGCTGCCGTGTTGACTTCTGACAATACAGGTAATGCCAATACGGGGTTTGTCCTAATTCTCAACAAAAACAACGAACCTGTGTCCCTGATCGGTGGAGCCACGCCAAAAAAAGAACAGGGAAGATGGTTGCCCATGTACCAGACCGTACAATTATTCAGGCATCCGCATGACGTATGCGTGGATGATGAAGGCAATCTGTATGTATGTCAATGGAACAGCGGCAACGTGCTGCCCTATAAATTTATCCCTCATGTCTGATTTCCGACTCTTCCTTTTGGGCACATTCCTGCTCATTGCACCAGTGATTGGTGTATTACAGCCGAGACTGGCATTGACACCACCGAGGCTATCCCACGCGATGGTGATGACAGGTGTTCAGGCACCCGTTTTAGAAGCAGATTTCCGAATGGTAGGGGCCGTACTGCGTTATACTAGCAATGGCACGAATCCGGTAAATACGTCACCGGTTATGAGCAGCCAGCTGCCATTGCGCTATCCATGCACCATAAAAGTGACGGCATTCCATCCCGACTTTGCACCATCGGTACCTGCGGAAGTCTCCTGCTTTCTTGCAGGCAAACCCATGCGGTCGTTTTACGTATCTGCACCTGCCGGGGAATATAGGGGCAGTGACAGCCTGCTGACAGACCACTCATTTGGGACAACAAATTTTAAAAAAGATTACCTGGGATTTCAGGGCGATACAACGGTGATCACAATCGAAACAGACCCCTGGCAATCAATAAGTACCTTGCACTTGACCGGCCTAACCAATACAGGTGCGTGGATTTTCCCTCCGGAAAAAATTTTGGTAACCGATGCGAAAGGAGCATTGATCGCAGAAATGAAATTGACAGCGATCAGCAGCGATTCTCAGGTAAAAAAATGGCATGAGCAAATTGCATTGCCAGCCAGTAAATACCAAAAAATCCAGGTACACATTCCACCTGGAAAGCTCCCGGCCTGGCACCAGGGCAATGGCCAGGCGGCCTGGTTGTTTCTGGATGAGGTTTGGCTGGAGTAAAAAGCAGAGCAAAAGATGCTGAAGCTAAAAGAAACATCACAATAAGAAAAAATACTAAAACACTCATTTTCAAACAATATTACATTACAATAATAATTATGTTATAACAAGGCATTTTTGTGCTTTACTTGCGTGCAAGAAGTTGTCATATTTGTATTGTGAAAAGGAAATCACCTTTCACCCGGCGTGTTAACGAATCAGCCAGATTGTTCAGAAATGTTTAAGGGATTAAAACATTGACCGGATCCGGGTTGGCCACCATCCAAAAACCACTGGCCTACCCGGATTGCCTGGTCTTACTGATTGTGGATTGAGTATAAATTAGAATATAGAGATTGGGTAAAAGGCTTGAGAAACCTTCACCTTGGTTTGAAAATTTTCATGAGAGGCTTTAGGCCAAAAATGGCTGTTCTGGGGGGAGCAGCCATTTTTTTTACCCTTATCCGAATAAAACCGCCCTCCCCCTCTTGTGAACCAATTGTATTTTTTCACCAGCGCTTCCTTTTTTTCGACATTTTCTATGTTAATTTGCCCGGAAAACCAAATCCAGGAACGAATATGGCAAACCGAAATCAAATCCACTGGAACGAACTTTTTTCAATGTCAACCATAGTGTAGACTGTATCGGGTGTAGTTTGTGCTGCCATTGCACTCAAAGGATTCATGATCCCCAACCATTACCTCGATGGGGGTGTCACAGGTATTTCGATTCTACTGCACGAAGCGTTCCATATCAACATGAGTATTTTGCTGCTGGTCATCAATCTTCCCTTTGTCTACATCGGTCATAGAAAAATCGGGCCGACATTTACCATTCAGTCCATGGCTGCCATTCTGCTGCTTTCATTGTTAATGGTCTATGCCGACATACCGACAGTGACCAATGACAAGATCCTGATTTCCCTATTCGGTGGATTTTTGATTGGGCTGGGAACGGGGCTGGTGATCAAGGGAGGCGGTATCATCGACGGGCTGGAAGTCGTGGCTGAATATACAAACAAAAAATTTGGCATTACTACGGGCGAGATT
>JAUMBK010000323.1:0-20438 GCA_032115795.1 Saprospiraceae bacterium | reverse complement strand
AATGCACACCGTTCTGGTGCATTTTTTAACATCAAGCATGGATCATTTTCATAAGTTTATTTTTAGTTTATCACACTCCGTGTGAATTTATATTAAGGCCACATGGAATCTTTGTTGAGGAATAGAATCATTTTGGTTTGTATGTAAATGATTCTTTTACTCATGTCGATTTCATTTGTTTATTTTTAGTTTGTCACACTCTGTGTGACTTATTATTAATGCCAAATGGAATTCGCATGAGAAATAATTATCATGGTTTGTGTGACCGTCTCATGCTCATTTCATGTGTTTAGAAAAACTGCATTCTTATGGTTGATATCCTTGTGCATTACATGTTACATTGTTCTTTTAAAAAAAAAGTGGAAGGCAATTTCCTGGCAGAAATCAGAAATTCGTATATTACAATGTTTTTTAATATTTCGTTCCTTTGTCTTTTTGAAATCAAGCATGAACCAGAAACAGAAATTGACCAATGGATGGTTGGTACTTTCAAATGGCTTTTTACAAACAGTCGCCCAAAATGTGGCTTATTAATTGAAATTGCATGAAACTCTCTTCACTTTTTTTGGTTTTCGCAACACTGTTCTTTTCTGCATCGGCAAAAGGGCAATGCGATATTGGTGACCTTCAGATCACCATAGACAGCTGCAATGACCAGGGTAAATTCTATGTATACCTCAATTTTACCCATTCCGGCACATCAGAGCAATTTAAGGTACAGGGCAATGGCCTGAATTACGGACAGTTTCGTTATGCTGATCTTCCTGTAGTTCTGGGCCCATTGCAAGGAGATTGCACTACGAATTATGAATTTGTGGTACGTGATCTGGAAACAACCACGTGTACGTCCTTTATCAATGCAGGTGTCCAATGCTGCAACCAGGACTGCGCAATCAAATTCAGGGAAGTGGCGACGACAGCCTGCGAGGGTAATTTGTATACGCTATCATTTGATTTAGAACACAACGCCCCAAACACAGGATTTGACCTGTACAACAATGGGAAATTTTTTGGGTATTACCAATATGCTGATTTGCCGCTGAAACTGGAAAAATTCCCCAGCAGCACCTTTGATGAATACAATACCCTTGTTGTATGTGCCAATGACAATCCGTTATGTTGTGATACGATAAAAATCCTGAACCCCTGTGTTTGTCAGATTTACAAAATCCGTACTCAGGTAGTGGATTGCAATGCCGATAAAAAAAGCTTTTCTGTCAGACTCAATTTCAAACACCAGCTTACTTCCGATAGCTTCCTGCTGGGCGGAAATTCAATCAGTTACGGTACTTTTGCGTACAAAGACCTACCCATCAGCCTAAAAAACCTGCCTTTCAGTCCGACAAGAGAATACGAATTTCTTATTGTAGACCAAAAAGATCAGTTTTGCTTTGGTTATTATGAACTGGGCGTAGTGGATTCATGCCGGTTTACCTGTCATTTGACCAATCCGAAAGTGGAAGCCCTGGCATGTGATGACGGACAATTCTATGCCAGACTTTCGTTTACCGAGCAAAATGGAAGCATCGACGGATTTTTGGTTCGGGGTAATGGTCGAATTTATGATACACTGGAATATGGTGAAACCAGCTATCTCATTGGCCCGCTTGCCGGTGATTGTAAGACGATTTATGAGTTTGCAGTAAAAGATCTCTCTATTGAAGGGTGCAGTGCAGGCATCCACCTCCCTGAGCCGATATGTTGTGAATTGGATTGTGAAATATCTGGCTTGCAAATTACCGAATTCTGTGAAGAAGGCAAATTGGTCGCCTTTGATGTTGATTTTGAGCATACACGAACAGAAGGTACCTTTGTTCTGAAAATCAATAATACGGTCATTGGCACCTTCCCCTACAGTTCCTTGCCGTTGAAAATCACACAGACTCAATTTGACCTTCCTTTTGTGGTGGTGAAGATTTTTGATTCAAAAATGGAAAGCTGTAACCTGCTTCAGGAATATACATTTTCCTGCTATACCCCTCCTGCGTGCAAAATAGTCGATCTGGTAGTCAAGCCCGGTGCGTGCAATGCGGACAAGAAATTTTGGGCAATTCTCAAGTTCAAAGTCGACCATCCTGGCAACAAGGGCTTTCTTGTAAAAGTAAATGGTGTGGTTTTTGACACGCTCGCTTACGGCAAAGATGTATATGAAATCGGACCACTCATGGCGGACTGTGCAACATTGTATAAATTTATCATTCAGGACTTTGCTCACCCGGATTGCATTGAAGATGCCAGCTTTACAGAGAAAATCTGTTGTGAGGAATGCAAGCTGAGCAATCCTGTCGTGTCCTTCGGTCTGTGCAGGGAAGGCAAATTCGACCTTACCCTCCAATTTAACCATGCTGCCACAGCGTTGAAATTCAATGTAAAGGTCAATGGTACCTTCGTCGGAACGTATGATTACTCCAGTTTGCCGATTACCCTATCTGGTCTGAACGAACGAACGGCCTATGAAATCATCGTTTGGGACAGAGAAAAGGAGTCTTGCCGGCTGGTCATCACAATTCCAGCGATAGAATGTCCGTCCGCAACAGACGAAACACAATCTTCGGGCATTGCCCTCCATGTTAGTTCTCAAATGCTGGCTTTTTCCTTACCGGAACGGTGGCTTTCCTCCAGTGCCGGCATCTTTGATTTACATGGCAGGTTGCTGAAGCAATTTGTTTCACAGGATGAAAATGCAATCGATATTTCCAGATTACCGGGAGGCATGTACATTCTGCAATTACACCTGCCAGGCAAACATCTGGCCATGAAGTTTATCAAAACCGAATAACAGCAGGCAGGGATTTTTTCGGCCTTTGATTGTTTTGCATTGTCTGGCTGGGGCATACCTTAAAACGTTTTCTTGGAGCAGGGATCAATGTGAACCTGTCACCCATGGAAAGGTTGTGTGAATTTGATACAATAAAGGTGAAAAGAACTGGGTTTCAAGAATGACAATATTTTCAGTTAAATTCTGAATATATGATCATGAATATCGATTTGGACGCAGCCAACAACCCTTTTTGTTCGATGCTGTTTTTATAAGCACAATCAGATTCGATGGAAGTAGGCATAGATAGTTTTGCTGCCCGCATGAGCGGAGACAAGCTGCACCTGACAGACGACACCACCTATATAGCCAACCTGCTAGAAAGGATACAGCATGCGGATGAGGCAGGCCTTGATTTTTTCGGCATTGGGGAGCATCACCGCGAGGGTTTCCTGGATTCGGCACCGGAAGTATTGCTGGCAGCAGCGGCAGCCCGAACCCGTAAAATCCGTCTGGGAAGTGCAGTCACTGTGTTGAGTGTGAATGACCCTGTTCGCGTATTCCAGCAATTTGCGACACTTGATCTGGTATCGGCAGGAAGGGCAGAAATTGTGGCCGGCCGGGGATCATTTATTGATGCCTATCCCTTGTTTGGATTCAAGCTGGAAGATTATGACGCGCTGTTCGCTGAGAAACTGGAATTACTATTAAAAATAAGGGATGAGCAGGTGATTACCTGGTCGGGGAAGTTTCGTCCTGCCCTTCACCAACAACCTATTTTCCCAAGACCACATCAGGAGCGCCTGCCCATCTGGCTGGGTGTGGGAGGAACGCCGCAATCGTTTGTCCGTGCTGGACTGCTCGGCCTGCCTTTGATGGTGGCGGTAATCGGAGGAGAAACACACAGATTCAAACCACTTATAGACTTATACCGAGAGGCTGGCAGGAAGGCCGGACACCCGGAAGAAAATTTGAAAGTTGGACTGCATTCGCTTGGTTATGTAGGAGCCACGGATGAAGAAGCAGTACGGGATTTTTACCCTGGCTACGCTGCAGCGATGACGAGGATTGGCAATGAGCGAGGTTGGCCACCGATGACGTTTGACCGCTTTTTATCACAAATGGGTGATCAAGGAGCATTGCTCGTGGGCAGTCCGGAAAATGTGGCAGCTAAAATTTTGCGACACTCTGAAGCCTGGGGTGGCATCTCACGTATCACCTTTCAGCTTGACACGGCAGAATTGGCGCATGAAACATTGATGGAGACAATTTCCATCATTGGTAAAGTAGTTCGTCCTTTATTGCGCGGCCAATAATAGAACTTTGCATTATAGGTGGGCTTAATCCAACCGAAAAGTGAGACATCTCAGAGAACGTATAAAATTAAAGGAGTTGCTAATATCCAGTTTTGCAATTCCTTAGGCACGTAACTATCTAAGGATTCCGTAAAGCAATATATAGCCCAAAACGCGAAGGATATTCAACCAATTACTGTGATGAAAAACCGTTTTTGGACCACACATAGGAACTTTTTTTTCTGAAAAGTTGTTAGTGTTCGTTTTAAAAAAAAAGAGCGGAATTCCCTCCGCTCTTTTTTTTAACATCAGTACCACTTTATTGAAGAACCAGCCTGATGAATTTTCGCTGGCTTCCCTGTGAAACGTTGACCAGATAGGTTCCGCGAGGATAATTCAGAACACTGTATTCATTATCAAATGTTTGTATTCCTTTGGGGATGATTTCGCGGTAAACCTGTACACCTGACAAATCGATTATCTGTAATTCTGTATCTTCAAATTCAGAAAGTCCTGATACTGACATTCTGAACCAATCCAGGGCAGGGTTGTTGTGCAACGTGATTAGCAACTCTTGGCCAACAGCTTCCGGCTCGGATTTCAATCGATTCTCAGTAACCTCACTAAAGTTTAGGGTGGTTGAATTGACCAGGCTGATTCCCGTTGAGTTCAAATTACCTGCATTCAGTGGATTGGCTGACAAAGCGTTTTGGTTGGTTGTATTTGGCGTTAAATACAAGTCGGATAGTGTATAATTAAATGACCTGTCAAGGCCCCTGTCAGTGATTCGTAGTTGATTGCCATCGAAAACGGCTCCCGTCGGTTTATTTAATCCGCCGCCTGTATTGGTTCTCATTGGTCTGGATCTGACTCCCGTACCCAGTGTAATGTTGCCTTGTGCAGGCAGAGAAGTCACCGTGTATCTGTAGAATGATTTCGTATTTGCATTATCTAATACGTAGAAAATATTTGCTGTAGCATCATAAGTGAGTGCTTCCGCAGCTGTGTTCTGCGTATTTAGAGCAATGCTTTGCAAAGCCGAATAATTGGCAGTACCCGTAAAAGCAGCAGTCAAATCATACCGGTACATAATGCGGGCACTTTTATCCAATACAAGCAGGTGATTTCCGACTATTGCCATTCCTGTCAAGAAGTTCAGGGCACCACCAGTTGTATTTCTCAACGTACGGGACATGGTTGATACATTCCCGGCACCATTACTTCGGTATACACGTTTATTGGATCCATCCAAGAGAAATATGTTTGTGGAAGTCGCCCAGATATCCTCCGCATTGGTTTTCCCGTTTAATACAGTGGTTGAAAGTGGGTTACTTTGAAGGAAAAGCATGTTTTCATCGTAATAGTAAGCTCGGTTGGCTGTAACATCAGAAACCACATATTTGACTGAAGTTGGCGCAATTGTGATAAAGATGGAATTAGACGTGGCCGGAGAGCCTATTACACATGATGCATTGCTGGTTAAAACACATTGAACTGACTCACCGTTGATCCAACCCGTCCCGGTATAGGTGGGACTATTCGTTCCTACCACTGTGCCATTTCTTCTCCAGCTGTACACAGGTAAAGTCCCTCCGTTTACGGGCGTTGCAGTAAAGGTGATGCTTGTGGCAGGACTCACTGGTCCCGTGACATTTGCCGCAATACTGACGCTGGAAATCACATTGGGGCTGATATTGACGCTTTGCGAAGGCGAAACTGCAGTGCAACCTGAAAAATTTGTCACCGTCACAGTAAATTGTGAAGTACCAAGGGCGCTCACATTCACCGTGCTTGTCGTTGCTCCGTTACTCCATAAATATGTCGGTCCTGTTGACGTTCCGCTGATCGTTGCAGTCAAGGTAATTGTAGATCCCTGACAAGCTGAGAAGCCGTTTTTTGACGTAATTGAGACAGCCAGTTGTGCCGGCTGAGTAAGTGAGATTGTGGCCAGCGTTCTCGTGCAGAATGGGTATGCACCATCTCTTATTACCAGGGTATAGCTTCCGGCCGCCAATCCCGTGAAGGAAGGAGAAGCCTGCCAGCTGCTGCCATTGTTGATGGAGTATTCGTATGTGCCGTAGCCCCCCACCGGATTCTGGAAGAGGACAATGCCATTTGATAATCCAAAACACGTTATGTTTGACGTACTGTAGGTTGCATTCAAACGCGCTGGTTCTGTAATGGTGACTGACCCTGTTTTCGTACAGCTTCCATTTGTAACCGTTACGGTGTACGTCCCCTTTGCAAGCCCTGTAATAATTGCTGTGTTCCTGCCGTTGCTCCAGAGGTAGGTTACCGGACCCTGGGTGTTTTGCGTATTTACGGTTGCGGTCCCGTCCTTTAAGCCATTACACGTAATGTTTGTGGAAGCCATAGAAATTGTAAACGGTATTATTGTAATCGTAAAGCTGGATGCCGTCGTATTTCCAGACTGATCCGTGGCGGTATACACAACCGTGGTGGATCCCTCGGGGAAAAAACTGCCTGGCGCCTTGTTGCTGGTGAGAGAGACAACTGTACAATTATCAACAGCTGTGGGTGGAATCCAGGTCACCAGACCGGCGCAGGTTCTTTCAGCTATAAAGCTCTCCGGCATATCTTCGATTGTCGGATGCTGGGTGTCGATCACTGTCACTTCTTGCTCACAGGCAGCTGTGTTGCCACTGCCATCTGTTACTGTCCACACTACCGTGTTGAATCCCAATACCAACGACGCCGGGCTGGCAACAACACTCGTTACGGTGCAATTGTCCGAGTTTAATGGCGCTGTCAACTGCGAAGAGGCATACGTACATGCATCTTCATCAGCATTTACAGGGATTGGATTATCGCAGGTGACCGTAGGCTTCTGATTATCTTCAACCGTAACTTCGGTTTCGTCCGTTTTGATATTTCCAGCGGCATCTGTCACGGTGTATTTGATGGTTGTAACGCCTTTATTGAACGTGTAAGTGCCCACCTGTCCATCGCCGTCGTCCACGGTGGCTCCGGTCATTTCCCAGGATAGTGTACTGCCGTCACAATTATCAGAAAAAACAGCGTACTCAATGGTAACGGAGGCGGTACATGCGTCATCTTCTGTAGATTCCATCACATCCTCGGAGGTCGTTATATCCGGGGCAATATCATCCGTAATTGTAATGGTCGCATTATTCACTACAACGGCTACATCATCAAAGTTTTCACCTCCTGATGCCAAAACCTCCGTCGGAATCGAGGTAATGCTGATTGAATGTACTCCCGATCGTTTTACTCGTAAAACGAGGCTCATTAAAATGCTATGATCAGGTATTGCAACACCATAAGGTTCTAAAAGATCGCCCCAAAGATAGGTAATTGATCCTTCCTCACCTGTACTTGGTTCTGCAATAGATGCAGGATGTATGATTTGGGGTTCATCGTTGGTTGAAATATAAACTGTAGGATCGAAAGTGCTGGAAACATACTCAAATTTTGTAGGGTCCCAATTTACGGAGAACTGTAACCCATTGACAAAGGTTGAAATATCTTTTGCTTTAATGTTCACAGTTATCTCATCTCCACACTCTGCAGTAGCCGGAGCTTCCACTGTGAGGGTAACCGGAATACCTCCCAGACACGCATTGTCTTTGGGTTGAAAGCCTTTTAAATCGGCTTCATCATCCATACCATCTACCAACCAGGGACTATAGGTGACAGAGCCTGAGATGAATGATGCGACTCCTGATGGATCGTTGGTGCCATACCAGTTGCAGGTAGCGGAAACCGTACTTGCAGCATCAGCATTTACTATTGAAGCAACACTCCCGGAGAAACTATTATTGCTCAATCCGGTCATTGCAGAAGCTGAAGCTGAACCGTAAAGCAGAACTGAACTACGTCGAGCATCAGACAGCTCATTATTAGAAATTGAAGTGCTTGACCATTGAACATTTCCGGCAATAACGAGGCCATCGTAGAATGCTCCCTTTATTTCATTTCCGACAATTGAAACATTACCCAATGATGCAGGATTAGCAGCGTACGAACTTGTATTTAAACCGGCAGCTAATATCCCCATTCCCGTAGTGCCTGAGCATACTCTCGATTCATTGAGAGTATTCCCGCTAATTGTCACATTACTATAATCTCCATATTTTAGATTAAGTAAAATGCCCCTGGGATTAGTCGTTGGGCCATTATTTGTGATCGTATTATTACTGATAGACGCGCTGGACAACTTCTCTATATACATCGCCGCGTTATTACTGGAGGCATTTGCATTATTAGTAAATGTATTTCCGGATATTGTTACATTGGTACACCCTCCAGGACTTGATGACTGTTGGGGAATGTAAATTGCAGAATTCACGTGATTGGAGAAGGTTGTGCCAGTGATCGAAAGGCGATCAATATTTGCAGCCATCCCCATACGGAAGCCGTCGGAATTGGCATTAAATGTGCAATTGCTGATGACCCAATCATTCATGATTCCAGCTGTATTGTTCAAGTGAATGGCATAACTGCTATTTCCATCTAAGGTCACTCCATCCAAGGTCAGGTAATTGACCAATTCACTTGCATTTAGACCTTTTGTAGATCCACTGATCGTCAAGTTGCGCAGGTAAGCCCTGTTGCTGGAAGACGAACCAGAGCCGGCAGCCGTATAAGTGAATACATCGCCACCGGAACGTTGAATAATAGTACCGGCACCCTGACCACGAATGTCAAGTTGCTTGTTTACGGTAATTGCTTGGGTGGTGTAGGTGCCGTCATTGATGTTTAGGATATCACCTGAAGCAGCGGCATCGATACCACGCTGTACGCTGGCGGCCGTGGCAGGGGAAGCAAAACTATTCGTTGTAACAAACACCTCTCCTGCTTTGACACGAACGAATCCGGTTGCATCCGTGGTGCCATCGATAGCATGGCGGATACGGTCCTCGCGAGCAAAAAGCTGGCTGAGCGTCATTGTGCTACCCAATACACCATCGAAGGTAGCATTGGTTGCGTCGACCTGTACAGTAGCAATAGATTCTAAAGAACCGAAGTTGCTGTTAAGCAAGATATCGAGTGCAGGCGGAACAGAACCAGGAGTGATAAATGCGGTGTTGCCAAGGTTCAATGTTCCGGCTACACCACTCAAACGCAGGTGCGCACGGTTGGCTGTCGGATTGGAAATATTCAATACGACATCAGTCATACTCACACCGGCCAGGTTGCTATAGCCGAGGAAGTTAAGGCCGGCAGATGTATATGTTCCGGTAAACGTAACATCATTGAGCGTAACCGTGCCGATTGCGGGGGCGCTGGTTTGGTTAACATAACCTCCAAGCAGGTAAAGACCAAACAATCCGGAACCATTGGATCCCTGGAAATCTACGTTGCTCAAGCTCATGTTACCCAGCATACGGAAAGCATACACGTCAGCTGTACTGTTGTTGCCACTGAAGGTAACGTTGTTCAGCGAAACTCCACCGATTTGAGCTGTAGTGTTATCGGATGGATTAAATGCGATTCCAAGTCCGGTATTATGGGTGAATGAACTGTTTGATACCGTGAATCCATCAACACTGTGTGAGGCTGTCCGGACACCCGCAGAACCATTACTCGAGAACGTTGAACCAGTAATGATCAAATCGGAAAGTGTACTCGTAGCAGGAGCTACGTTCGAAACCAGGCCATGTCCAGTGTTACCAGTAGCGGTGATGTTATCAAACGTGAAATAACCCATTGATCCACCGGAAATAAGGATTCCGCTATTGTTATTGCCTGTACCCCCAATTGCGCCAGTTACGCGTACATCTTTCAGCACTTGTCGGCTACTTGCATCCGTACCGCCTGTGCTGTAAACGATCGTAGATATCCCGGATGCCGCTGCAGTAATTATAGTATTACCAGATGCATCACTACCACTACCCGCACCATCTATGGTAAGCCGTTTGTTAATGGTTATATTTTCTGTATACGTACCCGCACACACCTCAATCACATCACCCAAAGTAGCCGCATCGATGGCCGACTGAATTGTGGCATAATTCATAGCCTTTGTTACATTGGTAACAGGCTTATAAAGAATCGTACCTATTGTTGAATTTGTGCAATCATTCGCATCTTTCACCGTTACAATGTAAGGACCGGAAGGCGCATTTGTTAATATATTATTACTCTGGTACGTGGTGCCATCGAAACTGTAGCTCAAGCTGCCCGTGCCTCCGCTGGCTGTAACGGTCACATCCGCACCACTTACACCGCACAGAATGTCTGTGGCTGAAGAAGAAGCACTGATTGGTAAAGGGGCTGCGATGTTAACGCTGCCAAGTGAAACCATGCAGTCGTTGGCATCCTTCACATTTAAAGTGTAGATGCCCGCTGCCAGTCCCGTAAATACATTATCTGACTGATAGCTGCCGCCATTGATGCTGTAAGTAAGCGAGCCTGTTCCGCCGGAGGCACTAACCGTGATCTCGCCGTCGCTGGCTGTAGTACAGCTCAGATCAGCACTGTTATAGGACTTCTTACTTGCACTGGCACTAATCGCACTCGGAGCCGTAATACTCTCGCTGCTTAGGGAAACCACACAATCGTTGGCATCCTTCACACTCAACGTGTGTACGCCCGCTGCCAGGCCCGTAAATACATTATCTGACTGATAGCTGCCGCCATTGATACTATACGTAAGCGTGCCGGTACCACCACTCGCACTAACCGTAATCTCTCCGTCTGTTGATCCATTGCAACTCAGCTGTGAACCATTGTAATTAGACGTAACCGCTCCAGAGCCACTGATGGCTACTGGTGCCGTGATCGTTACACTCGCCAGTGAAACCACACAATCGTTGGCATCCTTCACGCTCAGCGTATGTATGCCTGCCGCCAGGCCACTGAATACATTATCTGACTGATAGCTGCCGCCATTGATACTATACGTAAGCGTGCCGGTGCCACCAGAAGCCGTCACCGTGATCTCACCATCGGTTGACGTAGCACAACTCAAGTCAGATCCGTTGTAGGACTTCTTGGCCCCACTACCTGTGATCTCTGTTGGCTGTATAATCGTCACAGAAGCCGTTGCCGTGAGTCCGCACTTATCGGTAACAGTCACCGAATACGTACCTGCTGCCAGACCGCTGATATCTTCTGTGGTGGCGTTACTGCTCCATACATAGCTGTGCGGAGACACACCGCCCGTTACCATCAGGTCAATGGAACCGGTAGAAGCGCCATAGCAAAGCACATCCACTTTCGTTACTGCAGCGCTCATCTCGCCACCTGTACAGGTGCCTGTTGCTGGCTGGAAGCCCATAGCTCCCGCATCGCTGTCGGTGCCGCTGGTCAGCCATGGAGTGGAAGTAGCGCTGCCGACAATGTCACCACTGACAGGGCCGCAATCCGCACCCCACCAGTTGCAAGTGGCAATGATGGTTCCCGTACTGCCATTATTGATGATGGCGCCACTGACGTTGGTGAATTCATTGTTGGTGATGGAAATAGATCCACCATAGCTGACATTTGCAACCGAGATAGCTTTACCAGATATGCTGAATGAGTTATTGCGGATGGTGATACCACCAGGTGATGCCGATGAGTTCGTTTGGATGCTGATCAGCTCGCGTCCGCTTCCGCCATTGCTGGCATCATCGGAACTGAAAAACTCGTTACCTGAAACCACCACCGATGGTGTAGGCGCATGAATCAACAGATTGCGATGCCCCTTCATGCTGGCAAACTTGTTGCCGGTGATATTAAAGTCTTTTGACCACTTCTGCATTGTGATGCCCGCAAATCCTTTACCACTGCCTGCAGCCGTGAAGCTGTTGTGGCTGATGCTACCAGAAATATAAGAACCGCCGCTGTTGACAGCAGATGAGCCGCCCAACCAGATGTAACGCTTGGCATAAGTAGCATTGCTGGTGATCACCAGGATGTTGTTGAGGATACTGCTCACCGTAGCACCGCCGCTGGCCCAAATGATGCTTCCGTTCACGTCGTTACTGTAATCCGCACCCACCAACTTAAATCCATCAATCGTGTAGCTACTCACATTGTCTTCGATCGTGATCAGTGGTGCATTGCTGGCTGCAATGATGATAGCCTCTGCCACTCGCGTACCGTTTGCATCGTTCAATCCCGCATTAGGGCCGCGGAAAGTAAGATTCTTATTACTGATGGTCACATTTTCCACATACGTACCCGCACACACCTCAATCACATCACCCGCTGCCGCCGCATCAATCGCCCCCTGGATGGTGGTATGTGTGGTGCTTTGTGTAGCATTCTTGACAGGACGGTACTCAATGGTAAATGTCGTAGTAGAAACGTTACCTGCTCCATCTTTTAAGTCAATCGTGTAAATCCCATCTTCCAGATTGTCCAGCATAAAAGGGGAAGCTGGGGCAGAGACATAGTCGCCGCCATTCAAACGATATTGACTCCCTGGAAACCACTCATCATAGGTGAACGATACCGAGCCAAGAGTGCCGCAAAGTTTGTGCGTAAGGGAAGCTACTTGAATATTTGCGTATTCCGGTCTGACGGGGGAAGACCTTACCACGCGGTCGAAGTAAATCCTTCCGGTTATAGCCGTCGGAGACTGATTGAATGTAGTTGCCGGGGGCGTATAACTTGTCAAACAACCGCCACAAGTTGAGTTCATGCCGTTGTAGTTTTCTTCCGAAATGTAAAGATGTCCCTGTACGTTCACATCAATGGCTCTAAATTCGGGTGATTCCGAAATCCTGAACAGTCAAATCCGGTCCAGCGCTTGTCAGGTCAGCCTTGCTCAATACAGTGATGGGCTGGGTTGGGCTCCCCGTTCTGATGACATACAGTTTATCGTAATACACAGCCACGCCTTGCGCATTGGTAACGGTCACGGTGTGCGTCAGCACGCCGGAAGAGCTAATCCGGCGCACTTGATTATTGCCTGTTACATAAACCGTTCCGTCTAAATCTATATCCAGATTTGTCAATCCAAAAATACCAGGAGTATATGAATTATCCAACACAGGGGCAGCCACATCGGTGACATTATATCGCTGCAGTCCAAGTTCAGAAGCTATGTAAGCATAATATATACTTCCGATTTTATGTATACGAACACCTCGTGGGTTACCACTGGTCATAAACGTACCAACTTGGACTGAGAGGTCAGAGTTGTAAATCTCGACGCGTGATGCATTCGAAATGCCTGAAGTCAATGCAACATATACATTCCCCCGGTCATCGGTATCAATGCCTTCCGGTGAGTTTGGCACGTCTATCCAGCCTTCGAAACCACCCGTATAACTTGGGGTGCCATCCACGCAGGTCGAGCCGCCTGCATATACTGGATTAGCACCTACCTGACCAAATTTCGGATCAGCAGTATTAGTACCGCAGGGCATGCCGTTACCGAAAATTACGTGATCGGTGCCCGGCACCGCCAGTATCTCGGAACTGACTTTTCGTAATGATGTGGTACCCGTACTAGGGCTTTGTATAAGACCTGTGTAAACAGAAAGCCCGTCCTTACTCAAGGCCATACCGCGTATCGTTCTCGGTTGGGCAAGCGTGTTGCGTTCACCAAAATAATCGGATTGAACTTGCCAGGTGGGTTGCGCCACCAAGCCCATCGGCACAAAAAATACCGATAGTATAAAGAATTTAAGAGCCAAAGCCTGATTTGCCTTTACAGCATGGAAGTTCCATTTCGTTTGCATACACGAATATTTTATGAATTAACTATAAATTGACAACAGTACATTTTATACGCTACTATACTTGGAATCTGTAGTACCAATAGATTCCAAAAGGGCGCTTCTCCAGTACACTTTCTCCCTGTTTACCCTAGAGATTAGCAACGTAAATTGTTTATTTTTCTTACTTGAAGTAAATATATTAAAAAGTACCCAATGATGTATTTTTCAGTGCAGTTTTTATTATTTATTTATTTATTTGTAATTAGTCTAATTAATATTTAATCTTTTTTTTGAATTTTACAATATACTTTATCCTGGTTCTATTTAAAAAATTAAATAACTTATTCAACCATTCGATGAAAATATTCTCTTGTACCATTTTGGCAGAACTCGCTCAAACCATAGCTGCAAAACCCAATCCAAATCATGAGATTCGCACGATCGAACGACCATTGTTTGTGCAATTCTCCTTCCATGTGATACGTAAAAAATATGTCAACCAGTCAGATGGAACGATGCCTTACTTCAATGTAACTGCATTTACTTCCCCAGACCCGCAAGCAATGCCGGTAATAGCGCTTCGTCGGCGATGTAGGGAATGCCAAACGTCCGGGTAGCCAACCCGCTTTCAATCGCGTGGATGACACCCACTTCTGCCAGAGCACGGCTTTTGAGAACAGGGTCTGTCATCCCCTTTACCAAGGATAAACTTTGATTGATGACCCAGGCATAAGGTTTGATTCCCGCTCGGGCAAGGTCATCCTGAAGGGAGGCAGCCTCCCTCATGGGCGTTGTTTCAGGGAGTGAAACCAACAGGATGTTGCACTGCTCCTCATCCTGCAAAGACATATACGGCGTACGCACTTTGCCGGCATGGTCATTGTGGCGCATTACTTCCCGGTGGTAGCTTCCGGCAGTATCCAGTAAGAGCAATGTGTGCCCTGTCGGAGCTGTATCCACAACTACAAATCTGCGTCTTGACTGACTAATCGCTCTGGAAAAGGCGTGAAACACAGCTACCTCTTCGGTGCACGGCGATTGGAGATCCTCCAACAGTAATTTTCTTCCCTCCTCATCTAAGTCCTTCCCTTTTGTATCCATGATTTTTGCGACATAGCGCTGGGTTTCCATCTTTGGGTCTATCTGCTCAATGTCCAACGTTCCTGGCAAACTTGCCAGCTGCGATGTAAAATCCCGAATATGTGCCGCAGGGTCAGTGGTTGTCAATAGGACGTCAAGCCCCTTGCTTGCCAGCATCACGGCGATTGCCGATGCCACCAATGTTTTTCCGACACCGCCTTTTCCCATCGTCATGATCAATCCTGCCTGCCTGTGGGCACTTAGACCCTCTGCCAGTCGTGCCAGACTCTCCAAATGAATTGTCGGTTGCTCTGTTATCGCATTAGTTGTCGCTATTTTCTGCTGTAATTCCGGATCAAACATCGAGCGAAGTTTTTCGATGCCCAACACGTTGTAAGGCAAAAGTGGAAATCTGCTCGATTGCAGGCTTTTGAGTTGCGCAGGCATTTCCGCCAATTGCTTTTCAGCTGCCTTTTCTATATATGCAGCAAACGGATCGCTTTTGTCCATCGCTTTAAATACGCCATTGATATACAATACCTGGTTGCAGAGTCCGAGCGAAGCCATCTCCATGCTGGTGCGTGCGGCTTCCTTGAGCGATGCTTTATCTGGGCGAGAGACGATATAAAACGTCGTAATTTTGCCATCCTGCAGGCGACTGAGTACTTTGGTGTACCGATCATGGCTGCTGTTCAGTGCGGAGGTAGGTCCAAGACACGAAGCACCATCAGGGTGCTCGGCCGTGAAGCCAGACCACGCTGCCGGCAGAGACAATAAACGCAGCGTGTGACCAGTTGGGGCAGTGTCAAACAAAATCACATCCGCACCCTGACCATTCGCCTCTCCTGAAATAAAACGCGAAAACTCATCAAAAGAGGCTACCTCTGTCGTGCAAGCGCCAGACAAATTTTCCTGAATACCGGCTATCTCCTCAGAGGTAAGCATACCCTCGAGCGGTGTGGTCACCCTCTTTCGATACGCGTCAGCGGCAGCATCAGGCAGAATGTTGACTGCGTACAGTCGTTCTACACCACGCACGGGCATGATTTCATTGCTGACGGTTGTACCTAGCACATCCTGCAGGTTGGATGCCGGATCCGTACAGACCAGCAAAACCGTTTTTCCGCTATCCGCCAAGCCAATCGCTGTGGCACAGGCCAGTGAGGTTTTTCCTACGCCTCCTTTTCCTGTGAAGAATATGTATTTTACCGAATTTGCAGCCATTTTATAACTATTTTTTCGTCACAAGCCCCCCATCTACTAAAGAAAAACCACTCATAGAATATGTGGGCTAACAGTCAAAACAAACTTCTATCGCCACGAAGGTAACCAATTATGCTCGTAGGAAATATGATTAAAATCAGTCATCAGAGGTCGACAAGCCATATTGTTTTCCCCTGCTGCAGGCAAAGCACATGACCCATGAGTGGGATTTGAGAAAGATGAGAGATTGTTACATCGAATACCAATGTTACACCCTAACTTAAGATACGAAGGCACTTCTATGCATAAAAAAAGGCCCCCACTATCTAGTGAAGGCCTTTTTGTTGTGGAGATGCAGGGAGTCGAACCCTGGTCCAGACAAAGCACCTGAATGCTTTCTACATGCTTATCTTCTGTTCGGATTGTCGGAATCGGGCAGGTACAGAAGCCCACGGCGCCCTCATCGTATCTTCAAAAATTTCAGCTTGGGGCAGAAGCCCTCCCCTCACCTGAGTCCGCAGTTTGGATGAAGTGCGGCAACCGGCGTGTATCGGACGTCAGCCGGGCGGCACTAGAGGCGTCCCAATCCTGGATTAGGCGGCCAATGCGAAGTTATTATCGCCGTTTGTTGTTTGATTGCCATGTTTAACGGAGTGAACAATCTTGCTCCGGCATGCTTACAGACCGATCCACTTTCCTGTCGATACCGGTCATCCCCATAATTGTATTTTTACTTAGTCAATCTTTCTATTTCTGTAAATCATATATAAAACCTGTTTACAACAAAGAAAATTTGGCTTTCGTAAAAATGTCGTATCGTTATACTGATATTGCAAACACCATATTGGAAAAGAAAGTTCCCAGCTGGTTTCTTTTTTTTCCGCTGGGGAACCTGTTTTTTTTATTTGTGTACAATTACCTTGCAGATGCCTGGACTTTGTCGTGTTGCTTTTTCATTTGCTTTTTCAGCATCTCGAGGGCATCATCGAAAGCCGCTTCGAATGTTTTGTCGGTATGTCTGACAACAAATGTCTTGCCCGGCACATTCATTTTAATTTCTATCACCTTGTCGCGAATCTGACCGGCGTTTTCCAATTTGAGGAAGACCGTGGTTTCAATGATTTTCGGGTAAAATTTGCTCAACTTTTCCAGTTTTTCGCTGATATACTCCTTTAATTTCTGGTCTGCGACAAAATGTATCGCCTGAAATGTTACCTGCATACGTCGTCAAATTTTCAATCGTTACACAATAGATGGACAGCATTCCGTCCTTCTTAACTAAACGACCACAGAGCGAAGGAAGTTGTCCACAGAACGTTAAAAATTTCAAAAAATAGATGCAGACTATTCCGTGGAGCGGGGATGTGCCTTTGTGTATGCCTCCTTGAGCCTGGCTATGGAATTGTGGGTGTAAATCTGTGTAGCTGACAGGTTGGCGTGTCCCAAAAGTTCTTTGATGGCATTCAGGTCAGCCCCTCGGTCCAGCATGTGCGTGGCAAAAGAATGCCGGAGAACGTGCGGGCTTTTTTTCTCCAGGGTGGTGATGGCAGAAAGTGCATGATGTACTATCGTATGGACCAGCCGCGGGTAAATTCGTTCGCCTTTGCCGGTCAAAAACAAAGCGTTGTCATGGCTGCCTGCATGTGTCTGACGGATCTCCAGGTATTTTTTCAAGTGTGAAGCCAGTGCAGGCGTTATGGGTATGCTGCGGACTTTATTTCCCTTGCCCAGCACCCTGATTTCCTGGCGGCTGATATCGATGTCTGCGATGTTCAGTCCGACAAGTTCTGCCCTACGCATGCCCGTGCTGTATAATACTTCGAGGATAAACTGATCGCGGGCAGCAATGTATTCATCACCACTTTCAGCCTGTAGATTTTTTTCCAGCAGGCGGTGCATATTGACATCCTGCACTACGACCGGCAGTCGCTTGGGCTTTTTGGGTGCCATCACTTTCAGCATGGGATTGGCTGTGATGATTTTTTTGCGCAACATCCAGGTAAAAAACGTCCGCAACGACGATAGTTTGCGGTTGACTGACGTGGCGGTTGTTCCCTCTCCCATCATGGCTACCACCCAGCTGCGGATGTGCATGGCCCTGACGCTTTCCCACTCCTTCATCTCGTAGATGCGAAGGCAATACCTGCTGCATTGGATTAGGTCGTTTTCATACGCCAGACATGTATGGTGGCTGTATTTTTTTTCCACCCTCAGGTACGCCTTAAATGCCGTTATATGAAAGTCCCACCGCGCTGATGTCATTCAAATTCAATTTACGTAATATATATAAACGCATTTTAATCAATGCATAATATAATGAAAGTACAAAAACCGGACCAAGAAGGAGGGAGGACTTTTGATATCAAACTTATGACCTCTTTCTAAAAATCATAACATAAGATTTTTTCTATTGCACAATTGAAAAAGCGAGAAAAAGAAATTATTTGCAAAAAGTAGCATTTTTCACTACCTTTCGCAAAATTATTAATTTTTGAAAAATTCAAAACAATACAAAAATGCTGAAGATTGGGTAACCCATCTGTTAATGAATGGGAAATATGCGTTTACTCTAAAAGATTTTCGTGGTTATTTTGCAGAACTTTCAGACATTGCCAATAAGTTTGCATTGAAAAGACTGGCAGATAAAGGATTGATAATTTCAATACACAAAGGTTATTACCTCATCATACCTCCTCAATACAGGTCGAGAGGAATTCTTCCTCCAACTTTATTTTTAGATGCTTTTATGAAGGAATTAGGCAGGCCTTACTATTTGGCATTATTAAGTGCAGCAGCCTATCATGGAGCTTCGCACCAACAACCACAGGAATTTTTTATGGTTACTGGATTTCCAGTACTTAGACCTATGCAGAAAAAGGGTCTAAAAATGAACTACATTAGTAAAAAAGAAATACCTGATACACTTTTAGACATTCGAAAAACCGAGACTGGGTTTTTAAAAATATCAAACCCTGCATTGACGGCCGTAGATTTAATTCAATATGCCAAACGGGTAGGTGGTATTAACAGAGTAGCTACCGTTCTGTCAGAATTAATTGAAAGTATTCAGGTTGATGCTTTTGATAAAAACCTGCTCCAGTACGTTCCTGTAACTGCTTTGCAACGTTTGGGTTATATGTTGGAAAAAATATTTAACAACCAATCACTTGCCAATGCTTTGTATGATGCATTGGATAAGAATCAATCTCCTTTATTCAGGATCCCGTTGAAAGCATCAGCTCCGTCTAAAGGTTTTGGGACTAATGAAAGGTGGAAAGTAATTGTAAACACTACAATAGAGGTTGACGAATGATACCACAGGCATATATAACAGAATGGGCTAATCAAGTACCATGGCAAACCAACGAACAAGTAGAGCAAGACCTTGTGATATGCCGGGCTTTAGTAGAAATATTTTCAGATGAATTTCTATCAAAAAGCCTTGCTTTCAGAGGTGGAACGGCGTTGCACAAATTGTATTTAAGTCCCCAACCCCGCTATTCTGAAGATATTGATCTAGTGCAAATAACAGCTGATCCATTCGGCCCCATTGTAGATAGGCTAAGAGAGAGGTTAACTTTTCTAGGAGATCCTACACGAAAACAGAAAGAAAACAACTTTACTCTATATTACCGATTTGAATCAGAGTTTCCACCAATTCAAAGACTACGTCTAAAAGTAGAAACTAATTGTCGTGAACATTTCACTGTATTAGGCTGCCACAAATTACCTTTTCAGGTAAATTCTTCCTGGTTTACAGGTGCATGCCAAATCACAACCTACCAAATGGAAGAACTTTTGGGTACAAAAATGAGAGCCCTATACCAACGAAGGAAAGGCCGTGATTTATACGATATATATAAAGCACTAGTTCAATCTCCAAAAATCAACAAAGAATTCTTGTTGAAATGTTATCATACTTACATGGATTATGCAGTTGATGAACCTCCCTCACAAAAAGTGTATTTGCAGAATATGGAGGCAAAAATGAAGGATGATGAATTTATCGGTGATATTACAGCCATAATACGACCAACGGAAAAATATGACCACGTAACTGCTTTTGAATTGGTGCGCAAGGAGTTACTGGAAAAAATTGAAGAGAGTAAATAAATTCAAATAGTGGTTGCCCATAAATGATAGTAAAAAAGTGTTAGGATACCATGATTTAAGATATAATGATACACTGTTGGACAATCCGGTGGCCATTGTGTGAGTATTCCGGAGCAAAGTGAACCACCTATTCCGGAGCAAAGTGAACCACCCATTCCGGAGTAAAGTGAACCACCCATTCCGGAGTAAAGTGAACCACTCATTCCGGAGCAAAGTGAACCACTCATTCCGGAGCAAAGTGAACCACTTTTTCAAGGATGATTTGACAGCTATTTTCGGTATTAAAAAACCGATATGGCAAATCAAATTATTCCTATGTCAAAATTGAGAAAGTTTTTAAAATTAAGTCTG
>JAUMBK010000322.1:3731-18332 GCA_032115795.1 Saprospiraceae bacterium | reverse complement strand
GGGTAGGTAATAAGTTGTATTTTGCCGATGACAAAGGCAATGACATCCTCGTAGCCGAAGTAGTAGATAATACAACATCCAGAGGAAGAACAATCCGATTCTTTTACGATGGAACAGAGGAAGAATTTCGTGGTGTACTGAAAATATTGGGTAGTATGCCCCTCCCGAAATACATTACCCGCACACCTGAGGACCTGGATAATGAGCGGTACCAGACAGTATATGCCAAAGAAATAGGTGCTGTAGCGGCACCAACCGCAGGCTTGCATTTTTCCCGTGAATTGCTCAAACGGCTTGAGATCAAAGGAACAGAGCTTGCCGAAGTGACACTCCATGTAGGCCTGGGTACATTTCGGTCCATTGATGTCGAAGATTTGTCAAAACATAAGATGGATGCGGAATATTATAGTATAACAGAATCAGCCGCTGCCCTTGTAAACAAAGCAAAGGAGCAAAATAAGCGCGTATGTGCAGTTGGTACAACGTCAATGAGAACCATTGAATCTTCCGTTTCCGCCACCGGTATGCTAAAGCCTTCCGAAGGATGGACAAATTTATTTATCTATCCTCCGTACGATTTTAGCATTGCGAATAGTATGATTACCAATTTTCACCTACCCAAGACTAGTTTGGTTATCATGGTGGCCGCATTTGGTGGCTTCGATTTGATCATGGAAGCATACCAACAGGCAGTGAAAGAAAAGTACCGTTTTTTCAGTTATGGAGATGCGATGTTAATTATTTGACATTCAACTAATTTGCTGCATTTTTTGAAATAAGTCAGTGTTTTGTGCTAAGAGATTGACCAAAACCTATTCACAACTTTTTTGTTTTTAAAAAAAATTATTCACCTTTAATATAACCATTCGTATGTACTGGACGCTGGAATTAGCCCACAATTTGGAAGATGCTCCATGGCCCGCCACAAGAGATGAGTTGATTGATTACGCCATCCGGTCAGGTGCGCCTCTCGAAGTCATAGAGAACCTACAGGAATTGGAAGACGAATTTGAAATCTATGAATCGATGGAGGATATATGGCCAGATTATCCCAGAAAAGATGATTTCCTTTTTAATGAGGAGGAATATTGATTTGTCTGAATATGTATTTAGTATAGAGAAAGTCCTTGCAGCTCATCGCTTGCAGGACTTTTTTGTTATGTCCGCAATGGTGAGCAATGATTGTTGTGGAGAGAAAGAAGTATCGTTTCATTGCTATTTTCTACTAAATAAGACACAATTTTGAATTCATCACACCTTGTTATTGCGATTGATGGTCATTCTTCGTGTGGCAAATCCACATTGGCCCGCCAACTCGCCCAAACGTTGGGGTACATATTTGTAGATACGGGCGCTATGTACCGTGCCGTGACATTGGCCTTCCTCCGTCAAAAAGTGGATATCGAAAACCCAAACGAGGTAACGGAAGCCCTAAATAATATAACCATTTCTTTTGTAAACAGGAATGGATTGAATATAACTATCCTCAACGGCGAAGATGTGGAGGCCGAAATTCGATCCATCCAGGTTTCCGGTTTTGTAAGCCAGGTAGCCGCTATTCCGGCATTGCGTAAAAAAATGGTTGCATTGCAGCAGGCAATGGACCACGGTCAGGGAGTGGTAATGGATGGGAGGGATATAGGTACGGTTGTATTTCCCGGAGCTGATTTAAAATTATTTGTTACGGCGGATGTTGAGGTGCGCGCTGAAAGGAGGTACAAGGAACTTGTAGGTAAGGGAGAGATAGTGAGTCTGCAGGAAATTAAAGAAAATCTGTCCTTTCGGGACAAAATTGATTCAGAACGCGAAGACAGCCCTCTGGTTAGAGCTTCCGACGCCATACTCATCGATAATTCCAATCTGTCAATTCAGGAGCAGTTTGACATGGCTTGGAATCTTGCCCTGGAGGCAATCATTAAAAAACGAATGCTGAAAAATTGATTGAGTCACCGGACATTCAATAACCGGGCATTGGTATTGTATGTATTGTAGCCAATGACCCTGTCATACAAATCGCCCAGGCCACGGTAATACACCAGTGCCTGGTAATCGTTTTCCGTCTCATTCCAGCTGCCTTCCATAGACAGGTAATCCACACTCTGGTCTTTTTTTACGATGCCGTAATAGTAATTGTAGTATCCCTGCTTTAGTATGGCCTCAGTACTGAGCATATCCCGCTTAGCATCATATTTTAGCTTGAATTCTTCTGCCGGCAGCCAGTTGTTCATCGATCCCAGAACATACACATCCTGGTCATCAGACAATGTTTCAGCATCAAGGAGAAACGTAACATGTGTGTAATCTGAGCGAATGTCTCTTTCCTCCGCTCTGTCTTCACTGTCCAGCAATGCATTTCGTTTGCTAATACTGCTGACCAGCGAATCCCGTAAACTTTGGCGTTGTGAGGCATCAGCCTGAATATTGCTTGTATATTCATCCAATGCTTGTATTACTGACCTTCCTCCCAGCCGTTCAAAATTATCGATGAAGAATTTGCCGTTAAAATCAAAAAAGGCAATATGTACCTTGTTTTGTCTGGACTCATCGGTCATAAGCAAAATGTCTGTTCCATCATTGCGCCGGTCAATAAAATTGACATGGCGTCCAAGGCGCATCAGTGACCTTGTATCAAACTGGCGGTATTCAGCCAGGCCCCAAAATTCGAAGGTGCGCAGCCGGTTGAACTTGAGGAAATTTCCACTGAAAAAGGACGGCTTGGCATTGACAGCCACATTCCAGTTTTCGTTTTGAAGCATGACAATCTGGACTTCATCCACTGGATTACGCATCTTAAATTTTTCAAAGTTGATGGCTACCTGCAATTCCTGTTTGTACCTGATGTTTTCCACATCTGCCGGAAAGATTCCCTGGATGTCTACACCAACTTTATTTTCTGTAACCACCAGTCGTCTTGTCAATAATGGGTAATCGATATTATCTTCATAAATGACAATCAAATAATTTCCTGATATCTTCAATTGCGTATCCTTGTTTGGAAAACGCTGCCAGTAATGGATAAATGGCACTTTTGTGTTGATGGAATAATCATAATTCCGAAGCCGTTCATCATTGAATCCTCCGATGGCTTCTAGCTCCGAAATGCCCGATGGTTCCCAGTCTTTGGTGCAATGAATGACGCGGTAATAAAGTCGTCTCTCTTCATTTAACAAATCATCAAACTTCAGTAACACATATTGCCCCGAGTGTAAATTCAATATGGGGAAATTTGTGGGTAGATTGTTTACTTCCAGCGTCACCGACCGGATGTCCTGGTCATATACCTCGTTTTGAAACCGAAACGGATACTCTCCCGCAGACAGGAAGTTGAAAGTCATTATCAGAAACCAGAGTACAATCGCCTGTCGCATGCAATGAAGATATTTCGTTATAACGCCAAATATAAAGAGAAAGTGTTCTGCAAATCGTAGAACTGCAAAAAAATCGTCCACTTTTCTTTGAGGTGTATATCCAATGAGTTGGATTTATTCCAAAGTAGCAAAACCAAAGGATGGGTTTATGTCAGGCTATACATATGGTAGAACGGCTGAAGTTATTTCCGATGCCTGTTATGCAGAATGGTCAATGATTCCGGTCCGCAACAAAACAGAACATCGAGGATACTCAGGCCGTCAATAAATCCAAACTTTTCTTCCCATGGCTGTGCATACGGTATTGTCGGCTGGGCTGCATGAACGGTGGAAGTAGTTGGGTTTTGCACCGCTAACTCTCTTAAATCCCGGACATTTTCCGGATATTCTGCCAAGTATGAGGTGGTTTCCTGCAGGTCAATCCTGAGGCCGATCGCCTTTAGACTCCATTCGAGTGCTGCTTTATTTAAATCAATCAGGAAGTCATTCCTTTTACTCAGCAATCGCTCAAATGCCGGGAAATAATGTTCGAAATACGCACTCTTACCATACGCCGATCTAACGGACTGAAGATGCCGGACGTTCCAGTTTTCATCATACGCAATCTGAACATCGCGCATAGGGCACTGCTGATTTTTTCCCTTGCGCAGAGGAATACTTAAGCACAAAGGCCCTTGTGACGAATTGATCCAGTACCTGTTTCTGCAGGTTCGCTTTTGGTAATGATCGCACACCTCAATCGTGAGTAGGTTTGATGTAATGGAATGTGCATAGACCTGGACTGGAGGTAGAAAGAAAGACGGCTGAAGTACCGCGGAAACTGGTTTATTTTGCACAATACCGCCATTTACTTATTTGACAATAAATAATTGGGGCATATCGTTATTGCGCACAGTCAGCAGCATCTTCTTCTCTTTACCGCGCAGAATTAAAATGTTTCTTACATCGCCTCCTGCCCGGAAACCGGTGTAAGCAGACTTTAAAGGGACTACTTTGTCACCGCCCGCCATTCTAAAGACGGTGCCATAGGACGCATCATAACGCCCGGTAAAGACATCGGTACCATAAAAATTACCTGCTGTCACCAATTCATTTCTTCCATCCGCATCCAAATCAATTTCTGCCATCGCACGTATACAGGATGCCTGGGCTGATTGTGGCAAACGTACAGGCTCAAAGCCTTTCTCCCCTCTGTTAAACAGCAATATGCTCGCCATTTCTGTTGCTTTTAGCACTTGCTCCCCTTTGCGCGCATCGCTTGTGAAAAGGTCATCCATTGTCGATGAGGCGTAATATTTATACCTGACAAATTTCTTTTTTAGTACGACCATGTGCTCAAGTAACTTGTCTCGCATCACGTAAGGGTAACTCTCGTCATCACTAAACTGGCATAGAATGGGATCCAAAGTGCCATTCTTGTCGTAGTCGTTGTAATGTAACGTGACAGTTTTGTCGCCACTTGCTTTAAAGTAATTATTCAAACCTGCATTTCCGCATACGAGGTCTGTCAGACCATCTCCATTCGCATCAATGGCATACACTGACTCCCACCATCCTGTAAGTGATGTGATGCCCCATTCTTTTGACGTTTCTTTCAATTTGCCATCCACCATGCTAAAAATTCTTGGATGCATCCATTCACCGACAAAAATCAGTTCCGCTTTTTTGTCGCCATTCAGGTCTGCAAATGTAGCATCTGTGACCATGCCGCAACGAAACAATCCTTCGGCCCATTCCGGTGTTACGTGCGTGAATTTGCCACCATCATTTCTTGCCAGAAAGCTAATTGGTGAGGTAGGGTACTGGCCCGGGACAATTCGTCCGCCAACGAACAGGTCTAAGTCACCATCACCATCAACATCTCCTTTGGCTATGCAAGAAGCTGAAGATAGTATAGCGGGCATGCCTTCTTTTTTTCGTGTGAATTTACCCTTGCCATCATTTGTATACAACCTGTGCGTATAAAAGTCAGATTGATCAGGAAATTCATTGCCGCCACTTACGACAATCAGGTCAAGATCTCCATCTTTGTCAGCATCAAGAAAGGTTGCATCTGTATCTTCGTGTTTGCCGTCGGCGATAAAGGCTTCCTGTGGAGAAAGGCTGAAACTGGCATCAGCAGATTGTAAAAACAAGCGTCCGCTTTGTCCGGCAGCGCCACCCAGGAAAACATCATCCAGACCATCTCCGTCTACATCACCGGCACACGCAGCTGGCCCTTCTTCCGAGTATTTTCTATGCAGAAGTGGTTCGCGTTTAAAGTCAATAAATGCATTTTCGATGTGTTTCATATCTTCCGGCAGAGGGTCTGAGGAAAGAGTTACAAATTTTTCAGGATTCACCACTTTTTTTCCTTTTTTTCCGCTCCCTGAATTGGTAAGTTCATGCGTTTTATCGATGGCAAGATTGGAAAACACATCGACCTTTCCGTCGGGCCATTGTACTTTTACCTCACTGACGGCAGCTGCACCGCCCAAGCCAAAGTGAATTACGGGTTCCACAGAAGAGAGAAAGCCCCTGACCGGATAAAAATGCTGGAATTGCTTTTTGCCCCTGGCATCCGTAATTTCAACCGTGGTTCCGTAGCTGGTCTTGCCCTTTTCGTTTTTCAATGTAAAGCGGATAAAGTGATTTTTACGGCTGGTTGTACCTGTATTCTTCAAAATCACTACGGGTGCATCAATGTTGTTTGTCACCATGTCGAGATAGCCGTCATTGTTGAGGTCTGCATAGGCTGCACCATTGGAAAAACCAGCCGGACTGGGGTCCCAAGCGTCAGACACATTTGCAAATTGCATCTGACTCCGGTTCATATAGAAATAATTTTTTAATTTTTGAGAGGGTATCAGCTGCAAATACGATTGAATATCAACGAGCTGAAGATTCGGATTGCTTTTGTAAAACGAATCGGACACATACATCGCAAAATCATTGTCTGTGGTATTTCGACGATACCCATTGGTAACGTAAATGTCTTTCCATCCATCGTTGTTGTAGTCTGCCAGAAGCACGCTCCAGCTCCAGTCAGTATGTGCTACACCCGCCATCATGGCAACGTCCGAATACGTCCCGTCACAATTGTTGGACTGAAGCGTATTTTTAATAAATTGAGAAGCAAGGCCAAATGTTTTAGTCAGCATATATTTGTCATAGTTGTACGCAGTGCCGTGCATTTTCTGTCTGTAATTTTTTTCAGGAAACATGTCAAGAGTCATGACTTCAGGACAACCGTCATTATTCAAATCGGCACAATCTGATCCCATGGATGAAAAGGAAGTGTGCTTGAAATACTCTTCAAAGCGATCAGAAAAAGTACCGTCTGTGTTGTTGATGTAAAGGTAGTCAGGTTTGACATAGTCATTGCAAACATAGATGTCCGGATAGCCATCGTTGTTAAAATCCTGGACAACGGCGCTCAATCCGAAGGCTTCATTTGTGATGCCACTTTTTTCGGTGACATCTTCAAATTTGCTTCCAGTGTTTTCATACAAGCGATCAGTGACAAAGGTCAAATCTTTGGACAGGACGATTGTGGGCTTGCCGTTTGCATCATTTTCTCCTTTTAGGTTGTTTGCTTCTTTAGGATTCAGCGGGTGGTTGAGGAGGTACAAGTCTAGGTCGCCATCCCTGTAGTAATCAAAAAAGTACGATTGTGTGCTAAAGCTTTGATCATCAAGCCCGTATTCGCCGGCTTTTTCTGTAAATGTCGCATTGCCATTGTTTATGTACAGCAAATTTTTCCGAAAGTCTTCCTGAAAGAATCCTGACGAACAAACATAGATGTCCAGGAAACCATCGCCATTCACATCCGCCATATTGACACCTGTCTTATATCCGCGAAAGAGTTCCAGTCCTGCTTGCAGCGTGATGTCTTCAAATTGAAAATTCCCTTTGTTGAGATAAAGCCGGCAGCTTTCCTGGTTACTTCCCAGTAAAATATCCTGCAATCCATCATTGTTGATATCTCCAATGGCCACACCTCCACCATTGTACATATACGCGAAACTCTGGATATTCTGGTCCTTCGTTTCAACGATTTTATTAGTAAATTCAATGTTGGTAACCTCCGGACCCAGGATTTCAAATAAAGGAGTTTCGTTTGTGGCGTCCAGTAAGCTGCCTTGCTCATCATCACTAATTTGCCTTGTCTCGCTATCCTCCCTTGTGCTGCAAGCAGCCAGAAACAGTCCAGCCAGGCTCAGTACAAGAAAAAATGATTTTTTTCCGAAATTCCTCATATTCTATGGTTTATCGGGTGCAAAAATAATGATTTGCCTGATTGTCAGGTCACTTATGTACACTTGTTGCCACAGAAGTGTGTGAAAATTTGTAGTTTTCCCTGAAATTTATCGAAAATGAATCTGGATGCAACGACATTGAAGCAATTGTACATTTATGGGCTGTTCCTTTTTTCCTTTATGAATACGCTAAGTGCGCAAATACCGGCCGCACCAGAAAGGGGGGAGGGAGAAGGGCCCTTTGGGAAGCTGATTATCAGAGGGGTGACCCTGATCAATAGTACTGGCGCACCACCGGTGGGCCCGGTCGACATTGTCGTGGAGAAAAATCTGATTACAAAAGTAAGATCCGTCGGCTATCCGGGTGCTTCCATTCGTGAGGAAGACAGGCCCAAAGCAGAGCCAGGAGACAAGGTGCTTGATTGTACAGGTATGTATGTATTGCCAGGGTTTATAGACATGCATGGCCACATTGGCGGACAATCCCAGGGGACACCATCTGAATACGTTTTTAAGCTATGGCTGGCGCATGGCATCACTACGATCAGGGACCCTGCCAGTGGCAATGGCGTCACCTGGACACTGGAACACAAGAAGAAAAGCCAGCAAAATTTAATTGTGGCACCCCGTATTTTATGTTATGCTTCTTTTGGATCTGGCTGGGACAAACCTGTCACCTCTGCCGAGGAAGCGAGAGAATGGGTTCGTGACAATGCCAAACGGGGGGCTGATGGCATCAAGTTTTTTGGTGCCCCTCCTGCGATTTTCAAGGCAGCACTGGATGAAAACAGAAAATTAGGATTGCGTTCTGCCTGCCACCATGCCCAGCTCGAGGTTGGCCGCATGAATGTACTGGCAACGGCTTCTGCCGGACTCACAACCATGGAACACTGGTATGGATTGCCAGAGGCTTTATTTGATGGACAGACGCTCCAGGATTACCCGGCTGACTATAATTATAACAATGAACAACACCGTTTTGAAGAGGCAGGCAGGCTATGGAAACAAGCTGCCAAACCGGGCAGTACCAGGTGGAATTATATCATGGATTCCTTGCTGAAGCTTGATTTTACCATTGATCCAACATTCAACATCTATGATGCAAATCGAGATTTTATGCGTGCCCGTCAGGCAGACTGGCATAAGATCTACACCTTGCCTTCATTATGGAAATTTTATGCTCCCAGCCGCATTTCCCACGGTTCCTATTGGTTTGACTGGGGAACAGAACAAGAAGTGGCATGGAAGGAAAATTATCGTCTTTGGATGCAGTTTGTCAACGAATACAAAAACAAGGGTGGACGTGTGACTGCCGGCTCCGATTCGGGATTTATCTATCAGCTTTATGGCTTCGGTTACATTCGTGAACTTGAACTGCTGCGAGAAGCGGGATTTCATCCTCTGGAAGTCATCAGGGCGGCCACGCTAAAAGGAGCGGAGGCATTGGGCATGGACCAGCAAATCGGCAGTATCGAAGTGGGAAAATACGCCGATATGGTCATCCTCAAGGAAAATCCCCTGGCCAATCTGAAAGTGCTCTATGGTACTGGCACCATCAAACTGGACGATAACAATGAGGCGGTTCGGGTTGGCGGGGTCGATTTCACAATCAAGGATGGCATCGTATACGACGCAAAGCGATTGCTGGCTGATGTAAAGGCAATTGTGGACAAAGCCAAGGAGGATGGTGATGGCGAGCTGGTACAGCCAGGGGATAAAAAAGGCAAACCCTGATTAGTAGAGTGTGCCCTCTTTCATGTAGAATTTATAGGTGAATGACAGGGTGATGCCATCAGGTGTTTCTAAAAATTGTGACTTTTTATACCTGTAGTAAATATGGTCACCTATCGTGCGAAACGCTTTGTCATATTTTAAGTCAATGGCAAACCTGTCAAAATCATAGCCCACACAACCACTGAACCCATAGCTGACTTTACGCAGTTTCTGGTTGTAATTTTCCAATGTGAGCAACTCAGAATCCTGGTTTGCCAGGATGTGCATGACAGGACCAACACCCAATCGGAAACCATGGCTGATCAGGCCTCCCATTACCTGTAGATCGATATACCCAAACGATTCTGTCATTTTTCGCAGTGGCTTACTTTGGTTAGCATAGGTTGTCACGTCAAAGGTCATGGAATAACCTGAATACCAGGCATTTCCCTCTGCATATAACCACCCGAACCGTTTTTGTCCTGTCAGGCCAATGGCCCATTGCGAGGATGCGTCGACAAGTTCGACCTGGTGGACAATGTAATCCACTTCATTGCCTATGTACGTTATCTCTGGTCTAGATACAATCCATCCTCCGGTTAATTTTATACCATATCCTGAGGCATAGCCTTCCTTGATTTTTTTTGTGTATTGGGCTGCCGTGTCTTCCGTTGTGCAGAACACGAAAGATGATGTTAGTAGAAACAGGATTAAAAATCTGGTTGAGTACGTCATGTTGGAGGACGGTTGATAAAACAACAATAAACAAATCTACTTATTGTTTATGGCTTTGGGAAGTTTTTTTAGCGTCTAAGCCAGAATCTAATAAATGGACAATTTATTTACCGATGAACCGATATGAACGAGCCTGTGGAACGTAGTCTCTTTCCACAACATCGTTCTGGTGCTGAATATAAAGGTTCCCATTTTTTCTAGTTTCATGCTCCCTCTTTGTCAGCCAATTGAATTGATGTACCTTTGCCACCATTCATTACTCTTTTTCATGAACAATTCCCTGAAATATGATGCACGCGGTGTATCAGCCTCGAAAGACGAAGTGCACAACGCCATTAAACACCTAAGCAAAGGAATCTTTCCAAATGCGTTTTGCAAAGTGCTGCCAGACATCGTAGGGGGAGATGCAGACTGGTGCAATATCATGCATGCTGATACGGCAGGAACAAAGACAAGCCTGGCTTACATCTACTGGCGTGAAACCGGCGATTTGTCCGTATGGAAAGGCATCGTCGAAGATGCGATCGTCATGAATATTGATGACATGGGATGCATCGGCTGCCTCGATGGCATCGTACTTTCATCGACGATTGGTCGAAACAAACATTGCATCTCCGGTGAGGTCATAGCGACCATCATCGACCATACCGCATTTTACATAGAGAAACTAAATAGTCTGGGCATTGGCGTCACACTCGCAGGGGGAGAAACGGCCGACGTAGGAGATATTGTCAGGACGATCGATGTGGGATATACAACATTTGCCCGTATGCCCCGAAATAAGGTATTGTCAGTAGATATACAACCAGGTGACCTGATTGTCGGATTTAGTTCATCAGGCAAAGCTGCTTATGAGGATGAATACAATGGTGGGATGGGAAGCAATGGACTCACCTCTGCTCGGCACGATGTTTTTACAAAGGAATATGCCACAAAATACCCGGAATCAGTCAATCCAATGGTTTCGGAAGATGTAGTGTATTGTGGCAGCAAACGATTGACAGACCTTGTCAATGCTGATGGCCACCTGATCGAAGCAGGTAAGCTGGTTCTTTCTCCAACACGTACCTACCTTCCTTTGATTCGGCTGATGGCAGACAAGTTGGGAAAGGAGATTCACGGACTGATTCACTGCTCCGGAGGAGGGCAGACAAAGGTGAGCAAATTTGTAGATAAGAATATCTGTATTCGCAAAAATGCCCTTTTCCCAATCCCTCCGCTCTTTCAGTTGATCCGAGAAGAGTCTGGGCTGCCCCTGAGTGAAATGTATCAGGTATTCAATATGGGACACAGACTGGAGGCCTATGTTGGGTCTCTGGATACGGCAGAATCACTCATACAGCTTGCTTCTACACTAGATATAGAGGCACGCATCATCGGCCAGGTGGAACCGGCCTCATCTCCCTCTGTTGTATTGGAAACAGACGGTAAATCAATTCTGAACTATACCTGGTAATAAGGTAGAAAGGAATGCAAATTGGTTACCAGTTTGTCTTGAGCCGGGACAGTTGCTTTTGCCTTTTTATCCCCAATAGAATAAGCTCATCCAGCAAACGCGCATACGGAAGTCCGCTTGCTTCCCACAATTTTGGGTACATGCTGATACTCGTAAATCCGGGCAGCGTATTGATTTCATTCAGAACAATTTTATAGTCGGGCGTCAAAAAGAAGTCCACTCTAGAAAGTCCTTCTCCACCTATGCACCGGAATGCCTGAATGGCCGTTTTCTGAATTTTACGCCGCACGCTGTCTGGAATGTCCGCAGGGATCATGAGCTTTGCTCCCGTCGTACTTACATATTTTGCTTCGTACGAATAGAATTGCTCAGTTGGCTGGATGGCACCTATGACGGACGCCCTGGGCCGCTCATTTCCAAGAATGGCACATTCTACCTCGATGCCTGCAATGGCTGTTTCAATCAGCAACTTTCGGTCATACTGAAACCCGTCGTCCAGTGCTTCCCTAAATTCGATTTCGTTGGTCACCTTATGCACGCCCACAGAAGATCCTGCATTGGCAGGTTTTATAAATAAAGGCAATCCCAGTCTGGCGATAGCCTTTTCAAAAGATGTTTCATTTCTGTTGTGTGCTTCCACTATCAGGAAATTGGCTACGGGGATACCGGCATCCCGCCAAAGTCGCTTTGCGACATCCTTGTCCATACCCACAGAGGATGCAAGTACATCCACACCCACAAATGCGAGGTTGACAGACCTGAAAATCCCCTGAATTACGCCATCTTCTCCATACGAGCCATGCAATACAGGAAAGGCAATATCCAGGGCAGAAATGCTTTTTCCTGTCTTCTTGTCCCTGATAAACGTTTTTTTTCCATCAGTATCCAGGTAAACTGATACTTCTCCTGTTTTTAACGCCATCTTCTGGTGATCATCAGGAAACGCAAGATAATCGTTCGGCTTACATAAAAACCATTGGCCCAGCATGTCAATGCCAATGATGTTTATATCATATTTTTCTTTGTTTATTGCTTCAATGACACTCTTTCCTGACCTCAGGGAAATGGCGTGCTCCGGTGATTTGCCTCCAATCAAAATGGCCAACTTGATTTTTCGCATATGTTCAAAATTAGTTACACCACAAATTTACTGCTTTTATACAAATTATAATATTACTTAATGTTTATAAAATTGAAAGTAAGAAAATTACCTATATAACTAAAAATGCATTTATATTTACACCGTATTTTATCAAAATAGTATCCTACATGGCAAGAATCCTCATCGTTGATGACGATAAAAGTATCCGTAAAACACTCAGAGACATTCTTGAGTTTGAGAAGTATGAAATTGACGAGGCTGCTGATGGTCTTGAGTGCATTGTAAAAATCAAGCAGAGTTCATTTGATGTTATCATCATGGATGTCAAAATGCCCAGGATGGACGGGATGGAAGCGATTGAGAAGATCCAGAACATCAGTCCCGATACGCCCGTTGTGATGATTTCAGGCCACGGCAACATCGATACGGCGGTGGAGGCAGTCAAGAAAGGTGCGTTTGATTTTATTCAGAAGCCACCTGATTTGAATCGTCTTCTAATCACGTTGCGAAATGCACTAGACAAATCTACGCTGATCACGGAGAAAAAAGTGTTACAGCGGAAAGTCTCCAATGGCAAAGTACAGGACATCATCGGCCATTCCGAGGGGATCTCCTTAATCAAATCTACCATTGAGAAAGTGGCTCCCACGGATGCCCGTGTGCTGATAACAGGGCAGAATGGAACTGGTAAGGAATTGGTTGCCAGGTGGATACACCAATATTCCAAGAGAAAGGAATCTCCCTTAATTGAGGTCAATTGTGCGGCAATTCCTTCTGAACTCATTGAAAGTGAGTTGTTTGGACATGAGAAGGGCTCCTTTACCTCAGCCATAAAACAACGCCTTGGAAAATTTGAGCAGGCACACGGAGGAACACTCTTTCTGGATGAGATTGGAGACATGAGCCTGTCCGCTCAGGCAAAAGTACTTCGCGCCTTACAGGAAAACAAAATCACCCGTGTTGGCGGTGAAAAAGACCTGACCGTTGATGTGCGTGTCATTGCAGCCACCAACAAAGATCTCAGATCAGAAATTGCACGTGGAAATTTTCGGGAAGACTTATATCATCGCCTGGCCGTGATTATCATCAAAGTACCCGCACTCAACGAGCGTAGAGATGACATTCCAGATCTTGTCCACCATTTTATTGCTCAGGTGTGTGACGAGTACAATGTTGCGCATAAAAAAATTGAACCCGCTGCCATGAAATTGTTGCAGGATGTCAATTGGACCGGTAATATACGTGAACTGCGCAATGTTGTCGAACGATTGATTATACTGTCTGGTAATGTCATTTCCGGAAAAGATGTCCAGTTGTTTGTGAGCAATGCGAAGACCGATTACAGTGCATTGGAAGAGCTGTTTTTCAAATTTGATTCAATTGAATCATTGAATTCATTCATCAAAGAGGAATACACAAAACACAAGGGCATACACGCCTGATCCCTGAAGCTTTATATATCACGAGTGACCAATAAAAACCTGGGTCTTTCTGAGATGACAGTTTTTTTTGTTTTACACAACAAATTCCATGCCCCATGGATTCGAATGGGATGAAAATTCCAAAGAAACAAGAACCCGGAAATCGTATCTTACGGGATTATTGCTATATTCACCCCGACTTGCGTAAAACAGTGCTTGAGTCAGTTTTCGAATTGTAAGTCTCTGACTGTCAGTTTTGAAAACCAGGCAATATTGCATTCCGAAGCACAGATACGTGTCGTTCATTTAAAAGTATGTTTATCTATGGCAATGCAACAAATCATTAAAAACAGGCCGTTTCTGCTTTTTACGATCCTTTCCTGTTTTTTTGTCGCTAACACCATCGTTGCTGAATTTATCGGATCGAAAATTTTTTCATTGGAAAAATTGTTTGGCTTTCCTCCGCTGGCACTTTCTCTTTTTGGCGTGGATGGGCTGGGTCTGAACTTGACGGCTGGTGCTATTTTGTGGCCGGTGGTGTTTATCATGACCGCCATAATCAATGAAT
>JAUMBK010000322.1:0-3721 GCA_032115795.1 Saprospiraceae bacterium | reverse complement strand
GGCGATACTCATTGTTTTTTATTCCTTTTTTATGGTATATGGAGCCATCTCCTTGCCCCCGAATGATTGGTGGCAGTTTCAGAGTGGGGTTAGTTCTAATGTGACTAGTTCTATCTCCGACATGCATCTGTCTTTTAATAAAGTAATGGGTCAGGGGATGTGGATTATTGTCGGTTCAATGGTTGCCTTTCTCGTTGGACAAATCCTGGATGTAGCCATTTTCCATCGAATCAAGCAGTACACGGGCGAGGGGAAAATCTGGCTGAGGGCAACCGGTAGTACCCTGGTATCTCAACTCATCGACAGTTATGTTGTTCTTTTGATTGCCTTTTGGATAGGCTCTGATTGGGACCTCACGCGCGTTCTGGCTATTGGTACTGTCAATTACCTTTATAAAGGAACCATGGCTCTGCTGTTGACACCCCTGGTATATTTTGGTCATCACGTGATCGAAAGGTTTTTAGGCGCAGAGCTGGCCGCTTCCATGAAGCAGGAGGCTCAGGCATCTTCCTGATAAGATAGTCGTACCGGAGTGAAGAAAATCAGTACAGTTGTTGCCTTTTTTAAGGGCATGGATAGTGTGACAGCCTACCAGGGCTTTTTTCTGGTACGCTATCTTACCAGTGCACTTCTTTCTGTTCTCATTGTCCGGAGCCCACTCGCGATACAAGATGTTTCATTTTTTGAATTATGGTTGTTTTTTAGTACGATGTTGACTTCATTTTGGTCCAATGGCATAAAAAATGGCTATTTGGCATCGTATAGCAGGAAGGAATCACTGCAAGGTGAGGCGCTTTCTCTCGCGTTGTTTTTCTTATTGCAGTTGCTGTCGGTGGCATTATTGGTACTACTTTTATTTGCCTCTGATTCCATTTGGACACTTTTTACAGGTCAACATGACATGCCAGGCAAATCCTGGCTCTTTGCCTATATTGTTTTTTCAGTACCTACCATTATCACAGAGAACATCCTTTTTCTCAGAAGGGAGGTGCAACAACTTCAGTCGTATACTGTGTGGTCAAATGCAGGCCAGCTGGTCAGTGTAGGCCTTAGTGTCTGGCTTTTTGGAAATGTCACGAGTGTGTTCGTGGCAATGGCTTGCTGGTCTGTTGTCAAGTGGATCTATCTTGTCACTATCCTTAAATGGGACTATATGGGGTCGATTGTCTGGAAGGGCATTTTGCCGTTTTTCCGGTATGCGCTGCCGCTGATTTTTCTCATGTTGCTCGGTAATGGCATGGAATTAATGGATGGCGTTCTTGTGTCTCGTTTTTTTGATTCATCCGTGTTTCCAGTCTATCGTTATGGTGCCCGGGAATTGCCGGTGTCTGCACTTCTGTTTACTTCTCTTGGAGCAGCCATGATTCCTTTGATTCAACAAAATGGGGTGGTCATGACAGATCTGAAGGCCAGGGTAACCCGCTATATGCACCTGCTTTTTCCTTTGTCTGTGCTGGCAATTCTCGCAAGCGAAACGGCCTTCACATGGGTATACGGTGCGCAATATTCTGAGGCGGGTACTGTTTTTGCAATTTATATGACCATAATCAGCAGCCGGGTTTTATTGCCGCAAGTATACCAGCAGGCCTTTCACCAGCACACCATTCTGGTGATTTCTTCCGTCATCGAACTGGCAACCAATTTAGTCCTTAGTTTATGGTGGATGACATTGTGGGGGCTTTTCGGTCTGGTAGCTGCCACTGTGGTTGCCTATAGTGTGCAAAAACTGGTACTGATCGTCCACAACTGGGTTGTTAATGGCATTGCCCCATCGGCATATATCGATTTGAGAGTATATGCGTTTTATATGTTCTCATTATTTATTGCCTTATTCCTCAATCTTTTTGTATTATGATGTACCGTGATTTGTACAATGAAATGAGTGGTGCCCTCAGTGCCATTTATGATGACGGAGAAGCGTCAACAATCGCACGATATCTGATGGAGGATTTGACCGGCAAAGCCTTTTGGTTGGAAGAGGATGTCATACCTGACCATCAGATTGTGATGCAGCAAGCACTGCAACGTCTTTTGCAACACGAACCATGGCAGTATGTCGGGGGTATTGCCGATTTTTATGGTCTGAAATTTCAGGTGAATTCGTCTGTTCTGATTCCCCGACCCGAAACAGAGGAGCTGGTATTCATGGCATTGGATTTACATTACACACTAAAACTTCCGTCAGTGATGGACATCGGTACCGGTTCGGGTGCGATTGCCGTTGCGCTGGCAAAAAAAGGCAACTGGACTTCGATAAGTGCCATTGATGTCAGTTCTGACGCATTGCATGTGGCCAATCAGAATGCACAAACCCATGATGCCGCGATTTCGTTTTCGCAAATCGATTTTTTGGATGAGGCTTCCTGGCCCACCTTGCCACAGGTTTCTCTTGTGGTATCCAATCCACCCTACATTCTCCGTGAAGAATCCGTTACTATGGATCAGAATGTGCTAAGTTATGAACCTCACCAGGCCTTGTTTGTGTCCAAGCATGCCCTTGAATTTTATGATGCATTGTCTCGCTTTGTGGTTTGTTTCCAGCCTTCCAGTTGCCGTCTTTTGGTGGAAATAAATGAACGGTTTGGAGCAGAAGTCCTTTCCCTCTTTCAGGAAAACGGAATGGAGCAGGTGGTTTTATTTCAGGATTTGCAAGGGAAAGACAGATTTGTAGCCGGTATTTCACCCGTGAGTATATAATCTAATTGTTAATTTTCTTTAAATATCGTCCGCATTCACATCAAATTCGGCCTCGATTGGTTTAGGTAGAGTCTGCCAATTGCAGGTCTACACGATGATGAAAGTGCCAAGCCGATATTTTCTTTTTACAGGTTTCCAATTTTTTCTCTTTTCCTGCGTTTCTCTCGTTTTTGCGTACAGTCAGCCAACATTCACCCTCAGTGGCTATGTGAAGGACAAGCAGACAGGGGAAACGCTGATTGGAGCAAATGTCTACAACCTAAACCAGGCCAGCCAGGGTACCGTTACAAACACCTATGGATTTTACTCCATATCATTTCCCAAGGGGAAATATAAAATTGGCGTCTCCTATCTGGGATACCAGGACCAGTTTTTTGAAGTAGATCTGACTTCAAATACAACCTTGAATGTGGGTATGGACGAAGGTTTGGTCATGGAGGAAGTGGTCATTTCCGCAGAAAAGGAAGATGCACGTAAAAATGTGGAAGGCACACAGATGGGGACAGTAGAGTTGCCGGTGGAAAACATTAAAAAATTGCCAGCGATTTTTGGAGAAGTGGATATCCTCAAGGCAATCCAATTGCTGCCGGGTGTCATGTCTGCAGGTGAGGGTAGTTCCGGATTTTATGTGCGGGGTGGCGGACCTGACCAGAATCTGGTTCTTCTCGATGAAGCTTTGGTGTATAATTCAGGACACTTATTGGGCTTTTTTTCCGTGTTTAATGCCGATGCACTCAAAAACACAACCCTGATCAAAGGCAGCATGCCTGCCAATTATGGTGGAAGGCTTTCTTCTGTTCTGGACATTCAAATGAAGGAGGGAAACAATCGAAACTATGTTGTGGAAGGGGGAATTGGCCTGATTTCTTCCCGATTAACTATCCAGGGTCCCGTTGTGAAGGATAAAAGCTCATTTATTCTTTCTGGACGTCGTACCTATGCCTTGGATTTGGTGCAACCTTTTTTAAAGGGCACCAATTTTGAGGGCACCAATTATTATTTTTATGATTTAAATACCAAGTGG
>JAUMBK010000321.1:15314-15665 GCA_032115795.1 Saprospiraceae bacterium | reverse complement strand
CTGAACAGTTTAAAACGAGGATGCAGGAGCAACTTGGGAACGAGGAATTTCCCTTGTTTCTGACTGCAAGGGCAGCCGCTACACCTGTCAGTGTCAGGTTTCATCCTCTAAAATGCAGAAGGGTCCCTCCACTCACCTTAGTTCCCTGGTGTCCAGGAGGAAGATATTTACCTCAACGGCCTGTATTTACGTTGGATCCCGCCTTTCATGCAGGCAGCTATTATGTGCAGGAAGCGTCATCCATGGTCATTTGGGATGTGCTGGATCAGGTGATTAAAAAAAAGAAAGGCTTGCGTATCCTGGATCTTTGTGCTGCCCCTGGTGGAAAGACGACGCTCTTGGCAGATTACT
>JAUMBK010000321.1:13530-15240 GCA_032115795.1 Saprospiraceae bacterium | reverse complement strand
CATTGCACTCCGTGACAATGTCATAAAATCCGGGTATGCAAATATCCTGGTCTCACAAAATACGCCAGAAGAAATAGGCAGGCTTCATGATTTTTTCGACATCATCCTGGTTGATGCTCCGTGTTCCGGAGAGGGAATGTTTCGAAAAGATGCCGATGCATGCCATGAATGGTCACCTGAAGCGGTGAAAGCATGTGCTTTCCGGCAAGCAGAAATTTTGAGGGCCATACTTCCCGCATTGAAGGAGGATGGCGTGCTCCTTTTTTCGACATGCACATTCAATGACATGGAAAATCTGGGAAGTATGGACTTTTTGTCAGAGCAAGATGTACTTGAAAATATCCGCCTTACACTTCCTGAAAAATACAACATCGTTTCCCGGCAATCCAGACACGCAGAGGGATATCAATTTTACCCGCACAAACTAGAAGGCGAAGGTTTCTTTATTACGGCATTCAGGAAAAAGAATGAAAGTAAAAAAACATCCATACCCAAAGGAACGAAGAGCCTTCAAATCGCAGATCACAAACATACAGCAATCCTGGAAAACCAGTGGTGCAGGCCGGGGGAGGTCAATTTCTTACATGACAAAGCGGGCAATACACACATTTTAATGAAAGAGTGCGTAGATGATGCCCTTACCCTTTCGGCACACCTTCGTTTGATGCATTGTGGCGTAAATGCAGGTTCGTTTCAAAAAGAGGTTTTCATTCCGCACCACAATTTGGCTCTTTCACACTGGGCCAGCGAAAAAATACCCACCCTCGATTTGGATAAAAACGAGGCACTTCACTTCCTGAAACGGGAGGCACCAGTCAACAATAGTGAATTGAAAGGCTGGCACAGGGTCAGGTACGTTGGGGAATGTTTGTCGTTGCATACACAAGCCAGCAGTCCGTTAGAAGCCCCCTGCCACCCGATTGGCTGGGCTAAAAATATAGGTAACCGCTGGAACAATTACCTTCCTGCAGAATACCGAATCCGAATGGAATTACAGGGGTAGTGCCCTTTATTCTACTTTCATTTCCACAATGACTACTTTGTAAATATTTTGTTAAAATAAAAATATATACTACTTTTGACTGTCAGATTTTTCTGACGTTACTATCAAAACATTAGATAATTATGCGACTTTTTCAATTTCTACTTTTTCTGTCATTGTCACTGATGACAACTGCCGGTAGTGCTCAGACAGACACCATGGCAAACAATCCTTCAGATACGCTTCAAATGACAGAGCAAGCAGCAACTGACGCAGCAGAAATGGGCATCGATCAAAAAATAGATGCAGCATTTAAGCCATTTGCAGACGCCATTGTCGGTGTTGTGTTGTATGAATTTCATGTAGCTGGTGCAAATATTCCCTTTATTGTGCTCATCCTTGCTATTGGTGGCATATTCTTCTCTTTTTACTTTGGCTTTCCTAGCATCCGAAAGTTCGGACTGGCAATCCGGGTGGTGAAAGGCGATTATGATGAAATTGAAACAAAAGGAGCCAGAATTACGCACCCTGAAGCCAATTTGGAAACAGTGGATGGCGACATCAAGGATACCATACGCGACGAACAACACCATGGAGAAGTAAGCCATTTCCAGGCACTGGCAACTGCAGTTTCCGGCACCGTAGGTCTGGGTAACATTGCAGGTGTGACTGTGGCCATTGCCCTCGGCGGTCCAGGTGCAACCTTTTGGATGATTGTAAGTGGATTA
>JAUMBK010000321.1:11648-13520 GCA_032115795.1 Saprospiraceae bacterium | reverse complement strand
GTATGACTCTTAAATTCACTGAATGTACCTTGGGTGTGCAGTACCGTGATATTGATAAAAATGGCGTCGTCTACGGTGGCCCGATGTATTATTTGTCCAAAGGACTGGCAGAAAAAGGATACACCGCATTGGGGAAAGCCCTGGCAGTCTTATTTGCCATCCTATGTATTGGTGGCTCATTTGGTGGTGGGAATGCCGCACAATCAAACCAGGCTGCCAAACAAATCGCATCACTCTTTGGCATGGAGGGCGGAAATGCAGGGTTTATCATAGGGATCGCATTGGCAATATTAGTAGGGATCACCATCATTGGCGGAATTAAGCGCATTGCCACCGTAACTGAAAAAATGGTACCTCTCATGGCAGTAATTTACATAGCTGCCTGCCTCGTTGTCATCGGCTCACATTATGACCAGATCGGCAGTGCCTTCTCAACTATTTTTTCATCAGCTTTTAGCTTTGAAGCTGGATTCGGAGGCTTTATCGGAGTCTTGGTAGTAGGTTTCAGACGTGCTGCTTTCTCCAATGAGGCAGGCGCGGGGTCGGCATCCATCGCTCACTCTGCTGTACGAACAAAATATTCCGCCTCTGAAGGTTTAGTGGCATTGCTTGAGCCCTTCATTGATACTGTGGTCATATGTACCATGACTGCATTGGTCGTCATTCTTTTCAACTCCAACGAGGCCATGTTCGAATATGGAAGTTCCGCCGTGACGATCAATGGCAACATATATGAGGGAGCCACTTTAACTTCCCTGGCCTTCCAGAAAACCATTTCTTGGTTCCCCACAGTACTGACCATTGCCATCTTCCTTTTTGCCGTATCGACCATGATTTCCTGGTCTTACTACGGACAACAAGCCTGGTTGTACCTGTTTGGAAAAAGCAAAGTAATGGAACTCACCTATAAATTTCTGTTCCTGTTGTTCATCATCATTGGAGCATCTGCCAACATGGACTCAGTTTGGGGCTTTTCAGACGCAATGATTTTAGCAATGGTATTTCCAAATATGATTGGTTTGTTTTTCCTTTTCCCTGTTGTAAAACAACAACTCAAGCGTTATGAAGATGCCATAAAGGCCAAATAAGAACAAAGCCACATGTATTTCTGGATGCCTGTTTTCGCAAGGGAACAGGCATCTGTGCTATAATAAAAGCATCACTAATTTAATTATTCAGGAATGTACTTACTTTTATTGGGATCAAATTTAGGTAATAGAAAACAACAGATTACAGACGGTATCCTGTCGATTAAGCATGAAATAGGCCCTGTCGTCAAATCATCCTCTTTCTATGAAACGGAGCCCTGGGGACTGACCGACCAGCCCGCATTCCTGAATGTCGCCATCGAAGTTGACTCGTCCATACCCCCCTTGGATATGCTTCAAAAGTGCCGAAAAATCGAATTGGCTGCAGGCCTGAAACCATCCGTTCACTGGGGCCCAAGGTACCTTGATATCGATATCCTGTACCATGACGGAGAGATTGTCTCCGAAACAGAGTTGGTCATCCCCCACCCAAAGATTGCTCAACGCAACTTCGCCTTAGTTCCCTTAATGGAGATTGCCGGCGACTTTACCGACCCTGTGTCAAACCTTTCGATTGAGGAATTGTACGACCAATGTGAAGACACATCAGAAGTTTTTCTATACGAAGAGTGACAGAAAACCCCTATTTTTGCAGTAAAATCCAACACATATCAGCATCCAGTTTCCATATAACTACATTTGTATTGAAGGCAATATTGGCGCCGGAAAGACGACCTTCTGCAACATGCTGAGAGAAGAATATGATTGCCGGTTGATTTTGGAAGAATTTGCTGACAATCCCTTTCTGCCACTCTTTTACAAGGAACCTGACCGGTTTGCATTT
>JAUMBK010000321.1:8630-11638 GCA_032115795.1 Saprospiraceae bacterium | reverse complement strand
TGTGGAACTTTTCTTTATGACAGAGAGGCACAAACAAATGCAACGAAGCTTGTTAAACCAGGATTTGTTCAGAGAATTTACGGTATCCGATTACGCGTTTGTAAAAACATTGCTTTTTGCAAGCAAAAATTTACCGGATGATGAGTTCCGGTTGTTTCAGAAAATGTACAATGTGCTGAGTCAATCCTTCCCTAAGCCGGACATCCTGGTTTATTTTCACAGAAATGTGGACATCCTTCTTGAACACATCAGCAAAAGAGGACGGGACTATGAAAAGCAAATCACACCCCAGTATCTCACGCAAATCCAGCATTCCTATTTCGAATATTTCCGGAATATACTCTCTTACCCGGTGCTGATCATTGACCTGAATACAGTGGATTTTGTACAAAACCCAAACCACTACGAACACGTCAAGTACTTAATTTCCAAAAAGTACCAACCCGGTGTGCACAGGATAAGTTTGGTGGTTTAATCTCCGTTTCCTTACATTAAAAGTTGCGCTGTACTTCCAGGATGATCTTTCCGCATTCTTCACGAGCCGCTTTTCTATCCTTTTCAAACAAATAATTTCTAGCTGCCTTTAGGTAGTTTTTTAGTATATTCTTATCCCTCAACCTTGTTTCATTTTGGATGATCTCTGCAAATGTCACGTAGCCATCGGGATCAATGCAAATTTTTACAGTCACCTTATTATCCGCTTGATTCTTGGCCTGCCCTACCCAGCTATAGTCATATTTTACCGGCTTTCTTCCAAAAATGCCACGGCCAGATTCATCAAACGCACCTGTACCTGAACTTTTATTCCCGTCCCCGGTGCCCGTACCCGTTCCCGCACTCTTACCTGAACCGGATCCTGCATTTCCTGTGCCGGTACCTCCCGGAGCCCCATTTGCACCTGACGGCTTAGGCGTTCCTTCTCCACTGGTTGACCCAGTTCCTTTTGGGCTTCCTCCCCCGGCAGGAGCGGTAGAAGAGGATGCTCCCCCACTCGCAGGCCTGGCAGGAGTACTCACTTTGACAGGTGCTTCGGGAGCCGGGTTTTTTACTTCTATCCGCTCATCTGGTCTGGAAGGTACCGGGTTAGGGACTCTAATACTGGGTTTGGGTATATTGATCGTACGCGGTGATTCGACCTTTATTTCTTCGGGGCGCTCTACCGGGGTAGGCGCCGGTGTTTCTTCTACCTTTGCTGGTGGTGCCGACTCTTCTTTAGGTACATCAGGCTTGGGAGCGCCTTCATTGGAAGAGGCACCTTCGGATTGTTTCTCAATCTTTGGCAGCTCTTCATGTGCTACTTTGCTCAGTTCACTTTCCTCAAACCTAAAATCAACTTTGACTGCGAAGGGCGGTTTTTCTTCCAATAACTGGGTATCCACTTGAGGCAGATAATACAAAAATGAAATAAGTAAAATGAGTGCATGCAAAATAATAGAGATAAAGATCCCTTTTCTTCTGTTTTGCTTTTCATTTTTTAAAGACAATTCCATACCAGTAGAAATTATGTTCGTAAAAAACTTGCATTGACATACCAATCCAAACAACACAACGTGAATGACGTAGTGTATGGTATACAAAGATGGATTTTTTACAAATTATTGAATACAATTCGCCTGATTGCAAAAAACCAATGCAAACATATTAAATTTTTCTTTAAAATGTAATAGTTGCCTGTGATAAATCCTGGAATAAAATAAAAACGAGGTCAATCCATGTCGAAATGATATGCAATATACAGTTCAAAACCTGGTCCTGTCCTGGCCAGTGAACTGCCCAAACCGTACGTTGCCAGTGCTCCTAACCTCAGCTGCGCATACCTGTTGCCAAAGCGGTCCAGAATAACGCCCCCTTGCATTGCTGCCATGCCGGTGCTGGAGTAGCCCAAACCAGCCCAGAACAGATCTTCTCTCTCGTATTTCAAGCTATACATCACATCCAGGATGTCAGGCGCTACGAGGTTGGCAGTCAGCATAGGCTCAAAATAACTGTCGTATTGTACGATCCTTCCGCCAAGATTAAAATGAATATGCTTCTGCCGTACCTGATCAAAATCCGAAATCAGCACTTTGGTTGTATATAGTTGTTGGATTGCAAGCCCAACAAAAAATGCATTGTCTGAAAAAGTACGGGTATTACTCGTATAGAAAAAACCTGCCCCCATTGAAGGAAAAACCGAACTGTTTCTGTTCCTGAAAAGAAGCACATCATTTTCATCGTTGTATATTTCATTTGATCCATCATAGGTGTACTGGTTAAAACTACCTGAAATCCCTAATGATAACTGGCCATACCTTGTTAACGCTTGTTTCAGATGATAGGCATAATTGATTTGCCCGCCGATCTTACTCACCGGACCCGTTCTATCAAAATGCAATAAGATGCCTCCACTCATATTGTAATCCAGGAAAGGATACTGCACCGAGGCAAATCCTGTAACAGGAGCCCCTTTGAAACCAAGCCACTGCGTCCGGAAAAAACCATCTGCGATCATGTCCGTACCATTTGCTGTAAAAGCAGGGTTCCAGGCAGCCCTGGTTGCTCCGATATGCGAACTGTTGGCTAATTGCTGCGCACTTGCAACATGAACCAGAAGAAACGAAATTGCGATGAATGTATATAACTGTCTCATAATTGATCTACTTTATATTGATTATTCCCATAAAATGGTGAGGGCACTTTTGATAACCTGGTCGTCAAAAGTAAGGATGTAATAATAGGTATCCGCAGGCAATTTTTCACCATTTCGCGTGCCATTAAACAATTCACCACGAATTTGGTAGCCCTCTGCTTCAAAAATCAAATTACCCCAACGATTGAAAATACGAAGTGTGTTGTCTGGAAAATCGCTCAGATCACCAAAATACAGCTCATCATTATTGCCATCTCCATTAGGTGTAATGATGCTCACCGGCTTGAAGGAGTCTGCCTTCACACATACTTTAACATCATCGGTAAAGATGCAGCCATTGCTATCCGTGATGGTTACGGTAAATGTCGTTTCAACCTCG
>JAUMBK010000321.1:0-8620 GCA_032115795.1 Saprospiraceae bacterium | reverse complement strand
GGGTTTTACCAACGGGTTGGAAACCGTACTCGAGCCAACAATCAGATTTTTATTGTCCCAATTGTATGAGGCTCCTCCTGTCGCCATCAACCTGACGGTGCGGCCCAACACAACACATGTATCCGGCCCTGCATTGATATTGACAGGTGCAAACACTTTGATTTCAATTGTCTTGCTGTCCTTGTTTGCAGGACAAACACCATCAGTCACTTCTACTGTATACACGGTCGTCGCCAATGGCTTGGCAGTGACAACGGCTCCAGTAGACGCTGACAAGGTATTCCCTGCAGGATCTGTCCATCGATAATTTTGCCCTCCAGAAGCGGTAATGGTAACAGGATCGCCGTTGCACACACCAGGCTTATTTGCGACCACAGTGGCTTTGACCACTGGAAGAAGCGTCACGGTCACACTGTCTGTATCCGTGCAGCCAAAATCATTTGTGATTGTAACGGCGTATGTATTTTTTAGTAAGTTGGCCGGCTTGCCTGCATTTACGGTAATGGAAGATGCAGTAGAGTTATCTGACCAAAAATACGTTTTGGCTGTCCCGGCATTGAAGACTTTTACTTCATCCGGACACAGCGACAAATCTGCACCCAGATCTGCAACGGGAGATGGCCTCGACGTTACCGTACAACTGAGATCCTTCTTACATCCTGCAGCGGACGTTGCAATACATTGATATGTTCCGGCTGCATTCACTGCCAGAATTTTAGACGATTGTCCCTGGATAGTTACACTCCCTTTCTTCCACTCATACGTGGCCGCATTTGATTCCGCGATTAATTGAATGGTGGCACCCATGCAGAGATCAAGCTGATTTGGCAATTGCAATGCAGGGAGAGGAGAGATTGTCACAATGACCTCGTCGCTTTTTTCACATCCAAACTGGTTCTTGATGGTCACCTTATACGTGCCCGACTTATCAGCTGTGATGCTTTGTGCTATAGAAGCTGCAGCGCCGTTATACAGCCAGGCATAGGAAGTAGCACCCCCTCCCGCATTCAACAACGGAAGCGCATCCCCTTCGCATAGGTTTTTATCGGCACCCAGATCAACGGATGGCAACGGATTCACAGTGATATTCACAGATTTCCTTACTTCACATGGTGGTGTTCCTCCTGTCAGGCGGACCTCATAGGTACCTGCCTGCGTCACAAGCAGATTCGTACCGGTTTGTCCGGATACAAGATTTCCACCCTGATACCACAAAATAGAAGGGTTTGCGGCATTGGTCGTTACGGAAATGGTGTGATTTTGACCTTCACACAGCGTTTTGTCACCATTCAGCTGGACAGTAGGTCCGGCAACAAAGGAAACCTTTATCTGGTCAGTTGAGGAACAGGTAAATTGATTGGTCACAGAAACTGCATAGCTGCCATCTTGAGACACATTCAGTATGCGCGTTGTCTCAGTCAATGGGGTCCCATTTCTTGTCCACTTATACGTTGTACCATCACCACCTGCATCGAGTGAGACCGCCGATCCAACACAAGCCACAATGTCAGCTGCGCCCAATTCAACGACAGGCAATGCCCGCACCTCTACCCTGGTCTCTTTTCTGGTCTTACACCCAATATCATTGGCGGCTTCGATGGCATAATTTCCACTGTTGGCGGCAGTAAACGTCAACATATTGGCACCTGCAATCGGAGCATTATTCAAGAACCATTGCAATGTGGTGTATCCACTGGCAGTAACAGATAAGACAGCGGGTGTGCCGGCACAAGCGTTGATCAACGGAGAGGCAAAATCCTGTACCGTAGGTGCATTTGTAAATGTGACTTTCACCTCGTCCTCTCCCTTGCATTGCCCGGCATTTGTAACAACCACCTTATATACTCCAGAGGAAGTAGGTGAGAACGTCACAGCAGTGGCACCACTCACCTGTACTCCATTTCTGAACCACTGGTATCCAACGCCAACACTGCCGGCATTCAGAATCACCTGCTCTCCTGTGCACTTTTCAATATCAGCACCAAGTTGTACCTGTGGTTTTGCAATTTGTGTGACCACTGTCTCTGCCTGTCCTTTACAGCCAAAAGTACTGATACCCTCTGCTTTGTAAGTTCCAGGCTGCGTAATTTGCAGTCCAGTGCCAGTCTGGCCGGGGATGAGAGCGCCATCTTTATACCATTTTACACTTGGCGCAACCGTGACCGATGCGGTAAGCGTGTAAGTTTCTCCCTCACAGAAGGTCGCACTTGCAGGCAGTGTCACCCCTGGATTCGGATGAAAGGTTACTTTTATTTTATCTGTCTTTTTACATCCACTGCTATGTGTCACTTCAACTTCATACGTGCCGGTGGTGTTGACTGTCAAATTCTTCGTAGTGGCAGCTGCAATGACAATGCCATCCTTTTTCCACTGATAGGAAGTACCCCCATTGCCTGCATCAAGCACGGCATTTTCGCCCTCACATTTATTCAGGTCTGTGCCGAGGTCGAAAGACAAAGGACAGCAATTTACAGGAGCGGTAAACAAGGCCGTTTTTGTTAGTTTACAAGCAGGTGTTGCATCAAAGAAGGCAGCCACGTCACGGACAGTTCCGTCAGAATCCAGGCCGGTAAGCGTTACCGTCTGAGGGCTGCCCGTTATATCAAAAAGCTGCCCGCTTACGCTGAGCTTGCCAGTGGCAGGGGCCTTTTCATACGTGACAATAATGTCTTGTGTAAATGCATTGGTTCCCGCGACACAAGCACCCTGTGTTCCCGCAGTCATTTCTGTAATTCGACAGGCCGGTAAAATCTCAATACTTCGCGTGTTATATCCCAAATTATGGCATATAGTTGCTGTAAACGTAGAAAACGATGTCCCCACCAGAGTGGCTGGATCAATATTCTTATCCATCACTACAGAATACAAAATGTATTTACCTGCTCCTGTAGAAGTGAAATTTGCCGTAGCACCTGTGTACGAAATTTTATCTGTTACAGTATTTACTAATAGAAATAAGTTTTGATAGGCACTGCTTGGTGCCGCATTTTTTTCAATCACCAGCCCCGGTCCGGAAACCAGCGTAATAGCCAATGGAGTGTTGTAAAATTGGCTGTATGTAAATAAAAACAACGCATATTCTGTACACACATTCAGTTGAACGGTAAAGCCCCCCGAAAAGAAAAGTCCTCCTGTTGAGGATTGCGTACCAGTAGAAGCAACAAATGTATTGCAGGGCGAACTGGGATTGTAATTGTTTCGGTGTAGTGACGCCCAGCCCTGTCCCGAAAATGCAAATGTATACGTACCTGATTCCGTAACATACAAGGTTGTCCTGTTGTATCTCACCGTTTGCACATCACAGCCGGCTCCATTCAAGCCATTGACACCGATCATCCCAGCCGGGCTGGCATCCGCGATGCTGCGTGTGATTGTAAACATTCTGTTCCCCACCGTACGAGTCATAGATAAATTCAATGCCGCCGCGCCCTCATCCTGCACTACAGCTGCTGTAGGGCAAAGCGCACTTTCTTCAGCAACGCAAGTGGAATTGACGGTAAAATCACTGGTAGAAATGGAAAAGAAACGGAAGCAATCATAGTCCATGCATTCCAGCATGGCCCGGGTGGAGGTAGATCGAACAAAATTGGCGGGAATCATCACAGTTGCAGTACCCGCGCTATATGGGATGTTTTCAGCAAGAACAATACTATATGATTTGCCTCCATCGACTGAAAGGCGAATGCGTAAATTAGAGCACAAGGCATTGCTGCCCCCCGTATTCCAGGTAAATGTCTCCATCATACCTGCCTCCAGTGTTTCACCACCCTTCGGCCTGGAAACAGTGAATGGCCCTGCCGAAGAAACGGTCACCTCTACATCATCGTTGGCGATGGCACCGCCCCCTGCAGCATTGTCTCGCACGGCAATATTAAACGTCATCTTTCGTGCCACAGTCGGAAGGACATCATACTCATTCACCCCCCCCTTTGAGAGAACATCGAGCGAAGGAAAATATCGCTCAGGCAGACCACTTGGCGGATAGGAACGAAACAATGGCGCTTTGCTATCAGCCGCTGCATTTGATCCAATCTTTCCCTGGGTAGATGTGCCCGGTCCATCCTCATCGATTTGCTCCCAGCAATACGTGTGATTATCAGCGTCCGTAAATGTCGGTGCTGCCTTAAGGTAAAACGGCGTGTTTTTGGGGATCGTATACGTTGCATTGCATGGACTTGCCTCAATCGCTGGCAGCGCATTGGTTGAATTTGCGGGAGAACCACACGTCCCGCCACCTCCATTGTAGACATAATTGTACATTTCCTCCACACTCTTCACATGGAAATAATTGTCGAGCGCCTCTGAAGAAGGTATATTCTGGCCATTGTCACAAATACCGTTGTATGACATAATTGTAGTACCACTGCCGATTTCATAGGCATTAAACGAAGAAATGGCCGTAGTACAACTGCCTCCTATCCCATTAAAGGTATGGTTCGCCCCAAACTGATGCCCGAATTCATGGGCCGCCAGATTGATCCAGCTATTACCCACATTGGAGTAACTGCCACTCCAGCCCCTGGCTTTACTCACCGGGGTTCCGTTATTATTACATACCGAATTGAGCTGAGCTATGCCGCCATTGCCCCAGCCATCGCCATCTTTGTGCTGATGAAAAACATGGCCTATGTCGTACTGTGAATTTTGAAAATGCATGGCTACCGCTGTTCCTGCCTGGTCTGGGCGGGAAGGCCCTCCGCTGCCATCAGGTATAAAAATATCAGTAGCCGGGTCCTTGTATGTTAAATTGACCCTGGAGCCCACCGTCAGCCTGAAAGACATTTCATTGCTAAAAATCATATTGATGGCGTTCACAGTATTCACCACAACCGTATTTACATCCGAATCCCTGTTACCGTTATTAATATAAAATTCACCAGTAACCACAACGGCCACGCGATAATTGTACCGCTTTGACCCAATGGTAAAAGCAGAGGCTCTCCCCCGGAAGGCATTGTTTGGGTTCGTCATTTGTTCATGGCTGTGGTCATGACCACAAAACTGCATCGGACGAGGAAGGTCTGCCTGGTATCCATATTCCACAATGTGACTGCCACTGCGACTAAAATTTTCCGGGTAAATGCTGATCATACGACCTTTGTACAAAAGCGTGGCAAACACCCCGGTTTCACTCAACGTCAAGGCACCCCGGTCAAATAGCCCCTCGGAATCAAACAAATCAAACGTGAGAATGTCACTACTTCGCCGGATCTCACCTTCAACAACCACGTCATTGGGTTTGGCTGTAAATGCATGCTCTCTGCCAAAAAGTGGAAACGAAACAGAAAACGCCCCTGCCCTTTGCCCGGCAAATCCTGCCATCAACATGTCTTTTTGAGGCAACATAATGTGTTCACGCCTTCCAAAATTTTCGATTATGCTCCCTCCATCAGCCTGCGCGTAGCTTGAACTATCGGCAAAAAAAGAGAAAATGAATCCCAACATAAAGAATAAGACTTTCCTCATCAACAGTATATTTATTGTTTTAAATAAAAAATGACAAATTGTGTGGCTAATATACTTGAAAATTTGAATTCAGAAGTGAATTTTATAATTTTCAAGGAAATGTCGCACCCTCCTTTTATCATTTTTTTAACATTAAAACCACAACCTGAGCAGACTTTATGTCGTTTCTAAATAAAAAAATCATGAAGAATCGCACACTCTTTGTTTCAGCCATCCTGATTGGTTTCCTTACTACCAGCTGCCACGCACAATTTAAAGACCTGGTAAAAAAAGCCAAATCTTCAGTAGAATCGCTAAGTCAGACTCCCCAGACAGACATGGCCGCAGGATTAAAAGAGGCACTGGATCATGGTATTGCGAGTGCCGTTTCCCAGCTTTCGGCGCAAAACGGATATTTTTCAAGCCCGTATAAAATATTGATACCGGCTGATGCACAAAAAATCATAGACAAAGTCAAACTGGTACCAGGATTCCAGGATGTGGAAACAAAATTACTCTCCAAAATGAATGAGGCTGCAGAAATTGCTGCAAAAAAATCAATTCCCATATTCACTGATGCGATAAAAAAGATGAGTTTTCAGGATGCCAAAGCCATCCTCACGGGTCCTGGCAATGCCGCCACTGAATATTTAATCCAAACGTCAAGACAACCCCTTTACGATGCGTTTATGCCGGTGATCCAGACAAGTCTGGATGAAGTAAATGCCAGAACATACTGGACAAGTGTCGTAAATGCCTATAATTCGATCCCGCTTGTTAAGAAAGTAAATCCTGCTTTGGATGACCATGTCAATAACAAAGCGCTGGATGGCCTCTTCAGCCTGATTGCAGTCAAGGAAAAAGGCATTCGAACAGATGTCAGTCAGCGTACCTCAGACCTGCTCAAACGCGTGTTTGGAAACACCAGACAATAATACACTATACACTGTTTGATGAGGGAAAATACGCTGCATTGCTTGTAAAGCAGTATATTCGCCCCATTCAAAACTAGTTCAACTTGAAACAGGCCTTCGGAATTTTCACATCACTCGTTACCGCTGGATTAATCATCATTATGGCCCAGATGATCCGGGAAGGCCTGTTCCCCGCACCCCAGGGAATCGATTTTTCAGACAAACAGGCAGTCTCCGCCTGGATGACATCCCTGCCTTCAGAGTTTTACATTACCATTGCCATCAGCCATGGGCTTGGTTCTTTTGCCGCAGGCTTAATCAGCAGCCTGGTATCTGGTACCAGCCGTATGACCGTAGGTATGGTCTCGTTTTGCATCGTTTTCACACTGGTCATCAGCTACCTTTTCAAGTACTATTTTCCGGTTTGGTTTGTCCTGACAGATACTGTCGTCACTTTTTTGCTTGGATTTTTAGGTGTAATCATTGGAAGCGCACGGCATGTAAGCTAACATCCTTCAAGAATTTGTGCATTCCCGTGCTGAAATTCAGATAATTCCCCCTTTCCTTTCTATATTTGCGTCCTAAATCATTGATTGTATGGCAAATGGTCTTTTATCAGGCAAAAAAGGAATTATATTCGGTGCTCTTGACAGCAAGTCAATTGCATGGAAAGTTGCTGAGAGGTGTGTTGAAGAAGGAGCACAAATCGTATTAACCAATGCGCCTGTTGCGATGCGTCTGGGTGAAATCAACGAACTTGCAGCAGCATTACAGTGCGAGATTATCCCTGCAGATGCAACCAGCCTGACAGATTTGGAAAACCTGATTTCCAGGTCAATGGAAATACTGGGGGGAAAACTTGATTTTATCCTCCACTCCATTGGTATGTCAGTCAATGTAAGAAAAAAGAAGGAATACACTGATCTCAATTACGACTGGATGCAGACGACGTTTGACGTTTCTGCTATCTCCTTTCACAAGGTCATGCAAGTGGCAATGAAGCACGATGCGATGAACAAATGGGGATCCATTCTCGCGCTTTCATACATTGCGGCACAACGCACTTTCCCCGATTACAGTGAAATGGCAGAGTCGAAAGCACTCCTCGAAAGTTTTGCCAGAAGCTTTGGTTATCACTGGGCAAAAAAGGCAAAAGTCAGGGTAAACACGATTTCGCAATCGCCAACCATTACAACGGCTGGCTCCGGTGTGAAAGGCTTTACTGATTTCTTCGGCTACGCTGAAAAAATGTCTCCGCTGGGCAATGCAGGAGCAGACGCCTGTGCAGACTACTGTGTGGCTATGTTTTCCGACCTGACAAGAATGGTTACCATGCAAAATCTCTTTCATGATGGCGGGTTCAGCAGCATGGGCATGGCACCAGAATTACTGGAGTAAACAGACCCGATTTCTACAATAAACGAGCTCTGGCATCCATCTACATGGCTGACTTGGTTTTGTATTTATTTAAAGCCTGTTACCACACAAGGAAGGAAATTTCTTTCGTTTTTCCAAACCTCATTGTCAAATTAGGGTTTAATAACTTGGGTGACTTTGGTAGATACAGTACATATTACAAATTATCAATATCTTTGCATCGCACTTAGCAAGAAATCTCGCTCATGACCAGACAATTATACGTTTATAACAGCCTCACCAGACAAAAAGAAAAATTTACACCGCTGCACGTAGGACATGTAGGCATGTATGTATGCGGACCCACAGTGTACAATGATGTGCACCTCGGCAATTGTCGTACGTTTATGAGTTTTGACACAATCTACCGATATTTACTCTATCTGGGGTATCAGGTGCGCTATGTACGCAATATAACAGATGTAGGTCACTTACTGGATGATGGAGAGGACCGGATGTCAAAAGGGGCTCGGTTGGACAACCTGGAACCAATGGAAGTTGCGCAAAAATACACCAATGGTTTTCACCAGATGATGCACATTTTTAATACGTTACCGCCCAGCATTGAACCCACCGCAACTGGCCATATTATTGAGCAAATTGAAATGACCAAGAAAATTTTGGCCAATGGATATGCTTATGAGGCCAATGGCAGCATCTATTTTGATGTAGAAAAGTTTTCGGCTGAAAACAATTATACTATCCTTTCGAATAGAAATTTGCTGGAACTGCATTTGCAGCCCATCAAACAGCAGTAATTTTCCAATGGATGGTGTTCCAATATTCAGGATCAGTTTAATAGCCTCAACTGCGGTGTTAATACTCGCAAAGCCAGTTAACACCAC
>JAUMBK010000320.1:0-12951 GCA_032115795.1 Saprospiraceae bacterium | reverse complement strand
ATCCGGCGTTTTTTCGTCGTAATCTCTTGCTTTGCCTGACTGGTCGGTAAAGAAAAGGGCATGATGCACAATTCTCTTATTACCAGGACGAAGTTCGATCGCTTTTACTTTTTTATTTTGTGTTAATCCTGTGGGTAAAACGAAGTACCGGTATTCATCCTTGCCTGTCCCTTTGTGCAGGTATGATTTTTTAAAGGAGAGCACCAGATCAGGTGTACCCAGCAGCGAGTTGTCAGGAAAGACCGGGGGTGGGGGAGCCGATCCAGGATTGCCTTCTGGGGTACCACCGTCAACCCAATCTGCCAGCGTCTTGATTTGGCTGTCGGTAAGGTAATTTTCATCCAGATAATGGGCGTAGGAGGGGTCTGCCTTCCATGGTGGCATGATTTTCTGGCTGGTAACATATTTGATAGTACCAGCCCAGTCTCTGGCCTCCTCGTAATTTGTCAGCGACATTGGGCCTATTTCTCCCGGGCGATGGCAGGCAGTACAATGTTTGTAAACAATGGATGCCACATCACCCGACCAGGTTGGCTGGGCAGTAATATTTGACAAGAGGAATCCGAAAGCAATGATAACCAATAACCTATGCATAAACTTAGTATTGTGCGTTTTCCTGAAAATTGATGAAACAACCCACGGGTTTTGTTTCGGCAACCTTTGGGCGTCTTCCTGAACAAACATCTTCAATGGCTGCCCTAAGGTAGTGATTTTTAATATGATGTCGGCGTTTTCCTGGTTTTGCGTACAAATCATTGATCAATCCCCTGTATTCGATGCGTCTTTTACTTTCATTATAGAGAATCACTTCAGGGAGGATGGTGGCCTCCCATTTTTTTGCAAAAACTTTGGCATGGTCGAGCATGACTGAAAATGGAATGTTGTATTTTTTCGTAAACTGGTACATTGCATACTCCTCCGTTGCCCTATTAGGGAAGAAGCCGGTAAAGCCAATTTCGTGTCCATATTGTTGATGTAAATTGGCCAGGTACGGCGCCATTTCCTGGCTGATCCGACATTCATCGAGAAGAAAGACATACACACTCAGACTATCTCGGGTGGCAGTGGAACAGGGCAAAAACAGGAGAAAAAAAAGATACGACCGCATTATGTAAATTGCATTATGAGTAAAAATGACATTTTTTCACTGAAAGACCGGTCAATCGTATAAAGGTTTAATGAGACTAAATAAATCCCAGATAAACCAACTCTTTTTAGTATACCTACCAATAACAGACCCTAACAAACATAATCTTATACAGCGACCTTTTTACTCGTCATCTTCCTCGTCATCTTCCTCGTCCATGTCGTTGAACATACTGGCAAGGGGATCCGAAAATTCCAGGCTGTTTTCAAGAATTTGTTTGCCAATCACTTCCGACTCCGATAAGCCAAAGAGAATCAGCTCCATCATCGGAATCTGGTCTTCGCCCTCCGTAACGTATGTTTCGGCCAGTTTTTGCAGTCCTGCCACACCTGTCAGCCTGTCATGATGCGTTTGATTGGTATCTTCATTCAGGAGCTCAAGGAGGTTTCCACCTGAAAACCAGGCTTTGATTACGCCATACTGGTCTTTGGTGTCGCGTTTGTTTTTTTGATTTGGGTCGGGTAAAAACTCGAGGAACAATTCCTTGCATGCTCCAAATAACAGTTGCAAAGCCACATTATACGGCCCTTCCTGTTCACCTTCATACACCAGCTCAACTTTCCCTGTGATGGCGGGAATGACACCCCAAAAATCGGTCATCCTTGTTGTTGTCGAGGTTTCGTTGTTGCGGAGCATCCTTCTTTCTGCCGTACTGTACAGGTTTTCAAGGGCAGAAATGCTGAGCCTGGCAGAGACACCGCTTTTGGCATCGACATAGTCGCTTTCCCGCGCCTGGAAACTGATCATTTCAATCAGCCTTCTATGCATTTCCGGGATACGAATGGCATCGTTTTGTTCTCTCGGAACTGCTGCTTCCTGTGCCGTGATGGCCATTGCTGTTTCGATGCTTCGGGGGTAATGTGTCAGGATTTGGCTTTCAATTCTGTCTTTTAGTGGCGTAATAATGCTGCCCCTGTTGGTATAATCTTCGGGGTTGGCAGTGAAGATAAAGCTGATATCGAGTGGCAATCGCAACTTAAAGCCCCGGATTTGAAGGTCGCCTTCCTGAAGAATATTGAACAGTGATACCTGAATGCGCGCCTGGAGGTCAGGCAATTCATTGATGACAAAGAGGGATCTGTGCGCGCGCGGTATCAGTCCAAAATGGATCACTCGCTCATCAGAATACGGCAATTTGAGTGTGGCTGCTTTGATCGGATCAACATCACCAATCAGGTCAGCAATACTGACATCCGGTGTTGCCAATTTCTCAATATACCTTTCCGAACGGTGCATCCAGCCAATGGGAGTATCATCTCCTTTGACCGCAATCAGATCCCTGGCATATCTTGATAAGGGGTCCATGGGGTCATCATTCAATTCCGAGCCTTCCACTACAGGGATGTATTCGTCGAGGAGGGTAGTCAGCAAACGAGCAATGCGGGTCTTCGCTTGTCCGCGCAAGCCCAGCAAAAGAATGTTGTGTTTTGATAAAATGGCCCTTTCAATGTCGGGTAAGACAGTATCGTCAAATCCAAGGATGCCGTCAAATACCTTTTGACCCGACTTGATTTTTCTGATAAGGTTGGCCCGCATTTCTTCCCTGATGGATTTTGCTTTATATCCGGAAGCTTTCAGCTGCCCCAATGTGTTTATTTCGTGCACGTGTTTTGAGATTTTAGTCAATATTCTGTTTCTGCTTAGTACCAAACATCAATCAGAAAAGATAGTTCAGCAGGAAAAAAATGACAAGGTATAGCCATAAGCCATCCAGAAAATGCCAGTAGATTGCCAGGAGATGCAGCGTGCGTTTTCTGTCAGGATCTGCAAAATACATTAAAACCGTGACCGGATCGCGCATGCGAAGATGCATGTTGTATAAAAAGAAGGCCAAAAAAGGTATGCCGGCGACAAGGTGCAAAAAATGCAGTCCCGAAATTAGATAGATGTACGAGGCCATTGTGCTGGAAGTCAAAAAAGTGTTTGCTTGCTGCAATTGCTCCCATGCAAATACCTGCATTCCTAAAAATACCAATGTCAATGCGAGCACCATCCAGACGGAAGATCGAAACCGGATCGTTTCATCCTGAGCATACATTTTTTGTGCGTATATCATGACAAGACTTGTACTGAGTATTAGTAATGAATTGAAATAGAAAAGTGTCGGAATCTGCACAGGAGGCACGCCCCGCTCAATGCGGTGGTACATATAAGCCATTGAAAACCCCAGAAAAAGGGCCGAAATACCGGCAATGATCAGTGTCAGGATGATGTATTGCGGGTGAATCAGGTATTTTCGGTTTGGTACCATCTTTACTTCATTTTGAACTAAACCCAGATCTTGGAAAAAGGTTGGGATCATGCCATTCCCAATGAGTACGTACCATTATTGGAATAGAAATGATTTTTTAATCCAGGGTTTGCAGATGTTAAATTCGGGTGTACATTTGTGTCATAGTGACACACTGAAATGGTTTGGTATTGCTTAGTTTATCAATAAATTTAGTATGAAGAGATTTGCTCTTGTTCTTTTATTTAGTAATTTCTGGCTTCTGTCAGGAGCCCAAAACGCGCTTGTCGGATCGGGTTTCTCGACCGGATGGGGAGGGGGGAGTTGCCCCACCGGCAATGCCCACTTTTCTTATTTGTCACAACAATTGGGCAATTCTTTTGGGGGAGTTTTTCAACCATCGGGAACGGGAAATCAATATTTCAGGTTTGGCATCGATTGGTCAGGTACCACATCGCAGCTTACAGTTTCTCCAGGAAGTGATTCGCCAGTGCAACCGGCAGTCGAGTATACCTTGAATGGGACTTGTACAACCTCCGGTGCTTTATACTACAATGTGCCTTCGACAAACTATAAATACGTCTTTAAAACGAAAAATGCTGGAACAAATCCTACGGGTGACTGGCTTTTCTTCGAAGTGCAGGGAACGGTGAGAAACCTGACGCTTGTCACCCAGCTCCCCGCTTCGCAAGGCGTTTCTCCCTCTTCAACCGTCACAGTTTCTGCTTATACCGATGGACCACTTTCTGTGGGGCAAGGGGTTTACCTTCGCTACACGACCGATAATTGGGCAAATTCCGTTATTTTGCCCATGGCAGCAAACAATGCTTTACATACAGCAACCATTCCCGCCTTTGCTGCAGGGACGACTGTCCGGTATTATGTGCTGACATCTGGCAGCAACTTGACATTGACGCATGGGAAGGCGGATTGGTATACCATCAACGCGAACACATACGGGGGGACAAATTACAGCTACACGGTCACCAGTGGTGGAAGTGCGGCAACCGTTAGTCCTGCGAATCCCAATGACCAGGTTCCAATTACCATCACCTTTAATGCCACGGGAACAGAACTGGAAGGAGCTTCCAAGGTGTATTTTCATGCTGGAGTGGGTATTTATCAGTCTTTTCCCTCGCAGTTTCACTACACAAAGGGCAACTGGGGCCTTGACGATGGGGTAGGCGAAATGACAAGCCTGGGAAATCAGCTTTGGCAGATCGTTCTTTCTCAAGGCTTACGGGAGTATTTTGGCGTGCATGAAGACAAGGACATCTTTGGCTTGAATTTTCTCTTTCGCAATGCCAATGGTGCATTGAAAGCCGACAACAATGGCAATAATTTTTTTCATTCTGTGGATCCTGGCAATTACTTTACCATTACAGACCCAACTTCGGATCCCTTTTTTGTACAAATCAACCAGAATTTTACTGTTTCGGCTGTTGCCAATACATCTACGTCAGAATGGATGCTGACAGAAATCAACCCGGCGACGGGTATTGCCCTGGATACGCTAGCGTCTAACGGAGGTTCGGTCCAGTTTACGCAGGCGGTGAGTGTTTCCAGTGTCAGTCTGCGCAAATTTAGACTCAGGGCGATGTTTGGCGGTGTGCAGAAAGTAAAATATTTCAGTGTTTTGGGCTATAATTCCTTTAGCTCTATGCCAAGACCGGCATGGGTAAAGCCTGGCATCAATTATCACCCGAACGATCCGACCAAAGCGACGCTTGTTCTGCACGCACCGACATACACCCGTTTTAAAAAGGGCAATGGCTATGTTTCCGGAACAGGCAATACAACGCCCAAAAACTGGGTTATGGTGCTGGGGGATTTTAACAACTGGGCTCCTTCCGTCAATGCTTTGATGCATCGCGACCGAGATGGCTGGGACGGCAATGTGGACGCGGATGGCGATGGTGATCGTGGTGATTACTGGTGGATTGAGCTTACCGGACTGACTCCAGGTCAGGAATATGTATTTCAATACCTGGTTGACGGTCAGCTGCGCCTGGCTGATCCTTATTCGGAAAAAGTATCCGATCCTGACGATATATGGATTCCGGAAAGTACTTACCCGAATCTCATAGATTACCCGGGCCAGGCATCGGGTATCTCTTCCATTCTCCAGGCCAATCAGGCTGATTATCCCTGGGAAGCGCAACCATTTACCAAGCCGACGGATAACCGGCTCCATATCTATGAGCTTTTGTTCAGGGATTTTACCGATGAGGGCACCTATCTGGCAGCAATTGACAAACTAGACTATATCAAGGGATTGGGCATCAATGCCATTCATGTCATGCCCGTTTCTGAATTTGAGGGAAATTCCAGCTGGGGCTATAATCCCAATTTCTTTTTTGCTCCAGACAAAGCATATGGTCCTTCGGTACATTTGAAAAAATTCATTGATGAATGCCATAAGCGACAGATACAGGTGTTTAACGACATTGTTTTAAATCATGCCTTTTACACCAACGTCATGGCCAGGATGTACTGGAATCAAGGGCTAAACAGGCCCGCTGACGAAAATCCCTGGTTTAATGCCGAGCACCGTATGGTAGCTGACCAGGCAGGGTGGTGGGGAGCCGATTTCAATCATGAAAGTGAGCACATGCAGGTTTTTGTGGACAGGGTCCTCGATTACTGGTTACAGGAATATCATTTTGATGGATTCAGGTTTGATTTTACCAAAGGATTTGGCCAGAGCTATCCCAATCCTTCCGATCCATGGGCCAATAATTTCAATCAGGACAGAATCGACCTGCTAATGCGCATGGTCAATGGCATGCGCACCCGGAATCCTGGATCAGTGGTAATTTTTGAACACCTTGCATCGAATGCGGAGGATAAGGTACTCGCTGATCAAGGCATCCTTATGTGGTGTGGTATTTCGCATCACAATGACATGAAAGCTTTTATTCTGGGACACAATGGGGACTACCCCAACATTTACGAATCAGGTGTTTATAATACGTCAGCCCGAAATTTCCAGTATGCCAATTGGATGAGTTATGGTGAAAGTCATGACGAGGAGCGGTTTGGGTATGAATTGTTTCAGTATTACAACGGACCCAAAACCCTGGACAATATAGTCATGCGGCTGAAGCTTGCGTTGGGCTTCAACCTTCTTTTGCCTGGCCCGAGAATGCTCTGGCAGCAGCAGGAGCTTGGTTACGACTACAGTGTGTTTTACAACGGAAAAACCGGTGAGAAGCCACCGCGGTGGGATTATTACAGCATACCCCAACGAAGGCAGTTGTTTGCGCTGACATCACTTTTAATGAAACTTCGCAACCAGTATGATATTCATGCGACTGCTCCGGATTACGGTAATATTGGACTGGGGTCTGGCAATATTCAGGTTCCCCGTGTGATGCGGCTCTCTTCAGGAAACGGGTCACAGGCCAAGCATGTCATCATTGTGGGCAATCTTGACCCAAATACCGGCCATGATGTTTGGCCAGGGTATGACGTTACTGGCACATGGTACAAATACAATGGAGATCCTACGGTGGATGGGCAGACGTTTTTTGTAACAAATACAGCAAGTTCCTATTTTTTGCAACCTTCGGAGATGGTGGTGCTGACCAATTTCCCGGTGCATGCCTGTACTGATGTCAGGTCTGCTGCAGATAGTGGTCCGCATACTCTTCGGGATGCCATTGCTTGCGCAGCGGCAACCGATACTATCCACTTTGAGTTTCCGGTATATGGTGAGACAATTCCATTGCAAAGTCCACTTGAAATCAATAAAAATCTTACATTCACTGGCTTTCCAATGCAAAATATTACAGTAAATGGTGCTGGCCTTTCGGTTCCTGTTTTTTCGATTGCTGCCGGTAAAACTGTCACGATGGATGGCATGAAAATTACATGCAGTCAGGGCAATGCACAGGGGCGATGTCTGGTGAATGACGGAACGCTGGTATTATCCAATCTTCTGATGGAAGATTTGTCGGGAGCCAACGGGGCTTCGGTCTTGAACCAAGGTCAGGGGCAAATTGTTATCGAGCGTACTGTTTCCATTCATCACTAACCTCAGCAACATCAGCCTCATGAAAATCATTTGCGTTGGCAGGAATTACGAAGAACATGCCAGGGAGCTCAATAACCCTGTGCCGGATTCGCCTTTATTGTTTATGAAGCCCTCCACCGCACTCTTGACAGACGGGAAGCCCTTTTACCATCCTGATTTCAGCACCAACATCCATTATGAATTGGAGATTGTATTGAAAATCTGCAAAAATGGAAAGGCAATTCAGCCCCAATTTGCATCAGGCTACTACGACATGGTTGGCTTAGGCATTGATTTTACAGCCCGTGATATTCAGGATGTCTGCAAACAGAAAGGGCATCCATGGGAGATTGCGAAAGCATTTGATCATTCGGCTGTGGTTGGGTCGTTTCTTTCAAAGGAGGTACTTCCGTCCGGGCATATGAAATTTCAGTTGACAAAAAACGGGCAAGTAGTGCAAAATGGCAATACGCAAGACCTGATTTTTTCCTTTGAATACCTGATCAGCTATATTTCCCATTATTTTACGTTACAGACAGGAGATCTTATTTTTACCGGCACGCCGGCTGGTGTAGGTAAGATTGCGATTGGGGATCAGCTTAAGGGCTGGTTGGAAGGGCAAAAATTGCTTGATTGCGAAATAAAGTAATATTGGAATTTAAAATGCCATATTTTATTTTAAAAATAGTACCACTTTTCGGCAATTTTGGTGAATCATATTGAATTTTGAACGGAAGGGAGAAATAATCAATTTTATATGTTGGTACAAGCATGATAAAAATTGTAATTTTGCTTTTTCAATTGTATTACATTACACGATAAAAAGAAAGGAATGCCCTATTTATTTACTTCTGAGTCTGTTTCTGAAGGTCACCCTGACAAGGTTGCTGACCAGATTTCTGATGCGTTGGTCGACCATTTTCTGGCATTTGATCCCTCATCCAAGGTAGCCTGTGAAACGTTGGTTACAACAGGTCAGGTGGTGCTGGCGGGTGAGGTAAAATCTGAAACATATCTGGATGTCCAGAAAATTGCACGTGATGTAATCAAACGCATAGGTTATACCAAGTCTGAATACATGTTTGAAGCAAATTCATGCGGTGTTCTGTCTGCCATTCATGAGCAGTCGCCTGATATTAATCAGGGGGTAGTCCGCGAAAAGAAGGAGGATCAGGGGGCAGGTGATCAGGGCATGATGTTTGGATATGCCACAGCAGAAACGGCAAATTATATGCCGCTAGCACTCGACTTATCTCACCGAATTTTGCAGGTACTGGCCACAATCAGAAAGGGGGGGAAGGTGATGACATATTTGCGTCCTGATGCTAAATCACAGGTAACAATTGAATATTCTGATGAAAACAAGCCGCTGCGCATTGATACAATTGTGGTATCGACCCAGCATGATGATTTTGCACCTGATGAAACCATGCTGAGTACCATTCGAAAGGATATCATCAATATTGTCATTCCTGAGGTCAAAAAAGCATTGCCGGAAGGCATCCAGATTTTGTTTACAGACATGATTACCTACCATATCAATCCGACAGGAAAGTTTGTTATCGGAGGTCCCCATGGTGACACGGGTTTGACGGGAAGGAAAATCATCGTGGATACATACGGAGGAAAAGGGGCCCATGGAGGTGGTGCTTTTTCAGGGAAAGACCCAAGCAAAGTTGACCGTTCGGCAGCGTACGCCACAAGACACATAGCAAAAAATCTGGTCGCAGCAGGTGTATGCGATGAGGTATTGGTTCAGGTTTCATACGCCATCGGAGTAGCGAAGCCGACCAACATTTATGTAAATACGTACGGTTCAGGAAAAGTCGGTCTGACCGATGGTGAGATTGCTGAAAAAGTAGCTAATCTGTTTGACATGCGCCCGTATGCCATTGAAGAAAGGTTGAAATTGCGTACGCCCATTTACTCTGATGCTGCTGCATACGGCCACATGGGACGGATTCCAGAACAGAAGGAAGTGATCTTCCGCGATGGCTCAGGTGGTGTAAAGGTGATGATGGTCGAAACATTTACCTGGGAAAAACTGGACATGGTAGACGCAGTAAAGCAGGCATTTCAATTGGTATAAAATTGAATGGAATTCCCATTCTGATACGAAAAACAAGCGTGGTGTACTCTTTTTGATGAAATACTCTGCGATAATGCCTGAAATAGACATTTTTTAATCAATATACCTAAATTTTAACCGCAATGGAACATGTTTCGTTGCGGTTTTTTGTATATATTCGTCTAGCCTAACGTAGCCAACCGATGGAAAACCAGACACCAAGCGCAGATAACCGGAATTTTAAATTCAAGGAGCTGAAGGTCTATTCGTCAACCGAATGGCTCGCTGATAATCGGAAAAAATACCGCCAGGTATTTGACCGGTTTGATACAACATACATTTATACTGAGTTATCTTTTTACAACAAGCTTTTTGACAGAGAAAACTGGGAGGTCCAGATCGAGCTCAAATGCTTTGAAATTAAAAACAACCGAAAGCAGGTATGCAATCTCACTTTTAAAAAAAAGGTAAGTAAGTTTGACAATGTTGTCTTTATCCGGGAAGGCTGGGGAAATAAAAAGGAAGGCTCTTTCTGGAAAAAAGGCACCTACTATTGGGAGGCATGGATCGAAGGTGAAAAAGTGAGTACAAAATACTTTTATATTGAAGATATTGGGAATCAACTTGCTTTGGAAGGACTCAATCCCTATGTTTCCCTGCATTCTCTCCGCTTGTATGAAGGACAGTATGATGATGTGCTGGAAGAAGAGCGCAATTACCTGACCATGTTTTCTGCGGAAGAAACCAGGTATGTATATGCTGAAATCTTCCTTTCAAATTTTGTTCGGTCAGACAATTGGCATTGCGAACTCTTTGTCAAGTTTTATAATGAGAGCAGGGAGCTAAAGGGACAGGTCATCCGTTTGCAAAATGTAAAAAAGGATGATGAGATTATCCGGATTACTGCGGGCTGGGGCGCCAATAGCAAAGGCTCATGGAAGGTTGGCAGGTACAGCCTCGAAGTCATATTTATGGATAGCCTCCTTGCCGTTGCCGAATTTGATATGGGCGATGAGTTTGGTGAAGGCCTCGCGACGGTATACTTACCAGACAAAACAATGCCCTTGTCAGACTCGGAGATGGCAGGCCCGGAGACGTTTGAGGAGCTTCTTGCCCGACTGGATGCATTGGTTGGACTGAAGGAGATCAAGAAGAAGGTAAAGGACCATGCCCGGTATTTGGAATTTTTAAAAATTCGCAAAGACAAAGGATTCAAGGAAAAGGAAAAGATCAACATCAACTCTGTTTTTACCGGCAACCCTGGAACTGGAAAAACCACAGTGGCCAAAATGATGGGCATGCTCTACCGCAAAATGGGTCTTTTGAGTAAAGGACATGTATTGGAGGCAGACAGGTCAGACCTGGTTGGGGAGTACATCGGCCAGACTGCTCCGAAAGTAAAAGAAGTGATTGAAAAAGCACGTGGGGGCATTTTGTTTATTGATGAAGCCTATGCACTGGCGAGGGCAAACGATGATTCAAAAGATTTTGGTAGAGAAGTTATTGAAATACTTCTCAAGGAAATGTCCAATGGTAAAGGCGATCTGGCCGTCATTGTAGCTGGCTACCCTAAGGAAATGGCACATTTTATTCAATCGAATCCCGGCTTGAAGTCTCGATTTAAGCATTACCTCGCATTCTCAGACTATTTGCCACAGGAGTTAATTCAAATTGCCGAAAAAGTCGCTGTTGAGAAGGAAATCGTGTTTACACCTGAAAGTTTCGAAATTATTCGAGAAATTGTCACTGCAGCCTACCGCGACAGGGACAAATCATTTGGCAATGCGCGTTTTGTGGAAGACCTGCTGGAACGAGTAAAACAGCAAATGGCGATGCGCGTGATGTCGCGAAAACGGCCAGCGCGGCTCACAAAACATGAATTGTCAGAAATACAAGTATCCGATGTGGTGTCATTGCGGCCAAAGACGGAGATCGAAATTCCGGATATCCCCATTGATGAGGCAATGTTGGCAAAAGCCATGATGGAGTTGGATGGTCTGGTTGGCATTGAGAATATAAAAGAGCGAATTCATGAAATGGTAAATCTGGTTCGTTTTTATAAAGAAACGGGTCGGAATGTATTGTCTGGCTTCTCCATGCACACCATTCTCGTTGGTAATCCAGGCACAGGCAAAACGACCGTAGCCCGCATACTTGCCCGCATCTATAAAGCCTTGGGTATATTAGAACGGGGGCATATTGTGGAAACAGACAGGCAAGGTCTCGTTGCAGGATATGTAGGCCAAACTGCCATTAAGACAAGTGAAAAAATAGACGAAGCAATCGGTGGGATTTTGTTTATCGATGAGGCGTATGCCTTGATGAGCCCAACAGCACACGGTGATTTTGGAGCTGAAGCAATCCAGACACTTCTCAAGCGAATGGAAGATCTCCGGGGTCGGTTCTTTGTCATAGTCGCAGGGTATCCCGACAACATGGATGCATTCCTGAAAGCAAATCCGGGTCTTTCATCCAGGTTTGATAAAACCTATCATTTTCAGGATTATACGCCCTCCGAATTGGAAGAAATTGGCTTGCAGATGGTGCAGGCAGAGGGTTATAGCTGGTCTGCCAAAGGGACGGAAAAGTTTACGCACTTGCTGCAGGATCTTTACAAAAAAAGAGATAAGTATTTTGGAAATGCCCGCGTAGTGAGGAAACTCGTAACTGAGGTGATAAAAAATCAGAATCTACGCACAGCTACTGTACCGGCGGGACAACGTAAAAAAGCAAAACTTGCCCTCATTGACGAAACGGATGTCACACATCTTGCAGCATTTGCTGCCGGTGAAAATATCGAGAAGAAAAGCATTGGTTTCAGAAAAAAAGACAAGTAACTTTTTTTGAGAATAGCAATGAACGTTTGTTCAACATTCAGGCTGTTGTAATGTTTAGACATGAAATTTATTATTTCAATACATATGTCTGAAATACCTCACACCGAAGATACACTCGATCCGCAAGACTGGGAAGAGCTCCGCAAAATAGGACACAAGATGGTGGATGATGTGGTCGACTACCTTCAAACAATTCGGGAACGGCCCGTGTGGAAGCCTATGCCGGACCAAGCCAAAGCACAATTCAAGCATCCAGTTCCAAAAAATCCTGAGGACATTCAGCAAATTTACAATGACTTTTTAACGTATATTTTACCCTACAACAAAGGCAATGTTCATCCTCGATCTTGGGCTTGGGTGCAGGGTACGGGAACGCCGTTAGCTGTATTTGCCGATATGCTTGCTTCTGCAATGAACGCAAATGTGACCATTGGAGAGCAATCGGCGATGTATGTAGACAAACAGGTAGTCAACTGGTGTATCGAAATGATGCAGTTCCCGCCGACTGCATCAGGCATGCTTGTGAGTGGTGCCTCAATGGCCAATTTGACAGCATTGCTGGTTGCCAGGAATGCTTCGTTGCCCAATATTCGGGAGAGTGGAATGGCACAAACCCGCTGTTTACCCTTGATGTATTGTAGTGTGGAAGCACAC
>JAUMBK010000319.1:0-11286 GCA_032115795.1 Saprospiraceae bacterium | reverse complement strand
ACATCCACGGAGGAGGAAATGACCTTAAATTTCCACACCATGAAAATGAGATCGCTCAAAACATAGGTGCCTGCGGTTGCCATCCGGCCAACTATTGGTTGCATACCAACATGCTCCTGATGAATGGAAAAAAAATGTCGAAAAGCGACGGAAATACCATCTCGCCCCAGGAGCTCTTCGATGGAAACAGCATCCATGTGACAAAAGGCTATAGCCCAATGGTGGTTCGTTTCTTCATGTTGCAATCACATTACAGATCTCCCAATGATCTAACCGATGATGCATTGCAAGCAGCGGAAAAAGGTTGGAAACGACTACTAGAAGCATATAAAAGCCTGCAATTGCTCGCTACTACCAACCATAGTCATGGCGCACTGGATGACCGTATAGAAAGTGCCTTAAATGGTATTTTTGAAGACATGGATGATGATTTCAATACACCGAAAGCACTTGCCTGGGTATTTGAACTTGTCACGATCATCAATAGCTTGAAAGAAAACCAATTGGATATCAACGAAGTATCCACTGCAGTTTTGTCTCGTTTACATGCGGATCTGACGTCAGTTATTTTTGACATTTTTGGACTGCAGGATGAAGCGGCCTCCAATGCAGGCCCAGTGGATGGACTCATGCAATTGATTATTGAACTTCGCCAACAAGCAAGAGAAAACAAAGACTGGCCTACTTCAGATAAAATCAGAGACGCATTAAACGAAATGCACATCCTCATCAAAGACGGCAAAGAAGGTACCTCCTGGACTTACAAATAAGATCTCTATATGCGCAAATCACAACTCCTCTGGCTCACACTATGTGTCGTTTCTTTATGCCTAACATCATGCAAGGATAATAAGAACGTTTCCGATCAGACTCCTCCGGAAAAAGCGATTGTACCCAAAGTAGATGCAGACTCCGCGATGGCATTTGTCACAAAACAACTATCCTTTGGGGTCAGGGTGCCTGGTACAGCAGGACACACAGCTACTCGCGAATGGATTGTCCAGACAATGAAGCGCTTTGGCGCAGAAGTCGAAGTGCAAGAGTTTAAAGCTACTTTTCTTACGAAAAAAGAGATTCCTGCTTTCAACATCATTGCCAGAATGAACCCAGACGCTGAGCGCAGGATTGCCCTTTTTGCCCACTGGGATACACGCCTTATCGCTGAGAAAGAAGCCGACAAAACCAAACAAAATCTGCCCATACCAGGTGCCATCGATGGCGCCAGCGGCGTTGCAGGATTGCTTGAAATTGCTAGACTTATGCAACAAAATCCGATAAATCTGGGCATCGACTTCGTCTTTTTTGATGCTGAAGACCAGGGCGATAATCAAAACAACCAAAGCTGGTGCCTGGGTTCGCAATTCTGGGCGAAATCTGTGGCTGAAGCGGAAATCAAACCAGAATTTGGCATACTGCTTGACCTTATCGGGGCAAAAGGGGCCACGTATTCAAAAGAAGAAATATCCACTCGCATGGCAGGCTCAGTTCAGGATAAAATCTGGACATTGGCAAGCGCAATGAACAAAGGAAACCTATTTGTAAATGCACCCATAGGCCAAATCATGGACGATCATTTCTATGTAAATACAATAGCTGGAATCCCTACTGTAGACATCATTGAAACAAAGCCATCAGGCTACTTCGCAGACTACCACCATACGCATCAGGACAACCTTGACATGCTGGATAAAGAAAATCTGGCTGCGGTGATTCAGGTAGTGACCGCTGTTGCCTATAAAACATCAGATAAAAGCTTATAATCTTTTCAATTCTAAAATAATTTCTAATGAAACAAATCCTATTTTATTCTAAGTTCCTTCTCCTTACTCTTTTTATCTCATCAGCAAATGCGCAGGAAATCAGCAAAAAAAACTGGACCCTGATTCATGAACGCACAGCAGATTGGTGTCCATTTTGCGGTTCGTGGGGATGGGATATGAAAAATCAAATCTTGACTAAGTTTGCCAATAAAGATGTCATTTTTATGGCAGTGCATCACTCCGGAGGCTTAACCAATGCTGTTGCGGATACATTGAGTGACAATTTTGGAGGCGTTGGACAACCTCTCTTCTTTGTAGATGGGGTAAATATTAATGCGTCCAGCAACAACATCTCTACAAAACTGGAAGAAACCCAGCTGGAAGTCGACTTTAAATCTTCCATCTCTGTTCTTGCAGCCCTGGGCATTGAAGCTGAATTAAGCGAAACCAACAAGACACTGGAAGCAAAAGCGAAAGTGCAATTCCTGGAAGGCGTCGAAGATGGGGACTATTACCTTGGACTTTACCTGCTGGAAGACATTATGCACATTCAGTCTGGCCGAACAGGATTGCAACTCCATAAAAATGTGCTGACCAAAAGCCTGTTAAGCAGAACATTCGGTAAATCACTGCGTAAAGGGGCCATAGCAAAAGGGACAACATTCGAAGTAGATGCAGAAATATCCAACGTAACGACAAAGCGCAAAGATGCAAAAGTGCTCGGTGTGTTGTGGAATAAAACCACTGCCGGCAAATACATCTTCTTCAATGCGTTTGTAACTACACCAGAAACCCCCTCAGCAACAAATGAAACTGCGTTGGAAAGCACTCTTTTAGAGATAAATTCAACAGAGAATCAGCATCTTCAAATCACCTGCGTGGCAAAAGTACCCGCCAACACAATCGGACATATTCACATTACTAACATCGAGGGAAAAGTGCTGGATTCAAAAAACATCACATTTGATGATTCATCAAGCATGTCAGCTTCATTATCAAGACCTCAACAAGCAGGCCTCTATATCATCTCATTGCATGTAAACAATCAGATCACGTCACAAAAGGTATATATTCACTAAAAATGTGAGATTGTAGAGTCGATTGGTAAATAAAAAAGGAAGCAGATGAACCATCTTGCTTCCTTTTTTATTTTGAATCAACTTTCCGCCCTCTATATGTAATTTATCGAGGTGCAGTGAGGACAGCGCGAACTTCAAGCTTATATGCCAAGTCAAGTACTGCCACTACTTTTTCATTGCTTGCATACGCTGATGGAGACACGACAATAGCCGCTTTGAGACCATCAATTCTCTTTAATTGCTGCATTTGTCCCTCAATTCCCTCGATACTCACGGGTGAACCGTTCAATGTATAATTGCCCTCAGCATCAATAGCCACAACTTTATTTCGTGCCTTTGGAGGAGGCGGGGTTGTTTTCTTTCCGGGCAACTGCAAATCCAGTGCATTGGGAGTGACAATGGAAGAAGTAAGCATGAAAAAAATCAAAAGAAGAAATATGATGTCTGTCAAAGAAGACATGTTGAATTCAGCCGATACTTTACTACGTTTCTTGACCGCCATGGATGCTTATTTTTGAGTGGTAGGCTGTGTTGCTATAATAGCCCGTAACTGAAGTCCGCTTGCCAATTCCATCACACGGTGTACATTCTGCCACTCCACCCCTACTTCAGAAATGATCGTGACGGTCGCATTTTCCTTATTGTCCGTCTTACGTACAGCATAGGCCAGGTCTTGTTCAAGACTCTCCATGCTGCTCGGCTTTCCCTCCACAGAAACCGTGCCGTCCAGCTTCATTACGACAGGTAAATTTGAAGGTGCCACTGTCTTTGAGTCAGATTCAGGTAACGGAATGTCTATTTGTACCATATTGGATGTCAGCATAAAAAATATCAGCAGCAAAAAAATAATGTCTGTCAATGATGACATATTAAATTCCGCCGATACTTTTGTGCGTTTCTTTACAGCCATAATTTAATTTACTTTTAAAATACAATTAATGTCCTGGTTCTTGCAATAAATCCATAAAATCAATGGTAGTCTTTTCCATCAAAAAGACCACTTTCTCCACTTTGGCTACAAGCAGGTTGTATGAAACAAAAGCAAATATTCCTATTACCAGACCAAATGCAGTGGTAATCAACGCCTGATAAATTCCACCGGCAAGGACAGAAGGCGTCACATTTTGCTGTGAAGACATGTTATAAAAGGCCAGAATCATACCCGTCACCGTACCAAGGAATCCAATCATAGGAGCCGCACCTGAAATGCTGGCCAGGGAAGATAAATTCTTCTCCAGTTTAAAAACTTCAATATTACCTACATTCTCTATGGCGGCATCGATGTCCTTTAATGGCTTACCAATACGCATGAGACCCTTCTCAATCATCCTGGCTGCAGGCGTATCCGTAGCCCGGCACAATGCTTTGGCGCCTTCAATATTTCCCGCACCTACAGACATGCGTATATTGGTAATAAAATTCTCATCAATCTTGCCTGCGCGAGTAATCGTCAAATACCTTTCAATCGCAATGTAAATTGCCATAAATGACAAAACTAATAATATCATTACTATTGCAATACCCATCCAACCCCCAGAAACAATAATGTCTACTATGTTTTGAGAAGAAGCCGCAGCTGCAGGATCAACGACAGCCGTACTATCTACAACCTGAAACAAAAAAAATGATAAATGTACCATGATGAAAAAGTTAAAATGATTTTTTGAAACAACGACAAAAAAGATACTGAAATTGTATCGCGTGAGCAAAAGTAGGCATTTTTATAATATTATATTTTTTTTATATTTATTTTTTTTCTTATATTTTGGTAAGAGAATTGAGCGGAATTTCTCTACAACATAAATATCACAAAGATGCATAAGATAGTGAAGAAGTGCACTGTGCCCCCAATACAGTGGAAGTTGATTTTTACCTGATCAACGTCACATCTCGCCTGAGCTGTTGTGTCCTACCCTGATAATCCGTTAGATTCAATACTAGGATATACACGCCAGATTGCAATGGCTGGCCATCAAATGAGCCATCCCACCCTTCTGCGTCATTGGCATTGACGCCCGACTGTGTAAATACGAGGTTACCCCACCGATCATAAATCATCCATTGATCGATCGTTGCAGGAATTTTATTCTTCGCAAAAAGGAACACATCATTGACACCATCGCCATTTGGTGAAAATATATTCGGTAGCTGTACAGATAAATTTGTATTGACTTTCAAACGGAAAGACACCGTATCAACACATCCCTTTTCTGTGGTTACTGTAACTAAAAATACATCATCCTTTACCGCATTAAATGTATAATTGGCGTCACCAGTATACACAACATTCCCTACACTATTGGTCCATATATAGGACCGAATATCAACGTCTGGAAAATTAACCAGTACATCCAGGTCAACCACATCATCAAATTCAGTGCTCCAATCAGACTGCAACGCATATGCATCCAACAATGGCGGCTCCACAAACGTAACCGGAACGGAGTGCACACACGCATATTTATCTGCCACCAACAACTCGTATATTCCCGGCCCGATTGCATTCACACCCAGCCCATTTACATTCTGCTCCCCAAACTGGTAAGTATAAGGGCCAAATCCGCCTTCCGTTCCTGTAATTTGAAGTTCTCCATTACGTTCGCCATGGCATTTGATAGGAACTTGTTCAAATAAAATACGCTGCGGCACATTCAATTCGATTTCGATCTGAAGTTGCCCATTGGATTCACAGCCGTTTTCTTCATTAAATACCTTTAAAAAATAAAATCCCGGGGATGAGGCAACCATGGCGAGACTATCCGGAGAAGATTTGATTTTTCCATCCAGCGTAGACCATGTATATCTTACGAAATTACCCTTATCAGTCGCAGGTAAAATGACAAGTGAATCTGTATTGCAATGCCATTTCACAAGAGATTCAAGTACCAGCGGCGGGTAGGCAATCAAATTCTCGATGACGATGGAGTCCTGGTTCCAGCAGGAGTTTACCTTGGCCATTACCTCTACCTTATATGTTCCTTCCATATCCACGGGCAGGTAATCTTTACCATAACTGTTATAAAACACTACCTTTGGCGAACTTCTTGACCACCTGATTGAATCCAGAAGCATAGTGGAGTTCAACGCCAGTGTATCCATGGGCCTATAACAGGTCAGATCGTCACCTTGCAACGAAATGGTAGGTTTCTGAAAATTGGTTGGAACAACAAAACTGGTATCCAGGATGCAACCATTGCTGCCCGTAATCTCAAGTAAGAATGGTTTTCCGGCTGACGTAATCACAGAATCCACTGGCAGTTGCAACGCATTCTCCGTTCTTCCATCAGGCAATGTCCATTTTACGAATCTGATATTATCAGGTGATGAAATCGCAATGAATGGCTTTGGAGCCGTATTTTTTCTTCCGTTACACCCTATGACCGGAAGTGTAGCCGATATGGATGGTAGCTTCTTGTTTTCACTTATGAATACAGTCTCCAAAGATTGACATGTTGACTGCGAGCCTTGAATACTTGCTTGCAGGAAATACTGCCCCCCTTCCTGGACTATAAGTGTTGATTGACTGCCCAGCGTTATGCCTTGTGCGTTTGTCCATTGAAAATCAGGAGAAGCACTGGATGTCCCTGAAGCTGTCAACGTCAATGAGGATATTTCACAAGTCAATTCCTTTACCGGGGCTGCAATCGTAAACTGAATTGTATAACGCACGATTTCAAAGGTGTGCAATAAAGCACAGTCTACATTATCCAATACGGAGTACACTCCCTGTTGGGTATAGGACACACCCTGAAAAACAAAGGATTCGCCCGAACATAAACGAACCTCTCCAATCTCATTTTTTTTGCTTGTCCCAAAAACAAATTCCTTCTTTAAAACCTCACAATCACTTGATTTACAGTAATATACACCAGCAGAGGTGATTTGATTCCCACAAAAATCAACACTAAGACCCGGACAAACAAATTCTGTTCCTAAAAAGAGTGTATCCGGCCCTGCTACATCAACTACCCAGGATAAAATGGCACCCGTTGCCGCATTTGCGCAGCTTCCCCCAAAAAAAGGATGGAAATAGGCATCGGCTGACAACGTATACCTGCCAGGTTTGGTAAAGAGCAATTGAGTCGAACGGCCAGTTGAATCCGCTCCCACAAACTCCCTGCCATCGGTGGGAAATACTTTCCAGACATAACATATGCTATCAGATGGATCAATGCCATTCGGGAGATTACAAAGACTGCTATAGACCACAGTATCCCCTGGCGGGGTCAGGTTGTATGTTACCGGTTTCATCTTGTCCGCACAGGCAATTTTATCTGGACCAGTAATCGCGCCATCTTCCAGCGATGACCCATCCGGACTCTGCACTTTCGTGGTATCAATTCCCTCGATCACCCTGATTTGAAAATCACATACTGACTTGGCATACCCATCCACAAAGAAATAGGCAATCTGGCCAGGTGTGAAATCATCATAACAAAGGGTTACAGGACTCGTCATTCCATTGTTGGTGGATGGATCAGTACAAGCAACTGAACCAGATCGGCTACATTCTGTGAACAATCCTGCCTGAATTCCAGAATACGTACCATTCACGGTAGAACAGTTGCTGGGAATAATTTCCAAACAAACCTTCTTACTGCAAACCGTAAACGAAAACCAGATGATGTTGTCAGCGGTCCCATTGCCATTGCAAAGGCCCAGCCATTGCTGGGATACTGACAACTTATCAGGAAGTTTCCCCATGTACCCGTCAAGCTCGCTTCCACATATGTAAATCGCACTACTACAAAGTTCACCCTCGGGACCGTTGGTAAAATTGCACTGTGCATCCGCTTTTGTGCTAAAGAGGATGGATGCAAGTAATCCAAGAAACACAACCAGTTTTGTTCTCAAAAACGCCATCTGACTACCAGGAAACATTCCTGTACTTTCAAGTGTAATGAATTATGGTAAAATTACCTACAAATATGTATATATTATAATACGTAACAAGCAAAAAAATCGGGGCAAAGATACGATGCAAGCCTCAATTAACCTATACATTGCCTGGATTTATACAATGAACTCCGACGCGATTTTATTGTTAAACTAGCAAAAAGCATGCAAAAAAAAGTAACGCTGGTCCTTGGTGCATCCCCAAACCCCGAAAGAATGTCATTTCAGGCGGTAAAGCGATTGCGCAGTCAGGGATATCCTGTAAGGGCACTGGGTGTAAAAGATGGGGAAATCGGAGACGTAAACATTGAGACATCTCCACCTGTTTCGGAAGAAATTCATACAGTGACACTCTATCTAAACCCTGCACTACAACCACAATACTATGAATACGTACTAAATCTGCACCCTATCAGAATTATTTTCAATCCGGGTACGGAAAACCCTGCACTGGAGAAACTGGCAATAGACGCCGGAATACGCACGGAAAGAGCGTGTACTCTGGTCCTTCTTTCGACAGGGCAATATATGACCAAATAAAGATCTCTAAACTCGCTCCAATAAGCCCAAAAATACAGGCTTTGTACGTTATTTCTTTGTCTTAAAAATCTCATTCAGCTCCTTCTCCGTCTTGAAGCCAAGATCAAGGAAGGTGGCTGTGACAAATTTCTTTATGTCCTGATAATCCCGTCCTCGCTTATCAGTATATACTTCCAATAACTTGTTGATATACTTCAAGCTGAGATCCTTGATGTTTTGATTGAATTTTTGATTATAAAACGTGTTGATATAGGAAACAAAAACCTTGTTTATCTCAAAATATTCATGATAACTTTCTGTATCCAGGTTGTTCAAAAAAGATGCACAGTATCCAAAAATACCATCACGCAAACATTCATTTTCGAGGCTCAGCCCCTTGTGAAGATCATAATACTCCTTTACAGCGGTAATTGTGTCTTCATGCACATACCCTTTCGTATGCACGACATCCATCAGGTTGTAATACTCAGAAATTCCGTCTGTCAATTTTCGACTAATGATTTTTGACATACGCTTATCTGCATCAGGGGTGATTTCTACATCACTTCGATAGAGTCGTAACAAATGACGGAAATAATCTGAAGCAAAGTCTTCAGAGCCTTTCCTTAATTTGTCAAAAATTTGAGAAATTGTTTTCACAGATTCACTACTCACATCATAAAACATGCCTGTAATCATGATGATTTCCAGAAAATCTTCGTCCTGGTGTAATGCTTCATTGGATATCAGTTTATCTAGGTGAGGCAATACTGACGCATTGTTAAACTTCCAGTGCGCACGATACTCCAAAAACTGAATCAATGAAGAGCCCAGAATTTTCAAATTAGAGGTGGTCGATGGAAACTCCGCTGTCATGAAATTCCGGTTAGAAAATTGCCGCTTATACCCCAGGTAGCCCGATGTCCTTTGCGCCAGATCTCTGAATTTTTCCTGCTTTTGAGCGAGCAAAAATGTTTTGACTTTTTTATTGCTGACTTGATCAAGAAAATTAGTCAGCCAAATGTCACTGCTTAACGCAAAGCCAATTTGCACAGTCTGGCCAATACGCAACTTGATCAAATCAAAGTTGGCAGACTCACAAATCGCATGTAAGATAGCTTTAAAATGATCCTGCGGACGCTTATACTTGAACTGCTCATCGATTTCACCTCGCAGAACTGAATATCCCAAAATTTTGGGTAAAAAGAGTCCTTCAAATCCCTGGTCGAGCAAAGCCGTTTCCAAAGCAACCAGCTGGAGAGGGTCTTTTTCGGCAACCATTTGGTAAAGCTCCAGAATGTGAGGCTCAAACGCCTCAATCATCTGTTTGTACTGCTCTTCCGTTTCATTGTCCAAATATTGCTCAAGCAATTCCGAATGCTGAATGGCCGCATTCAATTGATCGAGATGTTGCTGATACGATGTCCCAAGTGCTTCCATAAAAATCTCTTTTTATTATATTATGCCATAATTGGCGTTGGATGTGCATCTGCAAAAAAGCGCAATTCTGTGATTTACATTCTCAAACTCCTCGTTAAAGGATGCAGGCAAACATAAAATCCAAGTTGAGCCTATTCCGCAATGATCACATATAAAGTAAATTGATTAAAAAGAAAACCTGGTAAAATTTTCATTTACCAGGTTTTTGCCCTGTATTTACAGGGATATCATGTTATAATTATAAATCAGTTTGCGAAAACTCCCTTATTCAGCAGGAGTCTCTTCTGCCTCCCCACTTTTCTCTTCCGCCGGTGCATCAGCCTCTTCACTCTTTTCTTCCACTGGCGCCTCCGCCTCTTCACTCTTTTCTTCCGCCGGTGTCTCAGCAACGACAGCCTCCTCAGCCACAACCTCCTCAGCAACAGTCTCCTCAACCGGTACCGCCTCAGTGACTGCCTCCGTTTCACTTGATGTACTCATCTCTTCCGCAGGTGATTCTTCCCTTACGTTTTCTCTAAATGCATTTGCCGCAGCAGCATCAGCAACCACCTTCGCAGGTTTTGCCTCTCCTGAAACCATCTTGCGGAATGCTTCCAGCTCAGCCATCGTATCTGCTCGGCGGGCAGCGATCGTAGCTTCCTTGTTATCGATCCATTGTTGCCACAAAATGTCTGCCTGCTCCAGCGTCATAGCGCCTTTGCTTACCCCTCTCATCAGGTGCTTTCTGTAATATACGCCCTTAAAGCGTAAGATAGCCTTCACAGTATCTGTAGGCTGCGCACCCTTCGTCAACCAGTCATAAGCTGCAACTCTGTCAATCTCAATCGTGGCTGGCTTGGTCATTGGGTTGTATGTTCCCAGCTTTTGGATAAATCGACCATCCCTTGGAGATCTGGAATCCGCAACAACAATATGATAAAAGGGAGCTCTTTTTCGTCCTTTTCTGGACAATCGCATTTTTACTGCCATGTGTTAAAATTTTATAACTATTTGATAATCAAACCAAAATACACTGATTAGCAGTCATTTGGTTTTTAACAAGTGCAAAGGTACAACATTCTGCGAAATGGATCAACAATTTTTATCAGAAATAAAATTTCATGCTTGCTGTTGGAAGAATGGGCAACTGGTCAACCCGGGCATAATTGAGCCTGTCAAAATAAAATATATTCGGCCTGTCATAAGCGTTGGTCACACTGACATTGATTTCCAACCCTGTATGTTTGGTAAACTGAATTTTCTTCTGAACTGAAAAATCCAGTCGGTGATAGTATGGCAACCGCCCGCCATTGCGCACATCAGAGTACAGAATACCAATGTTTTCAGGATTCTGAGTCGAATAAGGTGTGCTCACTCCTCCTAAAAAGTCCAGGTAGTTGTAAAACCCTTTCGTCTTTGTGAATGGAAATCCTGAACCCAAATTCCATCTTACACTGACCTGCCATGTCGACTTTTCATCGAGGTTATAGGTCACAAGGGTGTTGACATTATGTCTCCGGTCAAACACAGTTGGATATATCTGTTCGCCGTCATTCCTGTTTACATAGCCATGACTGTATGTTGCCCAGATATACATCCTTGGAGATTCATAT
>JAUMBK010000318.1:0-9417 GCA_032115795.1 Saprospiraceae bacterium | reverse complement strand
AATCCGACAAAAGTAAAGGATGGTGTTGATTTGACGCACAATGGTGTTCAGTATAAAACAGGTGTCTTTATTATTCCTTCTTTTTTTCTGACTGATGAAGTTAAGAACCGGATAACGTACTGGCAGGGCCTGGGTGTGGTTGGGAATTACAGTGTTTCTGAATTTCAGCTGTCTGCAAATGATGTGTTTGTTATCCGTGCTGTGCCCAGATGGACACTTGACAAGCAAAACGGATCCATTGCCGTGGGGTATTTTAACAATGCGGGAATACCGTCAAAGGCGTATGGTGGAAGTTCAAGTGCAAATTGGAAAAACCCTTCAAATCTGAATTGTTGTGATGACATTTTTGTGATGCCACATGCGGATCCTGCCTGGGATACGCATGCCAGACTTTTTAGCTGGAATGAGGAGTGTAAGGGTTTTCTTTGGGCTGCCTGCCATGCTGGAAGTGCTGTGGAAAATATGGTCAACCCTGCCAACAGAAGTCAGCAGACCAATTTTTTATCACAAAAAGATCCTGCCTTTACGGCAACGACGGGGGACTATGCCAATAGCAATTCTTTGCTTTTGTGGGGTGTACATGATGATGGCAGTCCTGCGGCTTCGGGTTATTCAACCAGGCTGCCATCAGAATTAGTTGCCCAGTATATTGGTTCGATAGCAGAGGCTACCCAAAACGGGTCGGAACAAATCTATATTCCCCGCCAGGGAGCATTATCAAGATGGAATCCACAGGCTAAAGTTCTGGAATATGACCCCACACAAGCAAATGTTCCATCGCCTGATTTGACAAATTTTACCAATGTGGCTGCTGCTTTGGTTTATGGGCGGGGTTTTGATGACCCAAACAGGGGGTATGTGATGTATGAAGCCGGTCACACGCACAACAAGGCTACGGATCCAGCAAATGTGGCTGCACAGCGGGCAATGTTTAATTTGTCTTTTTTGTCAGTAAGTGACAAAACGGTTGCTCCGGATATTAGTAAACTCCCGCAGGTCGTAAAGTCTGGTGAGGACAATGTTTTTAAGATTGTTTTTCCTCCCGGAACCAACAAATCGGATTTTGTATTTGAGTGGTCCGCCAGTTGTGGAGGTACGTTTTATCCGGATCCATTTCAGGACTCTGTTGTGTATGTGCCGCCTGCAGTGCTTGTGGGTGAGGAGTGCATCGTAGGTGCAACTATATCGGACCTGTGTGGACGTGTTTCTTCTGATTACAGAATCATTACTGTAGAGGCAAATCCCGCCTGGACAATCACAAAATCGGGTGTGTCCAGCAGTTTTGATTATGTAGGTGAAGAAGTGCATTTTACCATTTCTGTGCAAAATACAGGAGATGTAAAAATCAGCGATGTGGTGGTCAGTGATCCGGGTGCAGCCTTTCCTCCTGAATATGTGTCTGGGGATATAAAAAATGATCTGGTCATGGATCCCGGAGAAATCTGGAATTACACCGCCTATCATATCGCGACCCAGGCAGACATTGATGCAGGGCAATACATTAATACAGCTACGGCCACGGGGGTGCCCGCTGGTGGTGTTTTGAATCCAGTCAGTGATACAGCCCGGGTTCCGGCCGTTCAGAGTCCATTACTGGAACTTACAAAGGAGGTTATTGAGGGATTTACCTACAACGAAGAGGGGGATACTTCCCTGTATTTTTATGTTTGTACAAATACAGGAAATGTGACCTTGCCAGGGCAATTTACGCTTTCGGATGATAAAATACCTGGGATTGCGGCCGTATCTGGTCCGCTTGCACCGGGCCAAAGTGTATTTTTTAATGCATATTACGTAACCACGGAGAATGATATCACTGCAGAATCTGTAGAGAACGAAGCATATGTCACTACCCCATATCAGGGAAATACGGTCACATCGAATTTTGCTTCGGCCATCGTATACCTGGATAAAGCGGATTTGTCGCTTGAGAAATCGGTCAACAACCCTCGGCCGAATGTAGGCGAAACGATTACATTTACAATCACGGTATATAATGACGGGCCAAATGCTGCTACAAATGTAGACGTGGAGGATTATGTGCCAAATGGGTACACCAATATCTCAAATATCAGTGGAGATGGGTATTTCGATCCCATTTCAGGCTCGGTGGTGTGGACTGGCTTGTCCGTACTTCGTCCGGCTATACTCACCTTTGATGCGGAGGTGTTGCCTCCTTTGGAGGGAACAGACTATGAAAATTATGTACAGGTGACGGCTTCCGATCAATATGATCCAGACTCCACACCTGCCAATGATTCGTTTGATGAGGACGATGATGACACAGTACTGGTTGACCCTAAGGTAGCGGACCTACAGGTAATAAAAACCCAGATTGATGGAAGCATCCTTCCACTTCTAAACCCTCCCCTTTCGATTGCGAGTTTGTTGCCTTTAGATCCGCCCCAGGTGGTAGCAGGTACAAAAATTTATTACTTTTTACGGTTTGAAAACCTTGGTCCGGATAGTTCTTACAGCGATCTCATTACCGAGCATTTGCCTGCCAACTTACTGAATCCAGAATATTCCCTAAATTTTGGAGATTCATGGATTCCTGTACCTGCACCGAATACGCGCTTTTTTCCGAATTTCCCCACCAGTCCGGGCTTCCTGAACTTGCTTGTCAGAGGTAATGTGCCGCCATCAGCCACTGGGACCCTTATCAATACGGTAGACATTTACAGTTCGGTCACATACGACCCTGACCTGACAAATAATGCGGATACGGTGGAATCTGAGGTGATTGGCGAGGCCGACTTACTACTTCGAAAACAAGAATTAATAGCGCCGGTAGAAATAGGGGGATTGATTGATTACCAGATTGATATATACAATATAGGACCCTCTGATGCGAGGGATGTTGTGATTATGGATGCGATTGACCCTGCGGTCATTTCAAATACGGAATATTCCATCAACAATGGCATGACATGGACTCCGGGGTGGACTGGCAGTTATGCAGTGGGAACCCTTCCGCTGGCAGGCAACTTCAGATTGCGTATCCGGGGTACATTGGTCGATGCCAGTCCTGAGCCCAACGTGAATCCTATACCCAATACAGGAATTGTTTCGGCTTCGACGTACGATCCGAATCCAGAGAATAATCAGGAAACGATTCTAACGCCTTTGAATGTAAAAGCAGATCTGTCCATAACAAAAACAGGGCCTGAGTTTATTTGTGCCGGGGATACAGCAGAGTATTCAATTATTGTAACCAATAATTCCAACACATTTGCATCTAAAGGGGTACAAATAGTTGAAGTGTTTGATGTACTGAATTTTGATCAGGTAGACTATTCTGATGATGGTGGTATGACCTGGCAAAATTGGGATGAGGAATATGGCCAATATGATTTGGCGGATTCTCTATCTCCGTTACAATCTTTTGAATTGAAGTTTCGATTCCGTATAAAGCCCAGTGTGCTACCGACAGATCTAGTTAATATGGCCTTTGTAGAAAGTGATTTCACGCCAGAGGATGACCTCAGTAATAACCAGGCGAATTTCACTATGGAAATATTGAATTGTTCCGATCTTGAAATTACAAAAACACTGCTTACACAGCCGGAAGAAGTCATTGCCGGAGAAGAAGTCGAATTTGTCTTGTATTACACCAATCATGGTCCAAGTGATGCGCAAAATGTCGTTATTTCAGATCCTTTGCCTGCCGGAATCAATCCGCCATTTACTTATTCTACGTGTAATACAGGGATTTATCTTCCTTACACGGGTACATTTAATGCTGGAACAGTGACTGTCGGTGGAAGTTGTGTTGTGAATATACGTGGTGTGATTGATCCGGACTACATCGGCAATATGATAAACATTGCGTGTATTGATACCGATGCCATTGACGATGTGAATGACAATAACTGTGATACACTGGAGTTCCTGGTATACAACCCTTCTGTCGATTTGGTAAAAACGGCAGACAAAACGGTCAATGTGAAGGCTGGGGAAACAGTGACATATAGTTTTGTTGTCACCAATACGGGAAATGCGACTCTTTCCAATGTGCAAGTGCAGGACATACATACTGGTACAGGGCTGCTCAGTCCGGTGACGCCAGGCCAAGTGGCCAGTCTTGACCCAGGAGAAAGCACGACGTTTACGGCCACGTATCTTGTATCTCAGGAGGATATTGACGACGACATGCCTATTCGGGACACTGCGACGGTTACCTCGTATTACATTGGCAGGGAATATACAGATACGGATGAAGAAGAGGTAGACCTTGAGGATCCAGCGCCGGACATTGCCATTTTGAAAGATGGGGAGTGGATTGACGATAACGACAGTGGCTACCCTGATCCACAGGAAAAGATACAATATACATTTACGGTCACCAATACGGGGAATGTGACATTGCATGATGTGGTTGTCACTGACCCGTTGGTTACGGTGAATTGCGGCGCATTTTCAGGTGTGTTGGCACCTGGACAAAGCAAGGAATGTACGGCGAGTTATTCATTGACACAGTTGGATATTGACGCTGGTTTGAAGGAAAACATTGCTACAGTCAGTGCAAAAGACCCAAAAGATAATCCGTTGACTAAGAAAGATACGGTGATTGTAGATCTGCCTCAAAATACGTTGGTTTCCTTTATTAAGAAAGGTAGTAATTTGAGCTTAAGACTTGACAACCAGGCTTCGGTGGGCGATACGATTACTTTTACGTATGTGATGACCAATTCAGGGAATGTGTCTCTTTATAATGTCAAGCTTGATGAGTTCTATTTTACGGGAACTGGAGACATTCCTCAGGCGTTCTTTGTGTCTGCCAACAAGGGTAGTTTAGAGGGAACACTTAAGGTTGGCGAGAGTGCGACATATCGGGCATATTATCCGATCACACAATCGGATATAAATACAGGCTTTGTGGATAACCAAGGTGTGGCGACAGCAGACGGACCTTCTGTTTTGAATGGTTTGAAAGGGGGTGATACTTCGTCATCTCCAACGCAAGGCAGAAAACATCGAGAAGGAACGCAGGACTTGTCTGATTCTTCCAATCAAAATGATCCCAACGAGACAGGTGTTCCATCGGATCCGAATGGGGATGACCCTACAAATACGTTTGTCCCTCATGATGGTAAAATCGGGGTTGCAAAATCGGTGGTCAGTGTCACTAAATTACCAAATTCCAATTTTGACGTACGATACAGGATCAGGGTTGGAAACCCAGGAAACCTGATTCTTGAATACCTGACACATTCAGATGATTTGTCAGCTCAGCTTGGCTCGGCGTATGTCGCTGTTAAGGGAACTCCGACAGTATCTGTATTTTCTGGTAGTCCGGTTTTGCCAAACCTGTCCAACAATGTTCCACTTCAGTTCTTCGACGGAAATAGTGGCCTGCTGAATCCGGGGGATGTAATTACAGTTGAATTTGTAGTGGAAATCAATCCTGATGCTACCGGTGCGCCATTACCCATGTTGAATCAGGTGCTGGCAGGCGGTATTCCTACGGATGGAACGGGTGAAATTTTGATTAACCAGAAAAGTGTCACCGGTGGTCCTTATGTCGCTGGAGATATCACAGATCTGAGCGACAGTGGAACGCAAGTTGACGGGAATAATCCAGGACAGCCGGGAGATACGGGTGGTCCTGATGATCCAACGCCAGTAGTCATACCAAGTATTGATGTGTCAAAATCTGTTATAAAAGTAAAAAATGCGACGAGTAAGGTGTCTGGCAACCAGGATGTTACATACCGCTTTATTTTACAAAATACGGGCAATGTTGATATCTCTAATGTGGATTTGATTGATCCGATACGCACAGAATTGGCCCCGGTATGGGTTGCCATTCGTTCGATGCCGGCAATCAAATCAGGCAATGCTCAGGTAATGCCTGTGTTGAATACATTGTTTGACGGACTTACGCAGGCAAATATATTTAATGGTACCAGTGGGTATTTTAAGCCGGGACAATTGGTAGAGGTACAGATGACGGTTGAATTGAATCCCAATGCTGATCCTACGTACCCAGCTCTGTTCAACCAGGCGGTGGCGAACGGTACCGGCTTATTGCCCGGAGGATTGACAACAAGGGTAACGGATTTGTCAGATGATGGATTCAAGCCGCAGGGGCCAAATCCTGAGTGGCCGGGAGACACAGGAGGACCTGATGATCCTACGCCATTGATTTTACCTGTGATATCTGCCGTAAAATACGTACAGGGCTATCTGCCTGCTGCGAGTGGAACAATAGGCCGTTATGATGTTGTGATGCGTTTTGGCTTGAAAAATGTGGGCAATGTGGCTCTCACGAAATTGAAAATGCTGGATACGCTGGAATTACCTAAATACTTAGGCACAGCCTATGCCGGAGTGGCACCGGGGTACCAACCTGTCATTCTCAATTCAACAGCGACGACGAACCCGACCCTAAATCCTTCTTACAATGGAAGGGCCAGCCAACCGAACATGTTCAATGGCACAACGGGCGTATTAAAGCCAGGGGAAGTCATCAATATTGAAGTCCGGTTTGAAGTGAATGCTTTGGCATCCGGTGCACCGTCTGTGTTGTGGAACAGAGTAACGGTGGAAGGTGCGGGAACAAAAGCAAAGGGCACACCATATCTAGATACTTTGGGTAGGGAGATTGTCACCAGAGATGATTCTGACGCCGGTCGCCAGCATGAAAGTACTAACCCCAATGAGCCGGAAGATGAGGGAGAAGATGATGACGATACACGCATTGAATCATTGGGCAATTTGGGTGATTTTGTATGGGAGGACAGAAATGGAGATGGCCTACAGACGCCTGGAGAACCGGGCATTTCGGGAGTAGTAGTCAAATTGTATAGCAGCAATAAGGTTTTATTGCAAACGACCACGACAAATGCCAGCGGACAGTTTGTATTTACTTCCTTAAGTAACGGATCGTACTATCTCCATTTTACGCCTCCGGCGAATTATATTGCCACGTTTGCAAACAGGCCAAATGAAAATCTTGACAGTGATCTGGATAAAGGGAATGGGCCGAATACGACGAGTACATTCCAGATGTTGTCTGGCAATAAATTGGATGTGGATGCTGGATTTTACCGGTGTGTGCCGGTAGGTGATCTGGTCTGGTATGACATTAATAAGAATGACATATGGAATACCAATGAAAACGGGATCAACAATATCGAGGTGCGTTTGTGGAGAAATCATTTTGGCTCCTGGCTACTTTGGAATGTCGCCTATACTGGCCCAAAGCCAGGCAGTCCTTCAGATGACGGATACTTCAATTTCTGTGCGCCTCCAGGTCAATATTATTTTGAGGTAATCATGCCGCCATTGGGTTTGGTTAGGGCAAAGCCGAACGTGGGTAATAATGAAGAGATTGACAGTGACCTGACGAATGCGTTTGGCAATGCGACATCGGATGTATTTAATTTGGTATCAGGAACTTCGAAGCAGGATTTTGGTGCTGGATTTTACCCTATGGCAGTGGCAGGAAATCTTGTTTGGCGTGATGACAATCTGAATGGGGTACAGGATGTGGGAGAAGCCAAGGTCTCTGGTGTAAAGGTGGAGGCGTACGATGCAACATCGGGTCAAAAACTGGCAGAAACCGTCACTAATTCGGATGGTGTGTACAAGATTGACTACCTGGAAAAGAGAGATATTTATATGAAGTTTACGCCACCTGCCGGGTTTGGAGCGACTTACCCAAGGATGTCGGCTGATGATGTCGATAGCGACGTAGACCATACATACGGCTTATATACAACGAGGATGTTTAGCATGCAATCTGGCGTGAACAATCCAAATATAGATATGGGACTTGCCTTTGGTGTGCTTCCGGTTGATTGGGTAGATGTGTCGGTATCCAATGTATCCAATGGGCATCTGGTTTCTTGGATAACGGCGAGGGAAGTGAATGTAAGTCACTACATTGTTGAGCGGAAACTGGATACTGAAAAGGACTTCAAGGTCATTTCTGTCAATATCCCATCTTTGGGCATTCGAAGTGGAAATAGCCAGTATTCCTTTATGGACGAGGATCTCAAAGGCCCCGGAGTGTATGTGTACAGAATCAGGCAAGTTGATCTAGACGGCACGGATTCATACAGTAAGTGGGTGAAAATATCGAGGTCTGGAGCAAAAGTAATCAGCTTGTATCCCAACCCGGCAAAGAATAGTGCATCCGTGCAAGTGGTCGTATCAGAAGATGCGGTCGTGAAGATAGAGTTGCTTGATGCATCGAGCAGGTTAGTAAAAGAGATCAGGGCAAATGGCTTGCAGCTTGCCGGTGAGGAATTGTATCAGATTGATTTACAAACGATATCATCTGGTGTATATACGGTGAAAGTGACGGTTGACGGAGTTCAGGACAATTTGAAATTGATTCGTATCGAGTAATTTAAAAGCGAATAGATTAGACGAGGGCGGCCGGAATGAATATTTCCGGTCGCTTTCTTTTTTCTAAAAAGTGTGTCAAATCGTGTTTGTTCAAAAGTTGCCAAAAAGTACATTTCTGGGTGGATTTCCCTGGAAATTTCGATTTAACTTACCCAAAGAATATACATGGGAATGTGATTGCAATCACAACCAAACCACAGGCTTCGAGGTATAAATCAGGATAAATTTTAAAATTCGTTTTTCTTTCCTAATTGCCTTATTTTCAGTACGTTTGTTTTACGAATTGTACAAAACTTTCATGGTTTTTTGTGAGATATTTAACCCATTCGGGGACAGAAGATTATGTAAAGTTCACTCATGTCTGCGACGGTGCCTGATTGGTATTATTCTTGTATAGTATCAGTTGTGATTGCTCTGTGTATCCCACTTGGGAGGAAAATATTTCTTTTTAATGGGATGCGTATACAGCTGAGGCAAAACGTTAATTGTTCTTAAAAAACAGGAATTGGAAAAAACAGGTGATTGGCTCATAAAGAGCCTTGGGCGTCTTTTACTTATTTCTGTCATTTGTATGGTGGACAATCCGGGTATTGCCCAAACTGTTGCCATTCCTACTGGTTCATTTATTGTCAATATGGGGATTACTCCGCAGACTGTTGGAAATGGACTAAAGCCCTATGGCCTGGTGTATGATTTGATCCAGAATAAAAAGGTGACGGTGTGGTGGGTGATCAGAGCATCCAAATCGAAAGACGGCGTGGACTTCAGTCACAATGCGGTAAATTACAGTGGCGGTACGTTTGTCATTCCTGCTGAATTTCGGACACCGGCAGTCAATGCAAGTATAGCAGCCTGGCAGGCACAGGGAGTTAGAGGAGACAATTCTACTTCTGTCATCAATGTCAGCGATGCGATTATTTATTACCTGAACTATGTGCCAAACTGGACACTGGACAAGGACAACGGAGCGATTGCTGCCTCTTATTTTGAGAATGCCGGCATTTCTGCTGACGCTTACAATGGTGTTGACCCGGCAGATTGGAAATACCCGAACCAGCT
>JAUMBK010000317.1:0-16223 GCA_032115795.1 Saprospiraceae bacterium | reverse complement strand
GGCTGATATAATTGAAACCAATACATTTAATGGAACGAGAATTTCTCAATCTGATTACGGATTGGAAAGCCTGGTATATGAATTAAATGTTGCCTCGGCAAAGCTTGCCAGAAGTGCAGCCGACCGATTTTGTCAAAAAACACCTAAAAAGCCGCGGTTTGTGGCTGGTGCAATCGGACCAACAAACAAAACTGCCTCCATTTCCCCCGATGTAAACAACCCCGGTTATCGTGCGGTGTCGTTTGATGAGCTGGTTGATAATTATTACGAGCAGGCCCGGGGCTTGCTCGATGGTGGCGTCGATATTTTTCTGGTAGAAACGGTATTTGATACGCTGAATTGCAAGGCAGCCTTGTTTGCCATTCAGAAACTCAAGGAGGAAAGACAAAATGACATTCCGGTGATGGTGTCAGGAACCATCACCGATGCTTCAGGCAGGACACTCAGTGGACAGACAGCAGAGGCTTTTTATATCTCTGTGGCGCATGCAGACCTCTTCAGCATTGGATTAAATTGTGCTCTGGGAGCCAAAGAGCTGCGCCCGCACCTGGCAGACCTCAGTCAAATAGCAGATTGCTTTGTCAGTGCCTACCCAAATGCAGGACTTCCCAATGAGTTGGGGGCTTACGACCAGTCACCGGAGGAGATGCGAGACTTCATCCGCGAATTTGTGTCCTCAGGACTCGTAAATATTATTGGCGGGTGTTGTGGCACAACGCCTGACCACATTCGTGCGATGGCCGACGCTGTGGTTGGCATGACCCCACGTGCTCTTTCTGGCAGAAAGCCTTTGTCGAGGTATGCCGGACTTGAACCACTTGAGTTGCGTGAGGGGTTCAATTTTGTCAACATCGGCGAAAGAACCAACGTCACCGGGTCCAAGAAATTTGCCCGCCTGATAGCAGATAATAATTACAACGAAGCGCTTTCCGTTGCTGCCCAACAGGTAGAAAACGGCGCGCAGGTGATTGACGTAAATATGGATGAAGGCCTGCTCAATTCGAAAGAGGCCATGCAGCAGTTTCTTCATCTGGTGATGGCTGAACCCGATATCGCCAAAGTGCCGGTTATGATTGATTCTTCCAAATTTGATGTCATTGAAGCCGGCTTAAAGTGCGTTCAGGGAAAATGCATCGTCAACTCTATCTCCCTTAAGGAAGGGGAGGCAGAGTTTAAACGACAGGCAGGCCTATTGCGAAAATATGGAGCTGCTACCGTCGTCATGGCCTTTGATGAGGATGGCCAGGCAGATACCACAGAACGAAAAGTAGCCATCTGCGAACGGGCATTCCGGATCCTTACAGAAGAAATTGGTTTTCCGGCGGAAGACATTATTTTCGACCCAAACATATTTGCCGTAGCCACAGGCATTGACGAACACAACAATTACGCAGTGAATTTTATTGAGGCAACCCGCCTGATCAAACAACGGTGTCCGGGAGCGAAAATAAGCGGGGGAGTGTCCAATATTTCCTTTTCATTTCGCGGCAACGACAAAGTGCGTGAAGCCATGCATAGTGCCTTTTTATACCACGCCATACAGGCAGGTATGGATATGGGCATCGTAAATGCTGGCATGATTGAAGTATACGAAGAAGTGGATAAAGAGCTGTTGACATTGGTGGAAGATGTACTATTTAACAGACACGAAAAGGCAACAGAGGCATTGACCAATTACGCCGAACAAATTTCCGGCGGAGGAAAAGCCGTGGCGCGAGATTTGCGCTGGCGTGAATCCTCAGTAGAGGAGCGACTTTCTTATGCCCTTGTAAAAGGAATTACAGAATACATCGACCAGGACACCGAAGAAGCGCGACTGAAGTACGCCTCCCCCCTTCAGGTGATTGAAGGTCCGCTCATGGATGGTATGAATTATGTAGGTGATCTGTTTGGCGCAGGCAAGATGTTTTTACCTCAGGTCGTCAAAAGTGCGAGGGTGATGAAAAAGTCAGTTGCCTGGCTGACCCCCTTTATCGATGCAGAAAAACAAGGGGTCCCATCGACGAAAGGCAAAATTTTACTTGCCACCGTCAAGGGAGATGTACATGATATAGGCAAAAACATCGTGGGCGTTGTGCTGGCGTGCAATAATTATGAAATCATCGACCTGGGTGTGATGGTGGCGGCAGACAAAATTCTGACAGCCGCCGTAGATCATAATGTCGACGTGATTGGCTTGAGCGGCTTGATTACCCCGTCTCTTGATGAAATGGTGCACGTGGCCAAAGAAATGGAACGCCTGGGCTTTACCATGCCACTGCTTATAGGTGGGGCAACTACGTCAAAAACACATACGGCTTTGAAAATTGCACCGCAATATAGTGGTCCGGTGATACATGTGCTGGATGCCAGCCGCAGCGTGGGCGTGGTGAGTCAGCTACTGACCGCCGACAAAGCATCTTCAAGACAATTTACAGCATCCATCTCTCAGGAGTACCAGACAATCAGAGTGAAACGACTGGAAGGCAAAACCGACAAGGAATATGTGTCTATCGAAGAAGCCAGGCAAATGAACGTAAAAATCGACTGGCAGTCTTGGCAGCCGGCACCTCCAGACAGACCTGGAATACACGTCTGGGACAAGATTGACCTGGCCTCACTGGTGCCGTATATTGATTGGACACCCTTCTTTGCAAGCTGGCAGTTGAAAGGCAAATATCCTTCGATTTTCAGAGATCCGTTTGTAGGCGATGAGGCAAAAAAGCTGTTTGATCACGCCCAGGAGATGCTGGCACTCATCTTCAGCGAAAACAGACTGCAAGCAAAGGCCGTCACAGGGATTTTTCCTGCAAACAGCACAGGTGATGATGTAGCTGTGTATGCTAACGGCGAGAGCGAACCTTCCCATATGCTGCATTTCCTTCGACAACAACGAAGAAAGTCGGACGGCTTACCTTATTACTGCCTTTCAGATTTCATTGCCCCTGCCGAAACGGGGAGCAGGGATTACATAGGTGCCTTTGCCGTGACGGCCGGGATTGGAATTGAAAAGTGGATTTCGATGTATGAAGCCCAGCATGACGATTACAATGCGATTTTACTAAAATCATTGGCAGATCGTCTCGCAGAAGCCTTGGCAGAGTTTTTGCACGAGAAAATCAGAAAGGAAGATTGGGCGTATGCTGTAAAGGAGAAATTAGATAACCAGGGCTTGATTGACGAGAGATATCAGGGAATTCGCCCTGCTCCGGGTTATCCGGCTTGTCCTGAGCATACTGAAAAAGATATATTGTGGCAATTGCTCGATGTAGAGAAGAATACGGGAATGATTCTCACAGAAAGCAAAGCCATGTATCCCGCAGCATCAGTGAGTGGCTGGTATTTTTCGCATGCCGAGGCAAAATATTTTGGCCTGGGAGCAATCGGAAGAGACCAGCTTTCTGATTATGCACGTCGTAAAAACAGAACAGTAGCCGAGATGGAAAAATGGCTGTCGCCAAACCTGGCTTATGATCCTGAATAGTCCGCTTTTGATTTCGTGAATAAACAAATAATGCCATGAATGCATGCCGGCTTCCCATAATCCTTCTCCTTTGGATTGCTTTTGCGCCTTCAGTGACTGCACAGCAGGTCAATGAAACGACCATTCTGTCAGAATTGGAAAAAAGAGGGTACGACCCCAATCGCGTAAAGCAGGAGTTGCTCATCCGCGGTTTTGATGAATCAGCCTTTACATCTGCAGATCCTGTCGTAATAGGCAACCTCAAAAAGGCAGCATCCGATATTGTAAAGGTGCTTGATGAAGAAAAAAAAGCCTCCGCTCAAGAGGTAAAAGACAGTGATAACATAATTTCACCTAAAGAAACCGGTAATATGACACCGGGAAAAGGCGCAGCCACTGGATTTCAGGATGCAGTAAGCCAATCTGAAAAAAAAGAGAATACCAACAGCCAAAACAAACAGGAAAGAACCGGCGCCGAGCAGCAAGAAGTACTTACCTATGGGCAGCATATTTTTCGCGATAAATCCCTGGTATTGTTTCGTACATCCGCTGATGCCAAAGCTGCCCGCAATTATGTGCTCGGACAAGGAGATAAAGTCAGCATCTCCATCTGGGGACCAACACAGGAAAATTTCACACTTGAAATACAAAAGGATGGCTACATTCAGCCTACGGGGTTGAAGCGTTTTTATCTTGCAGGACTGACAGTTGACCAGGCAAAAGAACTTATGTATGCGGGTCTTAGAGGCAAGTATTTCTTTGAAAAGGAAAACTTTGATGTGTCAATAGCCACCGCCAGGACAGTCAATGTGAATATCGTGGGTGAGGTAGTTCAAAATGGTACCTACAATATATCTGCTGTAAATACTGCGTTTAATGCACTGGTTGCCGCTGGTGGTCCCAACGAGATTGGCAGCGTGAGAAAAATACAACTGCTTCGGGCAGGGAGTAAACCGAAAACGCTGGATGTGTATCGATTTTTGCAGGACCCAATCAGCAGTTATGAATTTTACCTGTCCGAAAATGATTACATCCATGTGCCCGTTGCCGAAAAAATCGTGACCGTCCTTGGAGCAGTAAACAGACCTTTCCGATACGAACTACTACCCAACGAACAATTGGCTGAGGTACTTGCCTTTGCAGGTGGCCTCAAGCCCGGTGCCCTCAAAAAAATCATCCGGGTAAAACGCATGGAAGGAGATTCCATCCGTATTTTGGACGTGGATCTAGCTGCACTGGAAGAAAGTAAAAAGAATTTTCCCTTGTTTCATGGTGACATCATCGAGGTCAGGGAAATGGAAGATATGATTAAAAATCAGGTGCTCATCAGCGGCGGAGTAGAGACACCAGGAGTATATGCGCTGACCACAGATACCCGGTTTTCAGATGTGCTAGGTAAGGCTAAACTGACACAAAATGCTGTCACTGATTTTGCCTACCTCTTTCGCAAAGGAGCGGTCAATGCCAAGATGACGGATTATTTGCAAATCAACTTACGCCAGGTGATAAAAAATCCGGGCAGTGACTGGGATGTTCTCTTGCAGCCAGGGGATAGCATTGCGATTTATGTAGGCGATCAATTTACAGATGAGACGTTTATAAAAATTGAAGGTGCAGTTAGAAATCCAGGTCAGTTTAGGTTCAGTCCGTCTTTGCGACTCAAGGACTTACTTCTCCTTGCCGGAGGGGTGAAACGCGAAGCAGCACTTGATAGAATTGACGTCTATCGCCTGCAACTCGAGGCCAACAAAACGACGCGCGTGCTCGCAGCAAGACTCACGCTGGATGAAAAATACGATGTGGCAGGCTCTATGGGAGAGTACCACCTGCAACCGTTCGATCAGGTATTTGTCAGGTCAGCCCCTGAATTTGAGCTGCAGAGAAATATTTCTGTATTAGGAGAAGTAAAATATCCCGGAACCTATGCCTTGCTGAACGAAAATATGCGCATGGATGCACTGATCCGGGAGTCTGGAGGGGCAACCGATGAAGCATTTTTGAGAGGCGCCACCCTTGCAAGGGGCATGGACAATATCGGCTATGTCATTATAGATCTAGAGGCTGCACTGGCAAACCCAGGCTCTCATGAAAACATCATTTTGCAGGATGGCGATGTGATCACAATCCCAAAAATAAGCAATATCGTCACCATTACTGGCGCTACAAAATCACAGGAACTGTATCCCGAAAAAATAACAAGCCAGAACAAAATTCAGGTCTCCTACAGGAAGGGTAAACACGCGCGGTACTATATCGATCAGTTTGCAGGTGGCTTGTCTAAAGACGCGTCTGTCGGCCGGATAGCTGTCATCGATGCATCAGGGAAAGTCACAAAAGTACGGAATTACCTTTTGTTCAGAAAATATCCGGAAGTGGGCCCGGGAGCAGAAATCAGGGTAGGGTATAAAGAAAAAAAGCTCAAGAACGACGGAGGAAAGGAGAAAAAAGAAATCAAATGGGGCGAAATTTTATCCAATGCAATTACCCAGGCAACCGCAGTTCTTTCTCTCATTTTGTTGATTCAAAACGTGAAATAACAATTTTTTTGTAGTATCTTTGAGTAAATATTGTACTCAATAATGCTCGAGACCCTGATTTCTTCCAAGACCAGGATTAAGCTGTTGATGAAGTTTTTCCTCAACAGCAATGCCACTGCCTACCTGCGGGGGCTGGAGTCGGAATTGGGAGATTCTTCCAACGCAATCAGGCTAGAGTTAAATAGGTTTGAGAAAGCAGGCATGATTAGTTCCTACACTGAAGGAAACAGAAAATACTTCAAGGCCAACACCTTGCATCCACTGTATCGGGACATGAACAGCATGATCATGAAGTACATTGGCTTCGATAAAATCATCGACAGTGTAATCGAAAACCTGGGTGCCGTACAAAGAGTATATGTTACCGGTGCCTTTGCCCAGGGCCTGGATGACCAGGTCATTGACCTTGTCTTTGTCGGGACCATCAACAAGAAATACCTCGTCGAGATATTGGAGAAAGTAGAGAAGCACATTCATCGAAAAATCAGATTTATAGTGTTTTCCGCCGACGAAGCGAAAGTGTCACTGCAAGAATTATCCTTAGGACAAGCATTGCTTCTATGGCAAAATGAAGATTAGTTTGATTAGCCAGTATGAGTCAACACAGAGCAGGTACAGATACAGCCATCAACCAGATTTCAGAAACAGAAGCCAGATGGTTTGCCGTTTACACGAAATTCAAATGTGAAAAGTTTGTAGCCCAGCACCTTGCCAAAAAGCAGATTGAGGCATACGTACCTCTCATTGCGAAAACGAAAAGATATGCACGTAAAATAAAGCATTATGAGGTTCCACTCATCAATTGCTATGTTTTTGTACACATCACAAAAAAGGAGTATGTCCCGACACTTGAGACGGAATATGTCATGAAGTTTTTACGCCAGGGGAAAGACCTGCTGGCCATTCCCCAGTCAGAAATTGATTTGATGAGACGCGTAGCCGGGGACATCGAAGAGATATACTCCATCGAGAAAAGTGAATATGTGCCTGGAGAAAAGGTAGAGGTCATTTCCGGATACCTGTCAGGATTGAAAGGTCGCATTATTTCAAAAACAGGGAAACGAAGTTTTGTGGTCGATTTGGAAACATTGGGTTACCAATTGCAAATCAGAATTGATCAGACATACCTTCGTCCCACAGAAATAAAATCAGCCTGAGTCTATTTTGTGGACACCGGCGCATGGAAAGCATTTCGGTGAAAAGTAAAATGCAGACTTTTCACTGGCGAAGCCATTTTTTGATGTCACTTTTGTCGCCTTGGTTCCAGGTGGTCATTGGTTTTGATAAAGGAAAAAAAAAGTAATATGCATATTCAAATGGTCAATGTCAGGTCGCAATACCTGAAAATCAAAGACGAAATAGATGCGGGCATCCAGGAAGTACTCAACACAACCGCCTTCATCAATGGCCCGGCAGTAAAGAAATTTGAACAGGAATTTGCCTCCTACCTGCAAGTGAAGCATGTCATACCTTGTGCCAATGGCACAGATGCACTGCAGATTGCCATGATGGCACTTGGCCTCAAGCCAGGGGACGAGGTCATTGTTCCCGCATTTACGTATGTCGCTACGGCGGAAGTCATCGCTTTGCTGGGCCTGACACCCATCATGGTCGATGTTGATCCGGATACATTTAATGTGTGCATTGACAGCATTCGAGCAGCCATATCACCCAAAACCAAAGCGATTGTTCCCGTTCATCTCTATGGGCAGGCAGCAGATATGGCCCCAATCATGGAAATTGCCAGCCAGCACGGGCTGTATGTCATCGAAGACAACGCACAGGCAATCGGGGCGGATTATACTTGGCCTGATGGCAGGACTCAAAAAACGGGGACCATTGGACACATTGGATGTACGTCTTTTTACCCATCAAAAAACCTGGGTTGTTATGGTGATGGTGGTGCCATAATGACAAACGATGATGCCCTTGCAGCCCTGCTGCATAAAATTGCCAACCACGGACAATCAGTAAGATACTACCACGATGTGGTGGGATGCAATTCAAGGCTTGATTCTATACAGGCAGTGGTCTTGTCAGCCAAGCTGAAACACCTCGATGCATATTGCGCCGCAAGGCAATGGGCAGCCCAAGCGTATGACACCATCCTGTTACCGATAGCACAGTTGAAAATACCATCCAGGGCAGACAATTCTACCCATGTGTTTCATCAATATACCCTGCGTGTGCTGGATGGCAGCCGGGACCAATTAAAGGCCTTCCTTGATAAAGAAGGCATTCCAAACATGATCTATTACCCTGTACCGCTATACAAACAGGAAGCTTTTCGCCCATTTGCAGGTGGCATCACTTCCTTGCCGGCAACTGAGCAATTGTGCACAGAAGTCATTTCGCTGCCCATTCACACCGAAATGGACCAGGCACAGATAGACTACATAACAGACAAAATCCGGTCTTTTTATCAACAGTAATATATTTTTATTATGTTATTTTTTTATTCATAAATAATTACTTTATAAGTATTTATGAATTAATTAAAATAGCAATATTTATTTATAATCAAAAATGGCCTGATATTTTAATCACCCGTCACAAGGTTCGTGACAACCAATTAATGAAAACATGAAAATTGCCGTAATCGGAACAGGATATGTCGGACTCGTCACTGGAACGTGCTTTGCAGAATCAGGCAATCACGTGATGTGTGTGGATATTGATGCTTCCAAAGTGGAAAAAATGCAGAATGGGTATGTCCCGATTTACGAACCAGGCCTCGAAGTACTCTTTGAGCGCAATACGCGCCAGGGAAGACTCCATTTTACAACCCGGCTGGACGAAGGAATCAGGGACGCACAGGTGATCTTCCTTGCCTTGCCAACACCTCCCGGCGCGGACGGCTCAGCCGACCTTTCCTATGTTTTAAAAGTGGCGGAAGATCTGTCGTCAATCATTACAGACTACAAGGTCATCGTCGATAAAAGTACAGTTCCGGTAGGAACCGCAGAAAAAGTTGCCTCAGTGCTGGCCGCTCGCCTGGACCCGGCACTGTTTGATGTGGTTTCCAATCCTGAATTTCTCCGTGAAGGTGTGGCTGTCGAGGATTTTATGAAGCCCGACAGGGTAGTCGTAGGGACATCCTCCGACAAGGCAAAAAAAGTAATGCAGGCGCTCTATGAACCGTTTGTACGACAAGGGAATCCAATTCTGTTTATGGATGAAAGAAGTGCAGAAATGACAAAATATGCGGCCAATGCATATCTGGCTACCCGTATCAGCTTTATGAATGAAATTGCAAACCTGTGTGAAAGGCTCGGTGCTGACGTCGATATGGTCCGCAAAGGCATGGGCTCTGACACCCGTATTGGCAAACGATTTCTGTTTCCTGGTGTAGGGTATGGAGGATCCTGCTTTCCGAAAGACGTACAGGCCCTGGCGAAAGCAGCCCAGGAGCAGCAGTATGAATTCCGAATTCTGACATCAGTCATGCAGGCCAATGAACTCCAAAAAGAACGACTGTCAGAAAAAATTCAACAGTATTTTGATGGCGACCTGACAGGGAAAACAATTGCTGTATGGGGCCTTGCTTTCAAGCCAAACACCGATGATATCCGGGAAGCACCGGCATTGACCATCATTGACAAACTGCTCACCCATGGGGCAACACTTCGGGTGTACGACCCGGAAGCGATGGAGAATGTACGCCGACTCCTGGGTGACGATGTCGTTTATTGTGAAAATGAATACGATGCATTGCAAAATGCAGATGCGCTTGCAATCATCACGGAATGGACCGTATTCCGCAATCCGGATTTTGTCAAAATGAAGGAAATGATGGCCGCTCCCGTGATTTTTGATGGCAGAAATGTGTTTGATGTAGACGAAATGCAGGAACTCGGTTTTGAATACGACAGCATCGGCCGGAGAAAAGCTGGAAAACAGTAGTTATACATTCACCTATAAAGTCTTTTAAATTGAATACCAACATATTAGTTACAGGTGGAGCCGGCTTCATCGGTTCACATGTGGTCAGGAGGCTGGTGCACCAATACCCCCAGTACAGGGTCGTGAATTTCGATTTGCTGACATATGCTGGCAACCTCGAAAACCTCAAGGATATTGAAAATAAACCAAATTACACCTTTGTCAAAGGCGATATCTGTGATGAACATCTGGTAAAACATGTATTTGAAAAGTACGCCATTTCCAAAGTTGTCCACCTCGCTGCTGAATCCCATGTAGATCGCTCCATCCTGGATCCCCTGGTTTTTGTTAAAACAAACGTGATTGGCACTGCCAATTTGTTGCAGGTAGCACGCCAGGTATGGCAAGGCAATTGGGAAGGAAAACTGTTTTACCATGTGTCAACAGACGAAGTGTATGGTTCATTGCCACTTGATGGGGGCATGTTTACCGAATCGACACCATACGATCCCCGTTCGCCCTATTCGGCATCAAAAGCCTCGTCAGACCACCTTGTGAGGGCATACTGGCACACCTATGGCATGCCGATTGTAGTTTCAAATTGCTCCAATAATTACGGCCCAAACCACTTTCCTGAAAAGTTGATTCCCTTAATCCTACACAACATCATGCATGAAAAACCTTTGCCTGTGTATGGCAAAGGAGAAAATGTACGTGATTGGCTCTTTGTTGAGGATCATGCCAGGGCGATAGATGTCGTCTTACATAAGGGGAAAGTGGGCGAAACGTACAACATTGGTGGCCACAACGAATGGCGAAATATTGATATAGTTCAGCTCCTCTGTGACCTGATGGATCAAAAGCTGGGACGCTCGGCTGGCCATAGCAGAAAGTTGATTACATTTGTGAGAGACCGTGCAGGCCATGATTTGCGATATGCCATAGATGCATCCAAAATAGAGAGGGATTTGGGCTGGCTGCCTCAGGAAACGTTTGAAACAGGTATCGTCAAAACGATCGACTGGTATCTGTCCAACCAGGATTGGCTAAACAGAGTCACTTCCGGTGCGTATCAGGACTACTATGCCACCCAATACAAATTGTAAAACGAAGAGATCAAAGGAATGAACACGAAACGCACCCATTTCATTTGTTTTTGTTAAGCCAGAACCATGGATAAGGCCATCACATTCAGGGATTTGATTGAGAAAGCGGTTGAGTTTGTCCGCGCCTATTGGCATGCAAAGTGGTGGATCCTTTTCATTACAATCGCTACCGTTTCGGCCATGCTGTATTTTTCAGCAAAGAAGCAGGTAAGGTACACAGCATCGCTTACATACACCCTCAATGATGGTAAAAGTGCGCCGGGTGCTTTGACAGGAATTTTGGGTTCGTTTGGCATCGGTGGAGGCAGCAAGGTGAATCTTGAAAAACTTGTCCGACTTTCGATGTCACGCAACCTCGTACAAAAAATGCTGTTCACCAGGGTGCATTTGGATACGTTTGGTGGCAGAGAGGATTTTATTGCCAACCACCTCATCCGACTGCATGAATACAATAAAAAATGGGGGAAAGATTTCATAGGAAGGGATAGCCTTCTCTTTCAACACGACTCCATTGATCTCTTTGACAGGGATGAATTAAAATTATTAAAAAACCTCATTGGAGAAGTTGTAGGAGGAAAAAACAATCCCAACCCTGTTTGTTCGAGCGCGTTTGATGCCAATACCAGCATTTTGACGTTACAAGCACACACGGTCGACGAGCAATTGTCTGTCGAAATGTGCCATTCCCTTTACAATTATCTCAAGGAATTTTACTCCATCACGAACCAACAGTCTCAAACATCTACAGTCGAGTATGCCCGAGTGAAAAGTGATTCTGTATACCAGCAATTAAAATCAAAGGAATACGCCCTATCCAAGTTTAATGATTCGCATCGCAACCTTATTGATATGGAGGTGATGACGGAACGGAGATTGCTGGAGTCTGACATTCTCAAACTGAAAACACTGTATGCAGAGGTGACAAAAAATAGGGAACTGGCAGAATTTTCGCTGAATGCAGGACAAACGGAAATGATTGTCATCGATGAGCCGATCATGCCGCTGGATTCAGATTTTCAACCCCTCTGGCTTGCCCTCCTGAAAGGAGTTCTGATTGGAGTAGCGGCATCCTTATTGTTTTTTACGTTTAAAAAAATGATAAAGGATGCCTTGGCTGCTGCCTGAATTTCCAGAGATCTTTGTACCATTTAAAAACACAAAAAATCGGGTCTATGTCGTATTCTGTCCATCCGTCCTCTTTTATTGATGAGGGCTGCAGCATAGGGGAAGGAACAAAAATTTGGCATTTCTGCCACATCATGTCAGGAGCTGTGATTGGAAATCAATGCAATATCGGCCAGAACGTGGTAGTTTCTCCCCAGGTAGTGCTTGGAAATAATGTCAAGGTGCAAAACAATGTCTCCATTTACACAGGGGTTACCTGTGAGGACGATGTTTTTTTAGGGCCTTCCTGCGTCTTCACCAATGTGGTCAATCCCAGAAGTGCAGTAAACCGGAAAAATCAATATGCAATCACCCATGTTGGCACGGGAGCTAGCATCGGGGCAAATGCAACCATCGTGTGTGGTCATAACATAGGTAAATATGCTTTTATTGGCGCAGGCGCAGTAGTTACAAAACACGTCCCGGATTATGCATTGATCATTGGCAATCCTGGCAGGCAGGCAGGGTGGATGAGTGAATTTGGTCACAGGCTGGGTTTTACTGCAGATGGGCTCGCCACATGTCCTGAAAGTGGACAGACCTACAGACTTTCAGAGGGCTGCGTGGAACGCCTTTCTTAGAATTATTATCAGAACATTACTAAAACCAGCATCGTCATGAAAAAATTTGCATTAATCGGGGCCGCAGGGTACATTGCCCCCAGACACATGCAGGCCATTCGGGATACAGGCAATCAATTGGTGGCCGCTGTTGACCCTAATGATTCAGTCGGGGTGATTGACAGCTATTTTCCCAATGCCGCATTTTTTACGGAGTTTGAAAGATTTGACAGACACCTTGAAAAGCTGAAAAGAGGCGGTGAGACGCTCGATTATGTCAGTATTTGCAGCCCGAACTACCTGCATGATGCACACATTCGCTTTGGATTGCGCTATGGGGCAGATGTCATTTGTGAAAAACCCATCGTATTGAATCCGTGGAACATAGATGCATTGGAAGAGCTCGAACAGGAGACCGGACATCACGTGTACAATATTTTACAGCTTCGTCTGCATCCCGGTATTATTGCATTGAAGAACAAAGTGGATCAGGCCCCTAAAGACAAAGTATTTGAATTTGATTTGACGTACATTACATCACGTGGCAACTGGTATTATACATCATGGAAGGGCATGAAGGAAAAGTCGGGAGGGATTGCGACCAATATCGGAGTCCATTTTTACGATATGTTGCACTGGGTGTTTGGTGATGTCAAAGAAAATACCGTGCATGTGCACACGCATGACAGGGCTGCGGGCTACCTAGAATTTGAAAGGGCAAAGGTTCGATGGTTTTTAAGCATCAACGCAGATACGTTGCCAAAAGAAGCAATTGAAAAAGGAAAGCGGACGTACCGTTCCATCAACATTGAAGGTGAGGAGGTGGAATTTTCCGATGGCTTCACCGACCTGCATACTGTCAGCTACAAAGAAATCATGGAAGGCCGGGGTTTTCGGATTGGAGAGGCAAGAACGGCTATTGAGATCGTGCACAGCATTCGCAATGCGCAAGCCGTTGGTCTGACAGGAAATTACCATCCATTCGCGGCCCTTCCATCTGCCCCGCATCCTTTTGGATGACAATATGGATCTTTTTTTTACATTAATAGAGTTAGATTCGTCTGTGTTTTCAAAACGATACAACCATACCCATCAAAAATTGTACAGGTTGTACCCCAGATTTTGGTAGGAATATGTAACGCGATGACGTATTCAAAAAAGAACAAGTATCATAGAATGAAATCGACATGAGTAAAAAAATCATTCACATACACAAATGATTATTTTATTCATCAAAGATGCCATGTGGCCTTAAAAAATGATTCACAAGGAGTGTGATGAACTAAAAATAAACAAATGAAGGGAATAATTTTAGCCGGTGGTTCCGGGACCCGTTTGTATCCCATTACAAAGGCCATAAGCAAGCAGCTGATGCCTATTTATGACAAACCAATGATTTACTATCCCTTGTCAGTCCTGATGCTTTCAGGTATAAGGGAAGTGCTGATCATCACAACGCCGGAAGACCAGCCGGGCTTTAGACGATTGCTTGGCGATGGCAGTGAACTGGGCTGCCGGTTTGAGTATGCTGTGCAAGAGGTGCCAAACGGACTTGCCCAGGCATTTGTGATCGGAAAGGAGTTTGTCCTGGGCGACAATATATTTTATGGGTCTGGTTTGTCCAGGTTGCTCCAGCAAAGTGCGGAAATTCAGCGGGGGGCCAGGGTGTTTGCCTATGCCGTGAATGACCCGGAAAGATATGGCGTTGTGGAGTTTGATGCCAGCAACAAAGCGATTTCCATTGAAGAAAAGCCAGCGCAGCCGCGGTCGGATTATGCTGTACCTGGCTTGTATTTCTACGACGACCAGGTGTGTGATATTGCGGCTTCTATTCCTCCATCCGCCCGCGGAGAATACGAAATTACCACAGTCAACCAACATTACCTGTCGATGGGTCAGCTTACCGTGGGCATCATGGACAGAGGCACTGCCTGGCTTGATACAGGGACCTTTGATTCTCTCCACGATGCGTCTGAATTTGTTAGGGTGATCGAAAAACGCCAAGGCTACAAAATCGGTTGCATTGAAGAGGTCGCCTGGCGAATGGGCTTCATCGATAACCGTCAGCTGGAAGCTCTCGCTGCCCCGCTGGTTAAAAGCGGATACGGGGAGTATTTGATTAAAATACTTAAATCAGCTTAGAATATCCTTCCAGGTTGGTTGCGTCAATCATTTATAAATGCATGCCCACTCTGGCGGTGTGGCACATAAAACAGAACTAATGCAACATTCAATTTGTGTAATCGGACTTGGCTATGTTGGCCTTCCATTGGCAGTGGAATTTGCCAAAAAATACCCTGTCGTCGGATTTGACATCAATCAACGGAGGGTCGCTGAACTCCAGCAAGGCAAGGATGCAACGCTGGAAGTCACTGACAAACAGCTGCAAAGCGTTTTGAAAAATACTTTCGGAGATGAACCCGGATTGACAGTGACCAGCCAGCTTGATGAAGTCAAAAATTGCAATACGTTTATCATTACAGTACCAACGCCTACGGACAAAAACAACAGACCTGTGCTGACTCCATTGTATAAAGCCAGTGAATCAGTAGGCAAAGTGCTGAAAAAGGGAGATTATGTTGTCTACGAATCCACCGTATATCCGGGAGTAACCGAGGAGGAATGTGTCCCGGTCCTGGAAAAAATATCCGGTCTGGTGTTGAACCAAGATTTTTATGTTGGTTATTCGCCTGAACGAATCAACCCAGGTGACAAGGAACATACAGTTTCCAAAATTTTAAAGGTGACTTCCGGATCGACTCCTGAAGCGGCTCAAGTCATTGACCAATTATACGCATCGGTGATTACTGCCGGCACATACAAAGCATCTTCCATCAAAGTGGCTGAAGCGGCCAAAGTGATCGAAAATAGCCAGCGTGATATCAATATCGCCTTTGTGAACGAACTCTCCAAAATTTTTAATAAAATGGAGATTGATACCCATGAAGTATTGGCAGCTGCCGGAACAAAGTGGAATTTTCTGCCCTTTAAGCCTGGGCTGGTTGGGGGCCATTGTATCGGAGTTGACCCGTATTACCTTGCTCAAAAAGCCCAGGAAGTGGGCTACCATCCCGAAATAATTTTGGCAGGTCGGCGGCTCAACGATTCCATGGGAGAATATGTAGCGACAGAAGTGGTGAAACTTATGGTGCGAAAAAACATTACCGTCACCAACAGCCGTATTTTGATGATGGGCTTCACGTTTAAAGAAAATTGCCCTGATATCCGAAATACCAAAGTCATTGACATCTACAGGGAATTGAAAACGTATCACCTGGATGTCGATATTTTTGATCCCTGGGCGGATCCGGAAGAAGTCCACCATGAGTATGGCATTGTTTCTTTCCAGCAATTGCCCCAGCAAGCCTATGATGCAGTGATTTTGGCCGTGGCCCATGAGGCATTCAACGGTGCAAATTTCGACCAGATCACCAAAGCTGTGGCAGTCATTTATGATGTAAAATCCATCTTACCCAAGACCCTCGTCGATGGAAGATTATAAATAAATAAAAATGGTACGCGCATGAAAAAA
>JAUMBK010000316.1:0-2068 GCA_032115795.1 Saprospiraceae bacterium | reverse complement strand
GTTTTGCCTACCCCTTCATGCTTTTCAATAAGGCCTTTGATACCTGATTTTCCGGCACCTTCCGGATTGGTAAGCTCCGCTTTGAAATCGAAGTAGTCGGCATTTTTCTCCTGAAAAAACACGTCCCGATCTATTCCAAACTTATGGTAGAATGCTTCCTGTGCCGCTACTTCACTTTTGGGTACACCACCTTGTAAATGTGCTTTCACATCTTCCGGCTCAGGATCGGGCGTATTATCCACATAACGGCGAATATTCAGGTTGAAGTCATTTTCCTCCAACTCACTCAATTCCACCAAGCGGGAATACTTTGGTATCTCAAGGTGTTGGGTAAAAACCGTATCTATCTTTTCAATATCCTCCGGGCGGAGGAAATTTTGCGCCTTTCCTTCTGCATATTCAGCATCTGCATTGATAAACAGGATTTTGTTTCGCAGTTTGTCCGGCTTATTTTTATTGATTACCAGCACACATGCAGGAATACCTGTTCCGTAAAATAGCGACGGCGGCAAGGCAATGATAGCCTCCACAAGGTTGTTTTTTACAATCCCTTCGCGAATCACCTTTTCTGCCCCCCCACGAAACAAGACTCCATGCGGCACGATGCAAGCCAATTTGCCGTTGTCCTTCAAACTGGCAATCATGTGTTGCACAAACATCAGGTCTCCTTTCTTGCCCGTTTCGGGTGCATACCCAAAGCGGAAACGTGAAGGAAACTGCATATTGTCCTTGGAGTAGTTCTGTGAAAAGGGAGGATTTGCCAGGATGCGGTCATACTTCACCAATGAACCACCCTCCGTATGTTGTGGGTCTTCAATGGTATCACCCAGCCGAATATCAGCATCGAGAACATTGTGCAAAATCATGTTCATTTTGCAGATGGACCAAACCGTTCCGTTGTTGTCCTGACCGGCAAGGGTGAGGTTGCGGGCATTTTGTCCCTGCTCTTCCACGTACTGCGCCGACTGAATCAGCATACCACCCGAACCAGCTGTTGGGTCGTAAATGGACATCCCTGCCTTCGGCTTTAAAATCTGTACCAGCAGACGAACCACCTGTGAAGGGGTGTAGAACTCACCGCCCTTCTTACCTGCACTGTCCGCAAAGTATTTGATGAGGTATTCATAAGCAGCTCCCAATAGGTCAGGAAACTCGAAGTTTTCGTTGGTCAGTTTTATCTTGTCAAAATGATCTATCAGGTCTTTGGCCTTGCTATCAGGAATAACTCGCTTGTTACCTTTGGTTTTGTTGAAATTAATGTTATCCTTAAGCACTCCTCTCAGGGAATCGTTGGCATCTTCCAAAGCCGCCAAAGCCTGGTCCAGCAACTCACCGGCATTGTAATGAAAATAGCGGATGCTACTCCACCTCGCTTCTTCAGGCACGAAGAACGTTTCTCCGTAGGTGACAGCAGAATTCAAAACATCATTCAGCATCTGCCCTTCCAGGTGCCTGTAATCATTTGCACGCAATCTTGCCCTTCGTTCTTCAAACTGATCACTCATCCGCTTCAAAAAGAGCATACCAAAAATGTACTCTTTGAATTCAGAAGCATCCATGCTTCCCCTCAAGATATCGGCTGCTTTCAGCAGGAAATTTTCAAGTTGCGAAAGTGTTATTTTTGTTGACTGCATGAAAAATTGTTAAATCGTAAAATATTTCACAAAAACAAAAGGGGTGGCCAGCGTGTGGTGGTCAAACGTAGCTTGTAGGGCAATACGAGGGAAACAATCGGGAAAGTGCCTGATAATATATTCATACAAATCAACGATTCATACTACGATGCCTTGGGGATACTTTCCTGTTGGCTCCGGAACAGACTAAACGTTGATTTTGAATTAGAAAAGACTACATACAAGGCTCTCTAACAATGCATTTCTGCATATATATTTGACCTATTTTATTCGGTAGATGAGGTAACTTTTCCGCTAATTATTTTTACTAATTGCCATCTTATGCAAATATATACAAGGCAAGCTAGATTTACAAATCTTTCAAATTTACCCTAATAAAACGGCTATGTATGCTTTTTTTCTACCCAGACCAAATAAAAAACCCGATGGCTCTA
>JAUMBK010000315.1:0-5368 GCA_032115795.1 Saprospiraceae bacterium | reverse complement strand
AGAAAAGCGGAAAAAGGTTGTTTTGGAAAATGTGTTGCGTTACAAAATACCCCTGGTCTATGTCAATCATTGTGGTGCTCAAACCGACCTGATCTTTGATGGAGGCAGTTTGATTGCAAACAGCAAGGGCATCCTGGTCAGTGAGTTCCCGTATTTTGAGGAATGCGTCAGAACGATAGATCTTTCCTCCATCGAAGAGGCAAAAAGCACAGTCGGACAGCCTATGGATCCCAGTGATGCCATTCGCTGTGCGCTTGTGACGGGAGTGAGAGATTATTTTCAGAAGCTGGGCTTGAAGAGGGCAGTTCTTGGCTTGTCTGGCGGCATCGATTCGGCGGTGACCGCTGTGATTGCGACAGAGGCGCTCGGAGCCGGAAATGTGACAGGCTTGCTGATGCCTTCGCAGTACTCAAGCCAGCATTCGGTGGATGATGCCGTATTACTTGCGCAAAACCTGGGCATGCCCCACCATATCGTGGGTATTTCTCCCGCCTTTGACATCCTGACGGCGCAACTAAATCCACTTTTTGAAGGGAGGCCTGCAGATGTGACGGAGGAAAATATCCAGGCCCGCATTCGGGGCATTTATAATATGGCCTATGCCAATAAGTTTGGAGCCATGTTGCTGAATACCACAAATAAAAGCGAAATGGCAGTGGGTTATGGCACGCTGTACGGAGATTTGTGTGGCGGACTTTGTGTCCTTGGGGATGTGTACAAAACGCAGGTGTATGCTCTTGCCGCAACGATCAATGCATGGGAGGAAATAATTCCGCACAACAGCATTGCCAAGCCACCATCAGCTGAGTTGCTTCCCGGGCAGCTGGATACGGATAGCTTACCTCCGTACGATGTTCTGGATCGTCTTCTTCAGGCATATATCGAAGAAAGAAAAGGACCGGAGCAATTGATAAAAGAAGGTTTTGAGGATGAATTAATCAAGAAGGTCTTAAAAATGGTCAACGGTAACGAGTTTAAGCGTTATCAGACCGCACCTATACTTCGGGTGAGTCCGAAGGCGTTTGGGGTGGGTAGGAGGATGCCTATTGTGGCGAGGTATTTTTAAGGATTTGAGGGAGGTAGTTAAAGTTTTCTTAAGGGGATTGACTGGTATGGGGAAATAGTGTTTTTTACTCAACTATAGATATGACATATCTCAAAGATATGTCATATCTATAGTTACCCCCTCAAAAAATCCCCGTCCCCTATGGCTTATCAGACTTGATTGCCTTCTCAAAATCCCCTGCCTTGATGTAGATCATCTTTGTAGGGTCAATGTACTTAGCCATCGCTTTATTGATGTCTTCGACCGACAATTTTTGCATCTTCTCCTCCAGCGCTTTATCCCACATCATGTCCCTGTCGAGGCGAAGATTCGTTCCCAGTTTGCCTATCAGAGTACGATCCTGCGATCTGTTGACCACCTGACTTTGCAGCCATCCGGTACGTGCAGCTTCCAGCTCTTCTTTGGTAAATCCTTCCTTACGGACCTTGTCGATTTCTTCCTGAAACGCCTTTTGTACCTTATCCCTGTTTTCAGGAGCATAAATCGCATTGGCCATGAACATGCCCGAGTCATCCTGGCTGCTGGCCATAAAACGCGAACCAACACCATAGCTAAGTCCTTCCTTCTGGCGAATTCTTACTGCCAGTCTCGAGTTGAGAAATCCTCCGCCCAGCATGAAATTACCCATAACCAATGCAGCATAGTCAGGGTGGCTGTCGTTGATTTGAAGGGGCAAGGCAGCGTAAAATACTGCATTTGCCTTGTCGGGCGTGTTGATGTTTTCATCTGTCGTACTGACACTAACAAACGGGTCAGTGATGCGTTCATACGCCGAGCCACTTTTCCAGTTGCCAAAATAGGCCGTCAGCTTTTGATTCGCGGCAGCCTTATCAAAATCACCTACAATCGTAGCAGTCGCTTCTGCAGCGCCATAAAACTGCTTGTAAAATTGTTTCACATCATCCAGTGTTACCTTTTTCATTTCCTCTATTTCTTCCTGCATGGTCGGTACATAGCGGATATCCGTTTTTGGATATGGGTTGGTCAGCCTGTTCAATAGATTGCCGGCAATCGCTCCTGGTTCGGAAAGCTGCTCCTCCATTGAAGCAATCATCTCATTTTTTAATTTATCAAACTCTTCCTGTTGGAAAGAAGGTTGCAACGCCATCTCACCTACAAGATCAATCACCTGCGGTAAATTCTGGTTGTTGGTCTCCACATTGAAAGTGACACTGGACAAACCGCCAAAGACACCTACCCTTGCTTTCATGCCATCCAGCTTGTCCTCAATTTGCTGGCGCGTCATGGACTTTGTGCCCTTATCGATCATAGAGGCTGTCAATTGCGCAATCGCTGTTTTTCCTTTGAGCGATGATGGCGTGCCATATCGCAATGTAATGTTCGCATTGACAGCGTCGCCTCTGTTTTCCTTTTGAAGCATGGCAAATTCGAGACCGGATTTCAGCGATCCTTTTTCCGTTCGTTTTTCAATATTTTCAAAGGCAGGGTTGAATTCTTCGCCTTGTGCAATCAACGCTTTGCCCTTATAATTACTGACAAGAGACGCTACATCAGGCACGGCAGGTGTTTCCACTCTATCGGCTTTATCCTCAGGAATGAACAAGCCGGTGGTTCTGTTGGAAGGCTTAAAATAGGCATTGGCAACCTGTACCACATCTTCCAGCGTGACTTTTTCCAGCGCATCTCTGTACAGGAAATACAATCTCCAGTCGCCCTGCGAAATATATTCACTGATGTTGAGGCCAACCCGTTCGGATGAGTTGAAACCAAGCTCCCATTGCTTGAGCAAGCGTTTTTTCGAACGGTCAAGTTCTTCCTGGGTAGGCTGATTGATCTTTACACTGTCCAACACTGCGAGCAGCAGGTTTTTTGCCTCCTCCAGGTTGTCTTCTTTGCGAAGCGTCGCGTTGATGTACATAAATCCCGATTCTTTCAGGCTGGGTGCAAAACTGTAGACATACGACGCTTTTTTCGTCTCCACCAACGCTTTGTATAGACGTCCTGCCGGCTCGTTTGAAAGGATTTCGTCAATGATGGCAATGGCTGCGTAGTCTTTGTGTGACCCAGGAGCCGTGTGGTAAGCACAGCTGACAACCTGCACATCGCCCTTTCTGCGCAACACAACCTGGCGCTCACCATCCTGCACCGGCTCTTTTGTGTAGGTTATTTCCAGCTTTCTGTCAGGCCTTGGAATAGGCGCAAAATAAGTCGCAATGAGACCCAGTGTCTTTGCAAGATCAAATTTGCCTGTGACAGTCAGGACAGCGTTGTCAGGCTGGTAATATTTCCTGTAAAATGCCTGCAACCGGTCAATGGGAACATTTTCAATATCAGACCTCGCTCCAATGGTCGAGTTTCCGTAGTTATGCCACAGATAGGCCGTACTCAATACCCTTTCCATAAGTACACCCGATGGGTCATTTTCACCACTCTCAAATTCGTTGCGCACCACCGAAAATTCACTATCCAGGTCTTTTTTGGCAATATAACTATTGATCATCCTGTCGGCTTCCAGGTCAAGCGCCCATTTCAGGTTTTCTTCCGTAGCGTTGAATGTCTCAAAATAATTGGTTCTGTCATACCAGGTAGTTCCGTTAGGCCTGGCACCGTGTTCAGTCAATTCCTGAGGGATGTTGGGGTGTTTTGGCGTGCCTTTGAAAACCAGGTGTTCAAGCAGGTGTGCCATCCCTGTTTCACCATAGCCTTCATGCCGTGAACCTACCAGATAGGTAATATTGACTGTAATCGTTGGTTTTGATGCGTCGGGAAACAACAACACCTTCAGCCCGTTTGGCAATTGGTATTCCGTGATGCCCTCCACAGAGGCAGTTTGAATGATGCCTCCAGGCAATGCCTGTGCATTGAGCTTGTGTGTGACAAAGGAAAGCAGGATTCCCAGAAAGAAACAATAACGTTTTTGCATGTTGATCAGATTAGGTTGATAAATGAAACAAAGATACTTCTCCGAATCCGAATGCAACCTATCGTTTTAACGACAAAACATAGACATCCTTACAATCGTCAAGATGTAAGTGTATTTGCATGACAAGGAAGAGCCAAAAAAAGCAAAAAAAAACGGAAAGAACCCTCGGTTCAGTTCACGGAAACACCAATGAAGTAGTACTTTTGAATTTTAATTGTGACGCAGGACACAAAATCAAATGTAAGCCAATGCCATTTCCAAGATTGTTTCTCTTATTTCTTTTCATAAGTCAATTTTCATTCGCACAATTTTCATACCAGCCAGTCTTGCCCGGTATAATCGGAGAGGCGCTGGTCAGAGAATTGAAAGTGCAATACAGGCCTCCGTTTACATTGGATTATAGCGTTGCACGAGACACGCTTTTTTCCAGGATTGATGGCATTCAGGATTCACTCTCGTGTATTTATACGGGGATGAAACTGTTTATGAAACCGGGGCAGGATCCAACGGAAGCGGTATATCTGGGGGGCATTCCCAATGGAATCAATACCGAACATTCCTGGCCCCAGGGCAAAGGGGCCATCGGTCAGGCCCAGAGTGACATGCACCACCTTTTTCCAAGCCGGATAAAAACCAATGCAGACAGAGGTGACTTCCCATTTGGCGACATCCCTGATGGGGATACAAAAATCTGGTACTTAAAATCCAGCGAGCGGACGACTCCTCCATCCTCAAATCGAGATCAGTATTCAGAATATGTTCCCGGCAAATTTGAACCTCGCGAGTCAGTAAAAGGGAATATCGCCAGGGCCATATTTTATTTCTACACGATGTACAAAGAGCTGGCCGATGCGGCAGATTCTTCCTATTTTGCAAAAATGCAGGCGGTTTTGTGCGATTGGCATTACCAGGATCCTGTCGATGAACAAGAGTGGCTTAGAAGCAAGAAAATCGCACGGTATCAGGGAGGAAAGGAAAATCCATTTGTCCTGGATTGTTCGTTGGTTTCACGGGCGTTTTGCAATAATATCGACCAGGCATGTGAGGCAATTGTGGCCTCAGACAGCGATCTTCGGGATTCTGACGGCCCTTCTTTCGCCCTATACCCTAATCCCGGTTGCGGCCAATTGACAATACAAACTACGGGCATGGAGGGGGCAAAACTCGACATCCGGATGATGGATTTGTCTGGCAACATTCTATTTGAAAAAAGAGATGTGCAGGCCGATCAAGTTGGACGCGCAGTAATCGAAGCAGGCCACCTTCCTCATGCCTGTTATCTGGTACAAATCACCTGTCTGAACATGCTCCGTCCCATCTATCGCCTTTATATAAGACAGTAAAAGGGAAGGATATCCGGGATCCGATGGTGAATGGGGACGAAATACACCCACCAGATGACACTGATTAAGACACAT
>JAUMBK010000314.1:0-31937 GCA_032115795.1 Saprospiraceae bacterium | reverse complement strand
TCTGAAAAAAATCACTATCAAACCCCAGACCGCATTGGCATTGACATTTGAATCCGCCATAAGCGATGTGTTCTGCATCGTGGGGGCAGTAACTGTCCTCAACATAATACTTGTCAATGGTAGGACTACCTGTGGGAGTATGCAATACGCCACTAAACAAAACACTGGATCCATCGCCCTTAAATTTCGCCATGGCAAACTTGGCCGCTGTGCTGGTAGCTGCAGTCCCACCTCCCGCTGTCGGCAAATCTGAAGAGGCGGAAGCAAAAACAGCGATCAGATCACCGCTACTGGTGGTCTTTAGTACAGTTGCTCCACTTCCGTCAGTCCCGGTACCTCCATGATACCTTGCCCAGATGCGATTCAGGTTAAACCCAAACTTAACGACAACCAGGTCACCGCCTTGCCTGTTTGGACCTGTAGTTTCTAGACCATCGGAAGTGGTGTATCCACTCAGGTAAACTCCATCTGAGGCAACGTGCAATCCAGCATTCAGGTCATCCTGCGTGCCGCCATAATAGGTAGATGCCACGCGCTGTCCCTGGTTATTGAATTTAATCAAAATCAAATCACTTAATCCTCCGGTTGTTGTCTGATAGGCTCCGGCTGTTGCCAAACCACTGGTTTTGGTAAATGCTGCAATGTAAATATTGCCCACATCGTCCACACCAAACTTCCGTGGACTTGTCACTTTAAAAAAGTTATTGACGGGCTCCTGAAAAAAAGAGCCCCAAATTAATCTTGGTGTTGGGTCAATGGTCAACGTTTTTGATGGATCATACGCAGGAACTGCAAATCCAAAGACACCCTTGCCTATCTCTTTATACTGTACCTGGACATCCTGCAATTTGTTGTCCAGCCAGGAAGCAGGAATATTCTCCTGCATCTCGCCCTGAGCGAGCTGAATGTTGATTTGCCCGTTCTTTAAAGTAACAGCTTCTGCCCCTTTGTATTCCAGCGCAATCGCTGATGCATTTGCCCCCGGTTTGACTATAAAGTTATATTCTATTGGCAGTGCTGCATTTCCATGGGCTAAAAATTCCAAATCGATGCCCGGATAAATCTCTTTATATACTATGCGCTTGAATTGACGAATATCATAGATCTCCTTTGTCTGATGTATGATGTTGATCTTGTCTTTCAACATATCATGGGCTTCAATCACCGGATTGGGATTGGCATTGACAAGCTGTATATCCACTCTGTGGAATTTGTATTCTTTGATTTCCTTTTCTTGTTTTTTTTGGGCCAACAGTGGGTGGTTAGCCAATTGACCCTCCAGCTGCCTGGCAGGTGCCTCTTCATATACCGGCACCCAGGTATCATAGCTAAATCCATTTGTCCTGAGTTGGACATTCAGATTAGACCCATTCAGCAAATATTTGACATCCGAGACTGGCATGCCTGCCTGATCCATGATCTGCCCTTTGTTTTCCACAAAAGCGGCGCTGTTCATTTGAAACTTAGTTGCATCTTCAGATGCAAGCTGAGAGAGATTGCTCATAACAAAGGCTTCCTTACGCTTTTCCATTAACGGAGTTGTGCCTTGCTGCAATCGGGTCAGCGATTTCCTTTCCTTGTTTACCGGAATATGCAAAGGAGAGGCACTTACCTTTACCCCGCACAACGAGGAAAAAATGACACCGAAAATAAAAACTGCTGTTGTCCGAATCATTGTTGGATTATTCATAAATTCATGTTTGCTTTGTTAGATTTTGAAAAAGACCCTTTACAATAGTGTATCTTAGTTATGGGGCACTTTTTGTCACCACAAAGGTATATAGCTAAATTCGCTCAACAATCACATCAAAATGTGAAATATGTGTGTTTATAATGTAATAGGAACAGTGAATAAAAAGTAGCTCAAATTATTATATATAATTATTTTTAAAAATATATAAAAACATATTATTCTTATTATTATTGTTGAAGTGGTTTTTTTTACATAGATATACAATTTACAGCTTACTCAAAATTCAAGTCCGCCATGGAAAGAAAAGAGCAGTTAATCTTGCTTTTATCAAAGTGAACTTTGGACGTGATTTCCATTTTAGTCAAACTCACATTCTATGCAGAACAAGCTACAATCATTTCAGTCATATAGAATGGCTGGGAAGCATTGATTTGCTATCAGCGGGGCACAGCATGAATGCCGGACAGAGACTTCTCTCCCCTAAGTTTTAATGGTCAGTGCATTTAATAATACTTATAATCAAAGGCTTTAATGGATTGCCTTACTTGTCTGTTTTTGCATTGACTGAGATCAATACCCCGCAAACTACCACAAAAAGAATGCCCACAATGCTAATCATATCTGGAAATGCATCGCCCAGCATGGTACCAAAGAAAATGGAAAAAACGACGTTGCTAAAGCCTACAGCCCCAATGACCCCGGTTTTTTGAAACGAAAATGCCCGAGTCAGGTAAATTTGGCCAAACAGGGCCGCTATGCCCAAAAGCAGGATCACAGGCAAATGATGAAATGCTGGCATCTCTGGCTTTGCAATAAGAAAATCCAAATGGGGAGATTGTATCCAAATGCCAGCCACCAGTGAAAGGAGGGGCATGACAATACCACAAAGCATAAAGACCAGAATGATGGACCGCTCGTCATACCAACGGCTCAGGCCCCGGATACTCAGGTAAGCCATACCTGTCATCAATGCGTTGGATATGCCAATGACGTGGTGCTTGATTGTCAGGAGAGAGGCATTGACAGACGGTAGGAAAATCAGGCAGATGCCGGCAAAACCAATGGCAATGGCTAGCCACTCTCTGAAAGACAGCCGATCGCCATAATAGAGCATTCCCGCCATGGCCAGAAAGACCGGGTATGATTGCTGGTACGTAATCGCTATGGCTAATCCTATCTTTGATATCCCATAAAAGAAGGTATATAGTGCCAATGTACCGGTAATACCCCGAAAAACCAGCAAGCCCGGCTTCCCACCTTCTTGTATGGGAGGCCTTATCACCAGGGAATAAAGAATGAAGACAACACCGATGATATTTCGAAAAAATACCAACTCTATTGGGGGAATCTCTCCCTTTACATACCTGGCACATGCCCCTGTCAATGCAAAACAAAAAGAGGCAATCAGCATGTAAATGATGCCTCGCTGCAAGGGTTGAAAGCGTGCCTGGGGTTCCGGTATCATTCAAATGCGATGGAGCTTGCTCCAGGCAATATTAGAATCCTTGTTTTACAATTTTCTTTACCACCATTTTCTTACCCAAAGAAAAATGAGCGTAATAGACACCCGCTTCAAATGAGGATAAATCTACATCCACCAGATTGCTTCCAAAGGATTGCTGATAGAGTAATCGACCCATACCATCCATAATTTTGACGTCATGAATATTGTCGCTACCCTGAGCAAGCATAAAGTGTACTATGCCCGTCGTAGGATTGGGATACACCAAAATATGGCTGTTGGAATCAAGGGCATCATCTGCTGCGCTGCTTTCGTCTTCGACTATAATCCTGAAGGCTGTGATACTTACCCAACCACCCTGGCCATCGGAAACAACAAAACGGAAGCCATCCGGATCCGTGTTACCTGCTGTGTGTATGTAGAGAAGACTGCCACTATTTATCATAGCCTGTGTAAACGTGTCACCTGGTTTTAAAGGCACAGAATTGAGAACCAGGATTCCATTTGCAGGCGCTTTGACCAAGGTGAAAGTGAGATCTGCTGCCGCATTGTTATTGTCTTCAGCCAGTAAGAGGTCATTGCTGACAGACTTGCTCTTTCCAACTTTGACAAGCAATGTCTCATTCCTGGTCAGTCGCGGTGGATCAAGCACAATATTTGCGCACAATTCCAGGTCCACATTTTTCAATCGCCCTCCACTGCCTGACACGCGGTCTTCGATGCGTACAGTCCAGTTTCCTTTGGCGTTTTCACCATTAAAACCGGACAAGGGACTTTCCGGGCGATAAATTCTGCCGGTATTTATGGGGCATTGGAAGTATTCATTGGACTGGTCATCAAGCCCAACATTAAACCCTTTGGAAGTTCCACAGCGCTTTGTCCACAATAGTGCTTCCTTACCAGACGGGGCCACCAGAAAGGCCACCAGGTCACCCGACCGTTCGTGGTCACCCCGGATGTTTTTTATGTTGACATCACTGATGACTGCATCCTGCAGAACATTCAGCAAAGCTTCCACCTTTGGACTACCGGACTGGGATATGTTGATGGACAAATCACCTGACTGATACAAGGTGCAGTTCAATGCTTCCGTTACAAAGGCAAATGTCTCTGACCATGCTCCATCCCGACATGCATTGCCTGAACGAACCCGCCAGTAATAAATCGTCGCTTTATTGAGGAAGGTGTTTGATGCAAACGAAGTATCTACAGTGGCTCTTGTAATAACCCTTTTTGCTGTTGCAAAAGAAGGCGATGTAGCTACCTGCAATTCATAGGATGTCGCGTCTTCCCTGCCTTCCCATCGGTATATCTGGGTAGGTCCAACACCACTTAGTCCATCAACTGGTCCAAAAAGGGCGATCTTATCAAGATCTGTCCCGGTGACATCCAACCGTATGGTCCGGTGAATGGTATCCAGTCCGGGAACAAAAGCTCTGACCAGCATTTCGTAGGAGGCCGTTCCCCGAACAGAAGACAAGTCTAGTGAAAGTTCGGATTGTTCTCCAGGCAATACACCAGATTTTGAAAAGGAAGCAACGGCACCCGCTGGCAAGCCTTGCACAATCTCAAACCTGACTGAATCTTTCAACCCAACCAACGCTACTGTAGAAAATTGATACTTTACCGGTTCAGGCAGGCAAGATGCTACTGATGCTTCAGCGACATCCATGAAAAATCCCGGTGTTGCCGGCAAGTCAATCCGGGAATTGTACAAGCCTGTTGTAAAAAATATATTGTCTGCGGCCTTGACAACGATGCGAGCACGTAGTGTTTCCACATTTGGAACGACCACCGTTTCTGATCCATCGTTTGGAACGCCCTGTGCGAGCAAAACCATATTGGCAGAACCAAAATCGAGTGAATTATTCAACGACATATAAATATCCACCTTGCTGCAATTGACCGGGGCCTTGTCGGTATTGGCCACCTCCCACCGGACAGGAACTTCCTGGCCTATTTTCCATTTGTAGTCCAGTACCGGAAATGTCAGCTTAAATGGTCCTGCGTTGGCGGCCACCTTGCATTTCATCTCCTGCCAGACAGCGGCGGTACCCATGGGGTGGTAGTCTCGCACGATAAACCGGAATGTCAGATCTCTGCCATACGTTGGGAGCAATTCCTGCTTATCCGTAAATTGTCCGTTCAATATGCGCGATTCATTAGGGAAATAGCGGGCCGGGCTGGTACCTGGCCTCACGGAACGGAATAGGGGTGCATTGCCCGTCGGTGAGCCCAGCGGACTGGATGTTCCATTGTCGAATTGTTCCCAGCTGTACTTCAGTGCATCACCATTCTCATCCGTGGCCGATGCTTTCAAATAAAAGGGGGTGGAAACAGGAATTGCAAACCCATCCGAATATGGAAAATCAATGACAGGGACGTGGTTTCCTATGTCAATTTTCTCAGCACAGTCATACGCATCAGCGCCCTCCGAATTGGTAAAAGAGAGCATTTGTTCCAACGAAGCCACATGGTAGTATTCTTCCCGTGGAAGGCCCAGATTATCTGATCCGCAGGCACCAGGGTACGCCATGATGGTAGAGCCACTTCCGGGCTCATAGGCAGTGCCTAAGGCCAGCTGGTCTGTATCGCCACATTTGTTGAAGGTATGGCTGGCCGTCATCTGGTGGCCAACCTCATGGTTAAAGACAAGCACAATGCCCGTTGTTACGGTATTGCCATTGTGGCATGTCACTCCGGCACCTTTGCCAGGAGTACATATATTTCCCCCGGCGACGCCACCTACGTCAAAGCACCTTGAAAAAACGTGGCCTATTTCGTAGGAGCCACCACCAATCCTGCCATTCAGAATCGGTGTGTTTTGTCCCAGAATTTCAAGGCCTTTGTCTGGATTTGTATAGGGATCTGTGGTCCCATCGAGAAAGATCAGTTCGTCATTTTTAGCAATCAGCACCGCCGTAATAGCGAGTTCTGCTTCAAACACAATGTTGGCTCTATCCACGAAAGTGACCATTTCTGCCAGGGCTTTCTCCTTCGTACCCCTTACTGATCCCCACTCGCCGGTACATCCCAGAGCAAGACGATATTTGCGAAGCTCCATTTTTACAGCGGACCTTGATGACGTTTTTGCGCGTGGCCTGAATAGCATTTTGTCAGAGGTGCCACAAAATTCTCTACCAATCAATTCCGGATCCTGGTGGTCGGCAGTGTAATACACGATATAATTTTGTCTGGATTGCAGGCTGTATGGATCAATGTAAGCCATTCCCTCAGGCATCCTGATGGCACCATGGAATCCGGTAGGACCTGTGGAAAATCGCGTTGTGACGGAGGGGTCTGACTTTAGATATCCTTTGTAGGATTGGATGGCTGGGTAGCGGTTTGCCAGTTCTATTTCCATGACAGGAGCTTTCCATACGATAAACTCGCCCAACTGGCCATTGGGCAAGGGCAAGGGTACTGTCATTGATACCTGCCTGCGGATGGCTGCTTCCTCACCGGGAACCATATTGACTAACGACTGAAATCCCTGTTCCTCCAAAGAAAAGACATGGTACTTGTCCGGAATGATCTCTCTGTTTGTTCTTTGTGAAGTGGGAATATCTCTTTCCATTTTTGGAGACCAGAGTGACTGGCCATGCATTGGTTGGTACATACTCACTACGACAGCCAATGCCGTCAATAACCCGAATCCTGCCTTCATTGTGTGTGTTTTACAATTTTCTAGTACAAAAATACATAATCCATTGCCAATTTTTTGTGTGACTTTGAGGATAATCGACATGCCGCAGATTTTCCCGACAAAGCAAAACATGATACTCCATATTTTACAAGGATGGTATGGTCAGATATCAAATACAGATGACAGGCATGTGGAGCAAATGCACAACTGGACCAAAAATGAAAGCAAAAGGATTATATGCAAGGATCCATTCATTTTCATATTACGATTTATTTTAATACATTTGCTGTTTCATTTATGCAAACACATTGAAAGATTTACATATACATAAAGGTCTCAGGCAACAACTGGTGCGCGAGCTCAAAACAAAAGGCGTCAGCGATGAACGCATTTTGAATGCATTTGCAGAAATTCCGCGGCATTACTTCCTGGACAAAGCCTTTGCAGAGTGGGCATATAAGGATGTTGCATTTCCGATTGATGCGGACCAGACGATTTCCCAACCGTTGACCGTGGCTGTACAAACACACCTGCTACAGGTAGAGAAAGGGGATAAAATTCTTGAAATAGGGACTGGTTCGGGATTTCAGGCATGTGTACTCGTGCACATGGGAGCCAAAGTCTACACAATTGAAAGACAACGGAAGCTTTTTGACCTAACCAATGCATTGCTGGATAAAATTGGTTTTGGATCTGTGCGGACATTATACGGGGATGGATATGCCGGGGCGCCTCGCTTTGCCCCGTTTGATAAAATCATCATTACCGCTGGCGCACCAAACGTGCCTCATGCCCTGGTGGAACAACTCAAAACTGGTGGCATTATGGTCATCCCTTTGGGGGAAGGAGAAACACAACAGATGCTTAGGTTGACCAAACTGGAAGATGGCACGCTGCGCAAAGAGACATTTGGACATTTCAGCTTTGTCCCTTTCCTGAAAGGAACACAAGCGTAATGAACCACTTTCAGAATTTTCCGGCTCTTTTTTCAGAAAAAAATGTGGTCATAAGCCGGGCGCATTCATCATGTTTTATACCAAACTCCAGGCGCGTGGAGGGGTGCAGCAACTCTTTTCCGTAACGCATAAAACCGCGTTTTTCGTCGCTTGCTCCATAGACGACCCTACTGATTTGCGACCAGTACAATGCACCGGCACACATGACGCAGGGTTCCAACGTGACAAACAAGGTACATTCCTGCAAATATTTGCCTCCCAGGAAGGTACTGGCAGACGTGATAGCAACCATTTCGGCATGGGCAGTGACATCATGCAAAGCTTGGGTTTGGTTGTGTGCCCGGGCAATGATCTGGTTTTGGCATACTATGATGGCACCCACGGGAACCTCCCCTTCCTCGGACGCTTTGGCTGCTTCTTTCATCGCCTGTGCCATGTAGTATTCATCAGTAAACATTGTCAGCATGGGTCGTATGATTGAAACCACAAAAAAACGATTTTTCATGCATTGCTTCAGGGCTTTTGTTAAAACTTTTTTAATTCCACATGTCCTTCTTTGTGCTCCCTGAATTTATTTCTACTTTTGTACATGGAACGATTGAACACCCTCCCCATTCTGGAAGAAGCACTCACGTTTGATGATGTGCTGCTGATACCCTCTTATTCTGAAGTCCTGCCCCGTGAGGTGGATACCAGCACAATGTTTACCACTGATTTGCGGCTAAATGCGCCCATTGTCTCTGCAGCCATGGATACTGTGACGGAATATCGGCTTGCAATTGCCATGGCAAGGGAAGGTGGTTTAGGAATCATTCACAAAAACATGAGCATAGAGGCACAGGCCAACCAGGTCAGAACAGTAAAGCGTTCTGAAAGCGGCATGATTCTAGATCCGGTTATATTGACAGAAAATGCCACTGTGCGCGATGCACACCATCTGATGAATGCCAACAAAATCGGGGGCATTCCCGTGGTCAACAGCAACGGAAAACTGGTTGGCATTCTTACCAACAGGGATCTTCGTTTTGAAACAGCTGGTGACAGAAGTGTGGTTGAAATCATGACAAAAGAGCGCCTCATTACTGCGCCCAAGGGCACAACCCTACTCCAGGCAAAAGAAATTCTTCAAAAATATAAGATTGAGAAGCTTCCGGTTGTGGATGATGAAAATCTGCTGGTGGGACTCATTACCTATAAGGATATCATGAAGCTCGAAAATTTCCCGCATTCAGCCAAGGATAAACATGGTCGCCTGTATGTGGGTGCCGCCGTTGGTGTGAGCAAAGATTTATTCGAGCGTGTAGATGCTTTGGTGTCTGTCGGTGCGGATGTGCTTTGCATTGATACGGCCCACGGGCACTCCAGGGGAGTGTTGGATGCGATAAAAGCAGTGCGTAAAAAATATAAGGATCTGCAGATTGTAGGTGGAAACGTGGCAACAGCGGAAGGGGCCAAAGCCCTGGCAGATGCCGGTGTGAATGCAGTGAAAGTCGGTGTTGGGCCAGGGAGCATTTGCACAACCCGCATCGTGGCAGGTGTTGGTGTACCGCAATTGTTTGCCATACGAAATGCCTTCCAGGGACTGCTGGGAACAGGCATTCCGATCATCGGTGATGGGGGAATCAGGTACACAGGTGACATTGCCAAGGCGATTGCTGCGGGTGCAAGTACCATCATGGCTGGTTCACTGTTTGCAGGCACTGAGGAAGCGCCTGGCGAAACAATTCTGTTTGAAGGAAGAAAATTTAAGGTATACCGTGGCATGGGCTCACTGGGCGCCATGGAACTTGGCTCTAAAGACCGGTATTTTCAGGATGTAGAAGAGGATGCAAAGAAGCTGGTTCCGGAAGGAATTGAAGGTAGGGTTCCATACAAAGGGTCCGTATCTGAAGTGATGGTCCAGTACCTTGGAGGATTGCGGTCAGGAATGGGCTATTGCGGCGCAAAAACGATTACCGATATGCAAAAGGCAAAAATGGTTCGTATTTCAGGGTCTGGAATTTTGGAAAGCCACCCACACAACATTACCATCACAAAAGAATCTCCCAATTATTCCCATAAAGGATAGTTGTAAAAAATGCCTCGTCCACAGAGTTTTGACTAAAATATTGTAGTGAAATCCAGTATTTTTTTCTGCGATACATCAATAATATTCTTAATTCGTTTTTGTATAAAAGACATCAAATTAAACAATATATAAAAAATAACAGTATATATATAAACTAAATTTATGATTCAATCGTTAAGAAGTATTGTTGCATAATTACGAATTGATTGTATATTTGCACCGGTGCAATACGGGTTTTTCTCGTTGGTACATTCTCAAGTGAGTGTTTTGCCGGCCCAAATATTTAGAATAAAGATATAACGTGGTTTCCACCGTAAGAAGTAGTTTTCTTATTTTGAGACCTTAGTCGAAAGAGCCCTGATATATAGTTATCTGGGCTCTTCGCATTTTAAGGATATTTTAACTTTGCACATAAGTACAACACATCGATTGGTTCGTTATGCATTTATATGTATCTATCACAAACCTTTAAAAAATTCATCTTATGAAAAATCCAATTTTGGTATTGTGTGCCATGGTAATATCCTTGTCGCTGCACGCCCAGTCGGAAGAAACCATAGACTCTACGGGATTGCCCGGCGACCAATTTAATCTGGAAGGAGCGCTATCTCTGTTTCAAAAGGCAGAATCACCTGAATCGTTCGAAAAATTACTGAATGAGCAAAACAACCAGGTAAACAACCTAGACCTGAACGGTGACGGTGAGACGGACTACATCCGTATTGAATCACGCAAGGATGGCGATATTCACATTCTGATATTACAGGTTCCCGTCAACGAGAATGAAAATCAGGATGTGGCTGTAATCGCAATGGAAAAAACGGGAAAAGAGGAAGCGACTCTCCAAATCATTGGCGATGAAGCGCTTTATGGCGAAGACATGATTGTCGAGCCCGCTGAGGTAGAAGTAGAAAACGGCATGGATAAGCAGAGAGGAGGTCCAGATCGTATTGTGAGAAAAACGGCACAAATTATCGTCAACGTGTGGACCTGGCCCAGTGTGCGGTTTGTCTACGGCACTGCCTACCGACCCTGGATTTCTCCGTGGGGATGGAGAAATTACCCCGGTTGGTGGAAGCCCTGGAGACCATTAGGCTGGTCCGTCTGGAAGCCGGCTCGGATTCGCTATCACAGCCCTACCATCCGCGTTGTGCACAAACACCGCCTGCACAAAGCACATTCCTTTTATAAGCCCATTCGCATGCATTCAACAACCGTGCGAACAAGGCATGCAGGTGCACATGCAAACTATAAAATACGCAAAACAAAGACAACCATCACCGGCCCCAAGGGAAGAAGCGTAAGCAGGACCAAAACGACGGTCAAGCGCAGTCGGCGGGGATAAAAAATTGATTATGACAGTAAGCGAGACAATGACTTTTTTCAAACATTGTCTGGCTTACTGCCACCAGTTTGTGCTTTTGGTGCTTTTGCGGCTTGTACCCACGCCCAGGGCCCCAAGAAGACCCCGAACAAGCTGTCGTCCCACTTCCCGGCCAATTTGCCTGGCAACCGGACTGCCGAGCACAGTCTCGAGGGTGCTTTTTCCTTGTGGTTCTTTCGGACTCCCCTCTTCCTCTGAGGCTTCTTCCTGCTGTTTTTTTATGGTTTCCTGGACTTCAGCAGATTGGGCTTTCTGTATTTTACCACTGAGAATTTCGTAAGCAGAATCCTTATTTACACTCTTTTCATAAAATTCTCTTATTTCACTGGTAGAGAGGATTTGGTCCAATTCTGCTTCAGTAAGAATGCCCATCCGGGACTGCGGAGCACGCAGGTAGCAATGTACCAGCGGGGTTGGTATCCCTTTTTCATTGAGCGCAGCGACAATACATTCGCCAATGCCCAATTCAGTCAGCAAGGTATCCACCTGATAATAGTCAGACAAGGGATAATTTTCTGCGGTCAGCTGGATGTCTTTTCTGTCTTTTGCTGTAAATGCACGCAATGCGTGTTGTATCTTCAAACCAAGCTGACCCAGAACGGCCTCAGGGATATCGGTTGGACTTTGCGTCACAAAAAACACTCCTATTCCCTTGGATCTGATCAACTTAATGATGGTCTCTATCTGATTTAACAGTGCCTTGCTCGCTTCATTGAAAATAAGGTGAGCCTCGTCTATAAAAATAGTGAGCTTGGGTTTCGAAAGGTCTCCTTCCTCCGGAAAGGAAGAATAGATTTCAGCGAGAAGCTGCAGCATAAACGTGGAAAACAACTTGGGCCTGTCCTGGATGTCCGTGACCCGAAGGATTGAAATAATGCCTTTTCCATGTTCATCCTGTCTGACCAGATCGTACACACCAAAGGAATTTTCCCCAAAAAACAGTTCGGCACCCTGTTGCTCCAGTTCGACCACTTTCCTGAGTATGATGCCTACCGTGGCGGGAGAAATTGCCCCATATTCCTTCTCAAACGAATCTTTGCCTTCCTGTGTGGCGTAGGTCAGCACTCTTTTCATATCCTCCAGGTCCAGCAAGGGCAAGGTATTGTCATCACAATATTTGAATATGACGGCCATGACACTTGACTGGGTATCGTTCAGTTCCAGGATTTTTGAAAACAGTACCGGACCAAACTCGGTAACCGTTGCCCTGAGCCGGACGCCCTTGTCTTTGGATAAGCTGAGCAATTCTACAGGACTGGCAGCAGGCGTATATGGCATTTGAAGCAGTCTGTGTCGTTCCTCAATTGCAGCATTCGACTGCCCTGCTGCACCAAGTCCGGACAGATCGCCCTTAATGTCCATTACCAGGCAAGGCACACCAAATGCGGAGAGCTGTTCGACAATCACCTGCAACGTCTTGGTTTTTCCGGTTCCGGTGGCACCGGCAATCAGACCATGTCTGTTCAAAGTCTTTAGGGGAACCTGCACGTAGGTTTGACTCAAAACTTCTCCTTCGAGTTTTGGCGTCCCCAAAACAAGTGCTGGACCTGAAAAACGGAAGGCCTCCGCCAGCAGTTGACTGAATTGTTCCTTTTTACTCATGGTTGTGGGTACTTTTCTGGATGTTATTCTTCCTTTAAAAACAATTTTTCTCTTTCAGGCCCTGTGCTGACCATGGAAATTCTGGTCTGGAGCATCGCCTCGAGGCTGGCAATGTATTCTTTTGCTGCTTCTGGCAATGCCTTGTATTCATCCACATCTTGCAATGATGTATTCCATCCTTTGTATTTATGCAAGATGGGTTGGATCTCAGTGGTAACCATATCATATGGCAGGTCTGTGGTGGTGAGACCATGATAGGCGTAGGATGTGGCTGCCTCAATGGAGGAAAAGTCATCGAGTACATCCAATTTCGTAATAATGATTTGTGTTACACCGTTCAACATGATGGTGTATAGGAGTTGTGGGGCATCAAGCCAGCCACATCTCCGTGGTCTCCCTGTGGTGGAACCAAACTCCATGCCTGCCTGCCGGATCTTTTCGCCCGTCGCATCAGCAAGTTCTGTTGGGAATGGGCCCGAACCTACGCGTGTGCAATACGCTTTGGCCACGCCGATGACTTCCCCAATTCGGGAAGGCGCAATACCAAGGCCGGAGCAAACACCTGCAGTGACAGTGTTGGAAGAGGTCACAAAGGGATAGGTCCCAAAATCAATATCCAGCATTGACCCCTGTGCTCCTTCTGCAAGAATCCGTTTGCCTTGCTGTAACGCCCGATTGATAAAATATTCCGTGTTTTCAAACCGCAAGGTCCGGATTTTATCGAGTGATGCAAAAAAACGGGACTCTTCTGCCTCAAGATCAAACTCAATCGCCGGATACATGCGTATCAGTCCGAGATGCTTTTCTTTGATTGTTTTGTAGCGGTCCATAAAATCGGGTGCCATCAGATCACCGACACGCAATCCATTCCTGCCTGTCTTATCCATATAGGCGGGGCCGATTCCTTTGAGCGTGGAACCAATCTTACTTTGCCCTTTTGCGGCTTCAGAAGCGGCATCCAGATACCTGTGACTGGGAACAATGACATGCGCTTTCCGTGAAACAATCAGGCGGTCAATGTAGGATACCCCCGCTTCATCGAGCATGTGCAACTCTTTAGACAAGGTAATCGGGTCCAGTACGACACCATTTCCAATGACATTGGTGATATTCTCCCTAAAAATACCTGAAGGTACGGTGTGTAAAACAAACTTCCTGCCTTCGATTTTCAAGGTATGCCCTGCATTGGGTCCACCCTGAAAACGACATACCATATCATACCTGTCTGCCAGATAATCCACAATTTTTCCTTTCCCTTCATCACCCCACTGGAGACCCAGGATTACGTCTACGCTCATGCCAATGCCATTTTTGCTTTTGAAACAGCAAAAATAGGAATAAATCGATATATACTCTTATGAATTCCATCATATTATATATCATAAGGACGTTGTTTTCAAGCTTTCCCGGATATCTGAGGTGATTCTGAAAAAATCGTTATCTTTCGGCAACAAATAAAATCGACTTTTCCATGAGTGATCAAAAAAACAAGCTGGCTAGCTGGATATTTTATGGTTTATTGGCTGGTGTATTGGCAGGTACCTGCCTGCATCTCCTGGACAACAAATCATGGGTGGATGGCTATGTAGGCGTCGCAAAATATGGAAATATCATTTTTTTAAAATTTATAAAATTAATCATTGGTCCTCTGGTATTGAGTACACTTGTATTGGGTGTCGCAGGTATTGGCGATGCCGGATCTATAGGCAGGATGAGTGTAAAGACCATCGGCTGGTTCATTTTCGCCAGCCTCATGTCATTGACTTTGGGGATGATTATCGTAAACATCTTTCAGCCAGGGCTGGAATTCCAAAGTCAGGTCGGCACCGCCACGGGGGCAAACCTACCCAAGACAGACAGCTTTACCCTGGCACATTTTATTGACCAGCTGGTACCTGAAAACATTTTTGTGGCTCTTTCCTCACACAAGATGGTGCTGCAAATCGTTGTTTTTTCCATCCTTTTTGGTCTGGCCACAGCGGCCATTGGCGAAAAAGGCGAACCCATCATCAAGGCGATGGATGCGCTTGCGCATGCCATGTTGAAACTCACCAATATGATCATGTGGGTTGCCCCATTGGCCGTGTTCAGTGCCATTTCCATCGTGATAGCGGAAAAAGGATTGGGCATCATGCTCCAGTATGGCAAGCTCATCCTGTTATTTTATATGGCGTTGCTGATTTTATGGGTCATTTTACTAAGCCTGGGATTTTTGTTTATCAAAAACAAAGTCTGGAGTCTTCTCACGCACATTAAAGAACCCATTTTGCTTGCATTTGCCACGGCGAGCAGTGAATCTGCCTATCCAAAATTGCTCAACCAGCTGGAGAGGTTTGGTGTCAAAGAGAAAATCACCAGTTTCGTACTGCCCTTAGGTTATTCATTCAACCTAGATGGATCCATGATGTATATGACATTTGGTTCACTGCTCATCGCACAGGCCTATGGTGTGCACCTTTCCCTTTCGGAGCAAATCACCATGCTCATTGTATTGATGGTCACAAGCAAGGGCATTGCTGCCGTACCCAGGGCATCGTTGGTAGTCATTGCGGCAACGATCGCCGGATTTGGCATTCCGGAGGTTGGCCTCGCCATACTACTGCCCATAGATCAGTTTCTGGATATGGGCCGAACCGCAACGAATGTGGTTGGCAATGCCATTGCAACGGTGGCTGTAAGTAAAATGGAGGGCGAAGAAATCAAACATTAACCTGACAAATCCTGACCAAATTGTGGGATATCTGCTAAAAATTGCCAGGTTTTTGTTGCCTGATCCACAAAGGCACAATATGTGAATTTCCCATTTGTAACCAGAAAATAAGGGGCATGCAGGGCCATATTGTAGGCGGCAATCTGGTCAAAAACCGCCTGGGTTATGGGCACTTCCGGAGCTTTGCATTCTACAATCATCCACGGGATAACGGCCTGATTGTACACTACTAAATCAAAGCGGCAAGAACGCGAGTGCACCCGGATTGCTTTTTCGACCTGAAGCTTTCCCGCAGGATATTTTCGTTCATTGACCAACCATAGTATGAGTAGCTGGCGAACGATCTCTTCTGGCTGGCTGGCAAGCCATTTTTTCCGGATTGGATCCAACACCCTTTGTCGGCCGTTTTTGAACTGCACCCGCAACAGTTGGAGATAGTCCAATAACTGCACATTGATATGGTGGTCAGTCAAAGGCAAATTGCAGCTGGCTTACACTGGGAATGTCCTCATCTTCCATGGAATCAACCAATGTCATAAAGAAGCTGGCAACTGACTTCCCATGGGTGCGGAAGGCGGATTTCAGACAAACGTGTACCACGGTAAAACCACACTCCTGCAGCCAGGCAAGTTGTTGCCTCTGGTATTCCCACATGTCCGCCGCAGTACCGTTGGGCAGTCCGTCTTCTACGATGATATAGATTTTTTCCCCACTATTCAATAAGGCGCCGAGCAGATTCTCTTCGTCCGTTGCCATGGATGCAATTTTTTTTATGCCCGCTTGTCGCAAAGAAGTCATCAAAACTGAATGGACTCCCTCACTGCAAAAGCTGACAATACAACCATTCCGAATACCAAAAGCGACCGGAGATGCTCCAAAACTCAACAGCTTTTCTGTCACCAGCCGGAAAAAAGGCAACTTTTCAGAGCGTGAAAGTGTACTAATTTGCTTTTGAACCGAGTCACAAGTATCGGTAAGCACAAAATCAGGTACAGCTGCTAGGCTGCCTTCTGCATACCAGGAAAAGATGGTCCTGAAATATTGAAGAATTTCAACGTTTGGCAGCGAACAATCCACATACACAAGGTGGTGAAATGCCGTAGTACTCCATTCCGGCAATTGATCATCGTCGATCAGCACAATGGGAAAAAGTGCTCTGATACACGAGGCATGGTGCGAAAGAAAATCAGCCCATGTCAAAGGAAATTCACCTTCATTGCCGCCACGTAAAAACGCAACAAACTGTTGATAGTCTTTCGTTTGCGCGCTCACCTCACGCCACAAGGAAGCAAGTTGGCGCTGAAGCTGGGGCAAAAAGCTTTCGAGGTCAGTCTTTTCTGCCTGTACCCAGTCCTGCTCCGAAACGGGGTGTGCCCGGTGCATCCCTTCGGAGATCCGGCAATACCCATACCATGACCGAAAAACCTGTTCCCATGAGTCCTTGTCCAGTGAACAGGCAATATCAATAAACCGGAGCTGCTCACCTGGCAACTGCTGTATAAAAAACTGCCACTCAAGCAAGGCCCTGTTGTGAAAAAACAAATGCAAAATACCATCTATGCTGGCAGCAATGTAGCGGAAGTAGGCGGCTTGTTTTTGCAGACTGATCGTATTGATCTCAAATGTTTCTGTGAAAAGCTTTGTCTTGTTGAGATAATTGATCAGCTGGTGAGCGGAAGATTCCAGCAGGATGAGTTCTTCATCTTCCTGGTTGAGCAAATTGAGGGACTTTATGTATGTATTGGCCAATTTACCAATTTCTCCCCGCCGGTTGTGCACTAAATCAAGATAGGCCTCCACCTGTGCCACGGGAGGTAAGTTGCCTTGGGTAGCACTAAATTTTTCAATTAAGCGCAAGCCCATCATTTCTTTTTCAATTTGATTCCAGGCAGCCTGATATGACAGAAAATCTGTAGAAGGACTTTGCTCCTGTTTGGGGTGCAGATAAAAGAGCATTTTGACAGTTTCCAGATTTGATTCCAATACACCCAGTCTCTTTTCATATTCATTACAAAACTGCGCTTCCAATGAATGAATGTACCGGTAATACTGATCCCGGAGATCTGCGGCCTGTTCTTTTAAGACAAATAAATGGTGAGAAATGTCTTCCATCTGATCAAAAAAACCAGGAATTATGCGCAAGCCTGCCAGGGAATTTTGATCGGTGGTCTGGCTAAATTCCGGCCGGTACAATGTTGCCGCTTTACGTATTATTTCCAGCCAATCCTTGAATTCGCCCTGATAAAAAGTGAATGGATGTTGTCCGTACTCTGCCTGCATAACAAACATTCCGGGTTCTTCCGGCTGCTGAAGATAGGCATTGAGCCAATCACCGATGGACAAATCATCGTCGTCCTTTTCTGTCCTGACCTGGTGCCACTTCTCTGCCAAAGGACCCACCAGAATGCGACCATTACTGGATATGACTGGCTGTGGCTGCCTTTTTGATTCAATCGCCTGAATGCGTTTCTGAATCTGCTGTATATGTGTCGCTTTTACCGTTGCATTCATTTCACACACAAGGCTGACATTGCCAAACAGAGATGACAGCAACTGATTGGAAATCTCCTGAAACATAGATTTGTCCGGAACAACGATGACGCTACCCTCCCCCCGTTGCAATTGCGCCTTCATCCTCTCAAAGATGGCCTGTATTGCCTTTCCGGATGTTATATACTCAACTGAGGCAACCGCTTTCTGTGACGAAATGATGGATTTTAAGTTACCTTCCTCTGGAAATGTATTCATTTTCTGTTACATACATATCAATTTTACAAAGATATAGAAATTAGTAATATATACAATCATTTGATAAATAAACTATAAACATATTTCTATTTTATTGCAAGTAATTGTATTTTGATACTCTGATATATTTACATTTTAGTTATTGAATATTGCAATTACCCAACCATTTTCAAAATTGTATTATGTACGTAAAATTTACATTGAAATAAAATGAATTATTAGCGCCGGATAAACTACATTTGAGTGTCACTATTCTTCATTCTTAAAAAAATGCAAATTATGAGAAATGCAATTCTGTTTTTATCGCTAATGATTCTTTCATTCAGTAGCCACGCCCAGCAGGAATATGTGTGGGAGGAATATGGACTCTCTTTTTCGCTGGCCGATGATTTTGTTGAAAAAACAAACAATGAATCTGAATTTTCTGCTGACGGGGATGGGATGAGTATGAGCATCATCCCGTTTAAAGATGCATCCATTGATGAGAATGACATCACGAGTTTTGTGATGACAGCTGCTGCATCATTGAATCTGGACAGAATTGACGATGTCAGTGCGATAGAAATAAATGGATTTCAGGGTGGCTATGCTGAAGGTGTGCAGGATGGAATCAAACTTTTTATGATGGGCCTGATTGATCCGGATTCTGAAACCAATTTTTTTGTCATCATCACGTTTGGAGAAGGTGATGAAAATGCAGTGGAAGAGGGGGTTGAAATTTGCAGAAGTATTCGAAAACAAAACTAAGCCCGCGATAGTCAAAAGACTGCCATCCTTTGATTCACGGGTGTAGTGCCTTTTTTCAATGTATCCGAAGCGATGACCTACCTTCCGTAGTCGTCCTGCAGGCGAACGATATCATTCTCATCTGACGGATTTGAAGGGTCTGTGTGTTTCCAGATTTCCGCCACCAGACCCCAATCAGACGTACCGATCAACCTGTGTCTTTCGCCCTGACGTAGACGGATGATTTCTCCGTATTTCAACTTGGTCAATTCGGTTTCTTCATTATTCTGGCTGGTAACCACATTTACTTCGTCAGAAATACACTTCCATATTTCTGCCCTTCGGTAGTGGTATTGCCAGCTAAGTCGTGCTCCAGGACTGACAATCAGTATTTTAGGGCTTAATTTCTGGAACAACTGCCAGGATTCAGCTTCTTCCTCCGGAAAAAAATGGGCTGCAAACGCAGCGGCCATCTCTTCATCAATCACAAAAAAGCCTCCCCATGGACGTGTGTCATCCATTTTCGTCACTCCAAAGCCATGCTGACTGAGCATGGCCTTTACCTTGTCAAAAACCTCGGATTTTGTAACCATACCTTGTTTTTACATTCTGCACAAATGTACTGCGATTAAAGATACATCTGAATAAGCTGTTCAATCTTTTCCTGTTTGCCAGAGACCAGTCCTGCATCAGGCCTTTCCACTACCAGAGCAGCCAACTGGTCAAGGCTGAGCTGTCCAGCGTAAAAAGCACGGCCTTCCGTTGTGTCAAATGAAGCGTACCGTTGATTTCGCCACAACGCATAAGGTGACTCACGCAAAATGGCGTCTGCTGCCACGAGCGCTTTGGCGAATGCATCCATTCCGGAAATGTGCGCGAGAAAGAGATCTTCAGCATCGGAGGAGTTTCGTCGGATTTTCGCATCAAAATTAATGCCTCCCGTACTGAAACCACCATATTGGAGGAAGACCAGCATCATCTGGGTGAGTTCCCATGTATCGACCGGAAACTGATCGGTATCCCAGCCATTCTGGTCGTCGCCGCGGTTGGCATCCATGCTACCCAGTTTGCCAGCCTGAGCCGCAACAGTCATTTCGTGTTCCATGGTATGTCCGGCGAGGGTGGCGTGGTTGACTTCCAGATTGAGGGAAAAATCATCGAGCAGGCCGTACTGTTGCAAAAAGCCCAGCACAGTTGCCGCATCATAGTCATACTGGTGTTTCATTGGCTCCATCGGTTTGGGCTCGATGAGAAACGTACCCGTAAAGCCATTTTGCCTGCCATAGTCCCTGGCCATTGTCAGGAAACGGGCCAGATGATCCTGTTCGCGTTGCATATCGGTGTTGAGCAGGGACATATACCCTTCTCTCCCACCCCAGAACACATAGTTGGTGCCCTTAAGCCGAATGGTTGCATCCAGTGCTGTTTTGACCTGGCGCGCTGCAAAGGCAACTACATTCAGGTCGGGATTTGTGGCTGCCCCATTCATATACCGGGGATGAGAGAACAGGTTGGCAGTGCCCCAGAGCAGGCGGATGCCCGTTTCATGTTGCTTTTGTTCGGCATAATCAACCATGGCCTCCACATTTTGCTGGTACTCCGCCATGCTATTGCCTTCGTCGATCAAATCAGTGTCGTGAAAGCAATAATAATCCAGTCCCAGGCGGTGCATGAATTCAAAGGCAGCATCCATCTTGTTTCTCGCAATTTCAAGTGGAGACTGGCCATCCAACCAGGGCATCGGTCGTGTAGGTCGGCCAAAGGGATCGGCTCCATTTCCACAGAAGCTGTGCCAGTAAGCCATGGCAAAGCGGAAGTGGTCTGCCATCGTTTTGCCTGCCACTATCTGGTTTTTATCGTACCAGCGAAAAGCCAGTGGATTTTTTGACTCCTTCCCTTCAAACTGAATGTAGGGTATTTGGGGGAAATAAGGTGATTTACTCATGATTCTATGGTTCTTTCAATGATATTTCTAAAATTTGCTTCCATTTTGTGTAGGCATTGGAAAGGGCGTTTTCGTCTACCTGAACGGTGGGAAGAGGAATTTCCCTCAGGCTTTCCAACCATTGCTCCTGTGTCCATCTGCCCAGACCTACAGCGGCTCCGGCAGCAGCACCTGCAGCACCATTGGTTTCAAAAACAGAGATATGCGCCCTGGAAACTGACTGCAAAACGGTTGAAAAAACGGCAGATTGAAATAAATTGTCATTGCCGGCACGCATTATATCGACGGCCACACCGGCTTTCTTCATCTTTTCCAAACCATAGCAAAAGGCAAATGCAATGCCTTCCAGTCCAGCGCGGAGGAGGTGTGCTCTCCCATGCCTATTTAGATCTACATGATGAATGGACATGCCCCTGGAATGTTGGGCCAGCATGCGCTCAGCGCCATTTCCAAAAGGCAAAATACAAACGTCTTCTGCCCCAGCAGGAATGTTTTCAGCCTCTGCATTTAGAAAGGCGTAGGCGTCACCGGGATAGAGGTTTTGCCGAAGCCAGCGATACAGAATGCCTGTTCCGTTGATACAAAGAAGGTTTCCCAGCCGCGGGCAGTCAGAAGAATGATTGACATGTGCAAACGTATTGAAGCCGGCTTCGGGCGTGGCCTGCACCTGGTCGGTGACCACATACACAACACCAGATGTGCCCGCCGTAGCGGCTGCCTCACCTGGTGACAATACACCCAGTGACCATGCATTGTTGGGCTGGTCGCCTGCCCTGTACGTGATAGGGATACCGGAAGGGATACCCAGTTCAGCCAGGAGTCCATTGTGGGTCTCTGAAGAAAGTGCAAAGGATGGGTGACTAACAGGGATTAGTGATGGATCAAAACCCGCTGCCTGAAGCAGGTCGGCACAAGGTGACCCCGTCTTAAAATCATAGAAAACTCCTTCCGACAAGCCTGTATCCGATGTACTGATTTGGCCGGAGAGTTTATAGGCGATGTAATCACCCGGCAGCATGATTTGGCTGATTTGGTGATAAATGTGGGGTTCGTATTGCTGAACCCAGGAGAGTTTTGAGGCTGTAAAATTACCTGGGTGGTTGTACAGATGCTCCCGCACCAGGTGGGATGAAAGCTGATTGGCAAGTGTATCTCCGCATGCCACTGCCCTGCTGTCGCACCAGATGATGGACGGCCTGACTACGTTGCCAGCATTATCGACTGCGACGAGGCCGTGCATCTGGTAGGCGATGCCAATGCAAGCGATGTCACTGCCCTTGATAGCCGCCTGCAGCATTGCCCGGCGCATTGCCTCAATGCACGACTGCCACCAGTCTTCAGGATGCTGCTCTGCCCACCCCGCTTTTGGCGAAGAAATCGCCATCTCAGCATCCGGAAACCTGACACTGGCTTTGACTTCGCAGGTATTGAGGTCAATGATGGCACATTTGACAAACGAACTGCCCACATCGAGCCCCAGAGCATACTTGGACATCAGCGAAATTTTATGGTGAGAAAGATATAAAAAATTCAATGGAACAAATGCATTTTGGTGCAATTCCATGTTTTCCAACCATATTTCGGTTTTTGGTGAGAAAAAAGATTCTGAAATAAAAACTTGCTGTAAATTTATCCTGAAGATGCGTTTAACCAAGGTGAAGTCAGCATCCTTTTTACATTCGTTTTTTATTCTGATCAAGTAAAATAAGCAAAAGATGAAAAAGAAACCTAGCCAGTCAGGCCGCCGGGAATTTGTCAAAAAAGCCGCAATAACGGGTGCTGCATTCACAATCGTTCCCCGCTTTGTATTGGGAGGCAGTGGGTACATACCTCCCAGTGACACACTCTATCTTGCTGGTATTGGTGCCGGAGGAAAGGGACAGAGCGACCTGACAGAATGTGCAAAAAGTCCGAATGTCAAAGTCACTTTCTTATGTGATGTAGACGAAAGACAGGCGGTACAGAGCCGGAAAAACTTTCCAACCGCGGGATTTTATAAAGATTTCAGGCAAATGATGGATAAAGAGCACAAAAATATTGATGCTGTTACCATTTCAACGCCAGATCATACACACGCTGTTGCAGCAATGGCCGCCATCGAAAAAGGCAAACATGTGTATGTTCAGAAGCCACTTACCTGGAGCGTGTATGAAGCCAGAGTGCTCACAGAAGCGGCCAGAAAACACAAAGTCGTGACCCAAATGGGCAACCAGGGCGGCTCCATGGATGGCGTGCGTCGCCTGCAGGAAATCTATGCTGCTGGCTTACTTGGTGATGTCACCAGAGTGACGGCCTGGACAAATCGGCCAGTCTGGCCACAAGGGATTGCTGTGCCGAAAGAAAAGCAGCAAATTCCGGCCGAACTGGACTGGGACCTGTGGCTGGGACCAGCAGGACAAACAGACTATAAGTCAGTGTATGTGCCTTTTGGGTGGCGTGGCTGGACAGCCTTTGGAACCGGAGCTCTGGGAGATATGGCTTGTCATATGCTGGACCCCGCATTCCGAATCCTGCCCATTGATTATCCATCCGAAGTGGAAGGAAGCTTTACCACCAATTGGGTAGGCACGTTTCAGGAAGAGTTCAGGGAAGAATCATTCCCTTCTTCCTCAGTGGTTTATTTCACTTTTCCGGGCAAAGATGGAAAACCAAATGTCAAACTGACCTGGATGGATGGGGGTATAAAGCCGGAAAGACCAGCGGAACTTGGGGCCGACGAACCTATGGGCAACTGGGATGGGGGTATCATTTTTGAAGGAACCAAGGGCAAGGTCATTGCCGATTGCTATGGCGCCAACCCGAAATTGCTCCCTACAAAAAATATGAATGACCTGAATCTGCCGGAAACGCTGCCCAGAGTGCCTGAAGGCCATTACCTGCAATGGGTCAATGCCTGCCTGAAAGGCTATGGCAATGCCACTACCAGCTCACCATTTGATTACGCAGGTCCCTTTACGGAGGCAATTCTCCTGGGTGTCCTCGCAATGAAGAGTTATTATTTGAAAGATGGTGATAAGTATCCAGGCAGGCGTAAATTACTCTGGGATGCAAAAAACATGAAAGTCACCAATGTGGAAGCAGCCAATGCCCTCGTCCACCGCGAGCCAAGGAAAGGTTGGGAATGGTGATGATGATACAATTATAGACGTTATCCGCGACCATAAAAAACATTTTTGTGAAAGAAAAAAGAGGCATGCAGTTAGCTGGGTGTCTTTTTTTTTAATTTTTCCACATTGGCATCTTTCTTAAAAAGTGATAAAAACCATGTCATATGTGCATTTAGAAACCAATGTGATTAAGATCATATTTTCAAAAATATATACATATATCTCATTTTTAATTAATTATATAATCTTTTATTTTTTATATTATAAGGAAATTACTATTATGACGAAAATTATATTCACAGTTTAAAAAATAATGTAGTTTTGATTTGGATTTAAATCTGGATAGTTATTTTTGAACTAAATTGAAAAGTAAATTACATTAGGAAAACAAAAAAATCAACGTAAGAAAAAAGCAAGCCGATTTTACTTACATATTGAAAAGAAAGAAATTGAATTACATTTCAGTCTGAATAAGATTTGAATTACACGGCGAACCAAACCTTAGGGTAGCAGGAGCCTTAGAGATTAGAAAGCAACATACGGACACAACTTTATGGTATCCTGCGGAAACAGTGGGCTGGCATTGCATGAAAATGGATTGTGCGGTCACACTTCTTGACAAAGTTACCATTACGGATTAGAAAGAGACGCAATTACGACAGAGTAACGGATATTAAATTTCAGGGAGAACGCAACTTGTAATTTTACAATTGGGAGGCTACCATGTCTGCCAATATTGAACATCCGCAAATTGGTTTTCCCATCAAGCACCCGGCAGGAACGAATGTACTTGCCCGATACCCTTGTATTCTATTTAAAATGGCATTGATGAAATGAGCACGGTTGTGTTGGAGCACCCCCTGGCATTGCATTCATTTTTGGTTTCCATTTGACTTTTAAAATCACAACAAATGAAATTTCTCATACCAACTTCCTGGGTTTTACATTTTAATTCTGAATTTCCAAATCATAAACCAAAGCAGTTTACCGGCATGCATCGCGCCTGCCGTTACTTCTTCATCCTTTTTCTGGCAACTTCTATCCACACGACGGTTTTTTCTCAGGACAATTGTTGCGGCAGTGGCAAAGGGGACAGGGTGAAATCGATGACATTGCTTTACAATGGTGGCACATGTGCCCTTTCCGACAACGGTCAGGGAACAAACGGCGATAAGTGGTCGTGTACGGGTGATGCGAATGCTGACCCTCAGGTGTATATTGTAGTGAATGATCAAAATGGGACCGGGACGGGCGGCACGTTGTATTTTTCAGGCGTAGTCAACTTAAACCAATCATTTACAGCGGCAGCAGCAACTGAAGTAAAAAACCCCGTATATGTGCATATTTTTAATCAACAGGGAGGCAGTCAGCTGCAATTGGTCTCGTTTCAAACGCATTGTTCTGTGCCTTTGGCGGCAGGAGACCGGTTTGGTGCAGTTACAGTCAAAGACATCACGTTTAAAAACGGATATTTCTGTCAACCAGCTGATCCATGTGCCACATTTCAGCCTTCAATCAGAGGCAATGCCTATACTTGTACTGACAATATCCAGCCTTCCACTATCCGGGTGACTGGCGGCACCTCCTGGTTGTGGAGTACAGGTGCCACCACATCCGCAATCACCGTCACGCCCCTGGTAAAAAAAGACTACACCGTCACCGTGACCAATGCCGATTTGTGCCAGGTAGTACTCAGTCATACGATTGACATCATTGCCTGCGAAGGAAAACAGTGCTTCTCAGGAAACAATGTAGGGGCAACAGTCAGTTGGAAAATAATCCTGGACGATGACCCCAGCCTGAGCAGGGTCAACATCAGAGTGACGTACTCAAAAAATTTTGTGGACAATACCTATGGCACCACTGCCATCAGCTGGCCAAACGGGCATACGTTCAACAATCTGGTAGGTTCTGACAAATTGCAACTCGCTTTATTTGATGCCCTCAATACAAAAAAGATGGAATTGATTGTGGATTATATCTCCGCAAGTGCTTCTGCACCATCCGGATATGCCTGCCTGGGAGTCACCGGGGGAGAAGGTTCCATGTTACTTGGAAACGCCTCCGATGTCTTGTATACATCCACATCCCTGGACCGGAATCTCAATGATTTTGGCTATGTCCTGACTACCAATTCACCAGCAACCGATCAGATGTACACTCCCAATCCCATCTACCCTTTATGGATTTACGATGTGTGGTACGAGGTAGATGTCAGATTATCCGTCTTTGGCAATGGGGGATTTGGGAAGGCCAACTTTCTGAATATACACGCCAGCCCAAGTAAAACTGGAAACAATACAGAGCCAGTTTCGGAAATCAATTGTTGTCTCCTGACAGCAATCATACAAGGGGACAGCCTGCTTTGTCAGGGAAAAGAAACGATGCTCACCGCCAGCTATACAGAAAAAACGACTATCGGCTTATCAGCAGAGATCGATGCGTACATTGCACAGGGAAGCCCCAGCTCCAATTATGGAAATTGCAACAGGCTCTATTCAGGGAGTACTTCATCCAATTCCAACAGATCCCTGTTGAAGTTTAACCTCACGTCCATTCCCACAAATGCCATCATCGAAGGGGCCACCTTATTACTTACCCGAGTGGGAGGAAGCAACACATCATCCACCAACATCTCCGTGCATAAAATAACGGCAGACTGGACCGAAGGATCGGGTAGCTGCAGCGGAAATACCGGGCCCGCCTCTTGGAATCAACGGACATCAGGTACTGCCTGGGCCAGTTCGGGCGGCGATTTTACCGCAACAGCAGACGCCATTACCGCGGTGGCAGGCAATGCCACTTACAAGTGGGCATTGAAAGACCTCATCCAAAAATGGGTCAATGGCAGCAGCCCAAATTATGGTATGCTGCTCAAAATGCAAACGGAAGGTGTCGCCAATGAGAAGTATTTTGCCAGTAGTGAATACAACACCGCTGGATTAAGACCACAATTGGAAATTACCTATTCTATTCCGGGTACAACAGGTATCACTTATGCGTGGAGTACCGGAGAACAAAGTCAGTCAATCAAGCCAATAGTCCAGAATACAACCACGTATACAGTTACGGTTACCGATAATACAGGTTGTAAAACCACTACAGCAAAAGTCGTGACAGTGTTGCCAAATCCTGCGGCACAAGCGGGGCCTGACGTCCTTACTTGCTACCCAGAAAGTGCTTTTTTGATTGCCACAGCCAATGGAGGTACACTGCCCTACCAATTCAAATGGGATAATCCACTTAGCCTGGGACCAATAAAAACGGTGAATCCCATTGCAACAACCACTTATTACGTCACAGTGACGGACAGTAATGGATGCACAGACACCGATGATGTTCTGGTGACAGTCGCTCAAAAACCAACAGCAAGTGCTACAAATGACGGACCATTGTCTTGTGCAAAAACGACCGCTCTCGCGACAGCTTTCCCTGCATCAGGAGTCAGTTACCTTTGGAACACAGCCGCTACCACCAGGAGTATTTCTATCTATACAGCAGGAACCTATACGGTCACTGTGACAGATATTCTTTCAGGATGTACATCTACTGCTCAAACTGCTGTCACTGGGGATCTGACGAAGCCCGAACTGACTATCCTATCCGATGGGCCATTGACTTGCACAAAAAACAGTCTGACTATGACTGCCACCGTCACAGGGGGAAATCCTCCCTATGTTTTTGCATGGAACAACGGTTTAGGTTCAGGACAAGTAAAGTTTGTGGTGCCTACGCAAAATACCACATACCAGGTAACGGTGACCGATTCGAAGGGTTGTCAGGCCATTGCTTCACTTTTTGTTTCGGTATTTAACAATCCAATTGCTGCCACTGTCAATGATGGGCCGATTACCTGTTTCAAGAATAACGTAACAGTGACTGCGTCCCCTTCTTCCGGTGTAAGCTATCTTTGGAATACAGGAGCTACATCACGATCGATTCAGGTAAATACTGCTGGAACCTACACGGTTACAGTGACAGACTCCAACTCTGGCTGCACAAGTTCTTCCTCCAGTTCAGTGACGGGACATCCGGGCAAGCCAGTATCTCTTCTAGTTGAAGATGGACCTATCACTTGTTTGAAAACCTTGGCTACATTAACAGCCTCTGCCACTGGTGGAAACCCTCCCTATCAATTCAGCTGGAGCAACAACCTCGGAACAGGTAATCAGAAAGTAGTGAGTCCTGCTCAAAGTACAACATATTCGGTAACCGTAACGGATGTAGTTGGTTGCACGGATACAAAAAGTGTCCTGGTGACAGTGACAGGAAAGCCGATAGTAAGTGCCTTAAATGATGGACCTCTCAGTTGTGCGAAAACGTCTGTGACGCTGACAGCTTTACCGGCGAGCGGTGTAACATACCTATGGAATACGGGTGCCACTGCAAGAAATGTAGTGGTCCAGACAGCCGGAACGTATTCAGTAACAGTAACAGATGTATCTACCTTATGTACAAATGTGGCAACCACAACGGTGAGTGGAAATACCCAGTCGTTACAAGCCTCCATTTCTATAGAAGGATGGCCTGATTGTCTTGAGAATACTGCTATCCTGACTGCTTCAGCACTTGGTGGGAATGCCCCATATCAATACCAGTGGGACAACAACCTGGGATCAGGTTCTGTAAAAGAAGTTTCCCCCACTCTGCCGACCACTTATTCCGTCACGGTTACCGATCTTTTATCATGTAGTGGTACCGCTTCTGTCACTTTGATCCCACAGGGAAAGGCAAAAGTGGGAGATTTTGTTTGGGAAGACAAGAATTACAATGGTTGCCAGGACACTGATGAACCAGGTATTTCGGGTGTGAAAGTCAGTCTGTACGATGCCGCATCAAATGCGTTGATTGCTGATACATACACCTCAGCATCAGGATATTATGAATTTGAGGTTTGCGCCTCAACATATTACATTGTGTTTGGCAATTACACAGGTTTTTATCGCACTGCCGACCGTGCCTGTGGTAGCAGCACTTTGGCAAGTGGCCGGATAAGTCAGTCAGAGATGGTGAGCATGACCGACGAAGCAAAAGACAGTGATGCGGATAAACTGACTGGCAAAACGGCTGTGTTTACTCTGCAGCCCGGTGAGTTCAACCGAACCATTGATGCCGGTTTTTTCAGGTGCATTTTTACCGAATTTATGGTTTGGTACGATATAAACAAGAATGATATCTGGAATACAAATGAAAATGGCATCAATGGTCTGGAAGTCAGAATATGGAAGAAAATCCAGGGGCAGTGGTACGTATGGGATACCGCCAAGACAGGTGCCAAGCCAAACTCTCCGTCTGGCGATGGATATTGCCGCTTCTGCGCACCTGATGGGGAATATTATATTGAGGTATTGCTGCCACCACTGGGACTGGTAAAAGTGAGGGCAAATGTCGGAAATGATGAAAACACCGACAGTGATCTTACCGGAGCCAACGGTCCGGGAACAACGGATGTGTTCCTTATTGTGCCGGGAACTGACATTCCCGTGTTGAAGGCTGGATTCTATCCTATGGCTTCAGCGGGCAACAAGGTTTGGATGGATGAGAATCACAATGGCACTCAGGATGCATCTGAACAAGCAGTTTCTGGCGTTCTTGTGGAAGCATTTGATGCACAAAACGGGTCGAAACTAGGGCACGCACTGACTAACGAACAAGGCGAATACACCCTTGACTATTTAGAAAAAAAGGATGCGTATCTTCGGTTCTATCCACCGGCCGGCTATATTGCGACAACACCGCACGCCAGTGAAGACCATACTGACAGTGATGTCGATCACAGCTTTGGTCTGAATACGACAAAAAGCATCGCAATGGTACCCGGACAATACAACCAGAATATTGACATGGGCATTGCACTGGGTTTTTTACCTGTGGAATGGGTCGAAGTATCTGCAAAAAACAAAGGCACTTATCACGAAATCTTCTGGACAACCAGTAATGAAATTAACGTAAGTCACTATGGTGTAGAAAGGAGGTGGGGTGACGAGTCAAATTTCTCCTTGTTGGAAGGAATGCTGGATAGCAAAGGTAACAGGAGTGCTCATCAGACGTATGTATATAAAGACAACAATGTATCAAGGGAGGGAGTTTATACATATCGGGTAAAACAGGTCGATTTGGATGGCTCTTTCCAATACAGTCAATGGGTGTATGTTCTTAGGAATGCTGCTCATCAAATTTCTGTCTTTCCGAATCCTGCGTTATCAGAAACTGTGATTTCAGTTAGCCTTGAAAATGACAGCGATACAGACATCCAGCTGCTGGATGCCTTGGGTAAGAAGATGATGACAGTACAGGCACCGGCCAAAGTCATTGCTGGAACATATCACTACACTGTACCATTGCAATCATTACCAGAAGGGCTATATACGGTGCGCGTAAATATCAGTGGAGAATATACATATATTAAAGTAGTCCATGTTGAATAATGTCATTCCCTTTAGTTTCTGCTAAAGTGACGGTAAATATCCTTTTAAACATTTTCTAGTGCGATTCGTATAGAAAGGGCAGTTGTGAAAACAGCTGCCTTTTCTTTATTTTTGCACTAAACATATTCTCGTGGAACATCCTTTCCAAACCTCCGCTGCACTTAGTGAGCATTTCAAAACATTTTATTTTGGCGGCAACTGGACGTCGGTGAATATCAAGGATACCCTTGATCAAGTATCGTTTGCAGCAGCCATGCAGCGCATCGGAGATTGCAATACGATTGCCGTTCTGGTGTACCATATCCATTATTACGTGCTGGCTGTGACCAAGGTCCTGGAGGGTGGTCCACTGGACGCAAAAGACAAGTTTAGTTTTGACTTGCCGGAGATAAAAAGTGAGGCGGAATGGAGGCAGTTTGTGGAAGAGGTGCTGGCTGCAGGACAGCATTTTACTCAACAACTCTCTGCTTTGCCTGACGAGCAGCTTGAGCAGCCCTTTGCCGGCGGGCAGTATGGGACGGTGTACCGAAATATAGCCGGGCTCATCGAGCACAGCCATTACCATCTGGGACAGATTGTGTTGTTGAAGAAGATGGGGGGAGGTTAGATTATTATCACGTACAAAATGGGTACGGCTCAAATCAAAAAGGGGCAACTACAAAACTATAGCTGCCCCTTATTTTATCCAGGAATCTACGTATTCTCCGAATCTGCTCTGCCTGGCATGAGACAGGGTAAGTGACTGTCACCGTGGGACTCAGGTTGCAGGGTATATCTGCATCAATCAGTCCCGAAATAACAACTAACCGCTCCTCCACAGGAACAATGGGACGCGAAATCAACTCGGCGGCATTTTTAAGCTTATCAATCAGATCATTTCCAGCTTCTTTCACAGAAATGGAAAAGCCGATAATCTGGTTGCCTGCCAGATAGTAACATCGCGCTTCAAAGTAGCGCACATCTTTCAATTCCTCCACATGCCGCCAGTAACGTGCCATCTGATAGGCTGTACTCAAGGCATCCCGCTTTGCGTTCCACTTTTCGGTAATATAAATATCGAGGTACAGTGTCGAATTCCTATATTTTTTCAGGCTCGATCTAAGTCCTCCAAACATCTGATAAAATTTGCCAAAGGCATATTGATACCGGAGGTTTACATCTTGAAGCATTTTTTTATTCATAATACCAGTTTTGTTGACAATTTGCCCGCATCATCTGACCACCATGGCCGGTATCGCCTGGTTGGTATTCCGCTGTTTCAGGAATTCCGGATGCTGTATAGGTAAGTAACATATATTTTTAAGGTAATATTGTTCCCAAATGAAAAAAATATAATTTGCTTTACATATCCTTAATATATGATATGCCAAACAACATTCTGTCATGGCTCATTAGGGACTGGTTTTTTATTCAAAATCTTAAATATTTCTTAAAATAGCCAACCTTTTCAATAAAATGGTTT
>JAUMBK010000313.1:0-3173 GCA_032115795.1 Saprospiraceae bacterium | reverse complement strand
GGATCCTCACCGGTTTCGCTTAATAAAATGCGGGTTTTAAAGAAAACAAAATCTTCTTCGTTGTTTTTCAGGTAGGCCAAAAACGCATCCGTTCCATTTGCTGCAAGAAAGGAATCCGGATCCTGGCCGTCAGGAAGAAGAACCAGACGCACATTCATATCTGATTCTAATGCAAGATCGAGGCCTCGCAATGCTGCCTTGATTCCGGCGGCATCGCCATCGTAAATGATTTTCATATTCGGTGTATAGCGTTTAATCAACCGAATTTGTTCTTTTGTCAGTGACGTTCCGGAAGAAGCCACCACATTTTGAATGTCTCCCTGATGGAGTGTAATGACATCCGTATAACCTTCAACCAAAATACACTCATCAGCCCTTCGAATTGCTTCTTTTGCAAAGTACAATCCGTATAATACAGCTCGTTTGTTGTAAATATCAGATTCCGGAGAATTGATGTATTTGGGCTGTTTTTTGTCGCTTGAAAGGGTTCTTCCTGCAAAAGCGACGACTTTACCTCCAACATTGTGTATGGGAAAAATGACCCTTGACCGAAAAAAGTCTGCATCCGATTTTGTTGTCAAGCCCAAAGTGTGCAAGTGATCAATGTTGTATTGCTTCTGGATTGCTTTGACCGTAAATCCATCTCGTTCCTCCGTCGCATATCCCAGTTGAAATTTTTGAATGGTTCCCTCCCGAAAACCACGCTCCTTGAAATAAGCTAGGCCAATTGCCTTTCCCTCAGCTCGCTGAAAAAGGACATCTGTGAAATAATCCCTGGCAAACTCATTGACGATATAATATGTGTCTGTCAACTGTCTGGTAGCAAGTTCTTCGGTCGATTGTTCAGTCTCCTCGATTTCAATCCTGTATTTTGCAGCGAGGTAGCGGATTGATTCAGGAAAACTCACTTTTTCGTGATCCATGATAAACCGGACAGGATCCCCACCTTTTCCACAACCAAAACATTTATAAATATTCTTTGATGGTGAAACTGTAAACGAGGGTGTTTTTTCATCATGAAACGGGCAATTCCCAATCAGGTTTACGCCCCGCCTCCGTAGGTTGATAAAGTCGCCAATGACTTCCTCAACCCGGGCGGTATTCATGACTTCTTGAATGGTTTTTTGCGTGATCATACGTTGTGCAGAACGAAATTTTATTCTTGAAATTGCAAAATGTCGCGCATTTCAAAAACCCCTTTTTTGCCTTGAATCCACTCTGCAGCCAGTATTGCGCCGGAAGCGAACCCCTGTCTGGAATGTGCTTCGTGAATGAGCGTAATCTCATCAATCTCTGATGCATATCGAACTTCATGCAGCCCTGGTGCCGGATCTTTTCGCACGGATTCGATATAGATTTCATCCGTATTATTATCCACGGGAGCTGATGCCGTCCATCCTTTTTTCCTTTGTATATTCTCTATGATGTCCTTTGCCAGGGTGATTGCAGTCCCACTGGGCATATCAAGTTTGTGGGTGTGATGTGTCTCCCGTATATGCACATCATACATATCATACGAGTGCATAATGCTTGCCAGCTTTTTATTAATTTCGAAAAATATATTTACCCCAATACTGAAATTGGATGCATACAAAAATGCACCGTTTAGTGCCTGTACCAGGGATTCGATTTCAGGCTTTCGATCCAGCCATCCCGTTGTACCTGAAACTACAGGGACACCGGCCTGCAGGCAGGCTTCTATGTTTGAAAAAGCAGATTCAGGTGTCGAAAACTCGATGGCAACATCGGCCCACTGCAGTAATTTTGGATGAAATTCCTGCAGATTTTCACTTGAAATTTTACATAGGATTGTGTGCCCCCGCCGTGTGGCAAGCTCCTCAATTGCTCTTCCCATCTTCCCGTAGCCAATAATCGCTATATCCATTATTCACTTATTTACAGACAAATATAGGCAGAATTCGCAGAATCCGGTACAGATCAAAAGTCGTGCCTGCTCTGCTTGCGCGATTGACGCTAGAATTGGTATCTTTGCTATTAAAATTGGACAATTTATGGATAAAGTGTTAGGAATCGGTTCCAGAGTAAAACACCCTGCCTTCGGAGATGGAGTAGTCATTGCAGCTGATGTTGCAGCATACAGAGTATGTTTTATAACCTATGGAATCAAATTAGTCGGCAAAGAATATACCTCTTGGGAAGTGATCGAACGTATCGAAGCGGATGAAAAAGTATCCTTTAGTGAGGCAGAACGATCTCTGATCAAGATTCTTAAAGCCTGGTCTGATATTTCAGAGGTCGTTCCGTTGGGAGACAGATGGAAAGACGGACTTATGATTTTAAAGCCCGGAGACGAAGGATTAAAGCCCAAAGAACTTCCCATAGATACTTTTTTTCACAAAATAGTCATGGTGCGTGACAGGTTGCGCGTGATGGAACAACGCATTAATGCGTCACAATTGACTGACGAGGAAAAAGTGAATTTACAACAATACATTACCCGGATTTATGGTAGTCTGACGACCTTCAATGTCCTCTTTAAAAATAAGGAAGATCAGTTTGTAGGGGATAAGTCAGAAGGCTGAAACTAATTTACCAGGCATCGATTCGGATGCACATGATTCGATGAAAATCTAACAATCAAACACATGAACATCCATACATACCTTCTAGCCCTCATCATTTTGATTTCTGGCTGTGTTTCGCCCAATACAACGTTTGAAAAAATTCCACCCGGGATTTGGAGGGCGGTATTGATGTTGGATAGAAAACCCGTGCAGGAATATGGCGACGACCGGGATATTGTAAAAAAGTTTGATGCAGATGCTGAATTGCCTTTCAATTTTGAGGTTGTGTATGACAATGATTCTATATTTCACCTCGTCATTTTTAACGCAGAAGAAAAAATTGTAACCCAAAACATCCGTTTTGGGCGTGATAAAGCGACTGGAAAAGATCATTCTGTCACTATCCAGAGTTCTGGAGGTCTTTCAAAACAAGAAATCGATGATATGATTAAGAAAGCTGAACAATTCAAGGAAGAAGATGCTAAGAGAAGAGAAATGGTCGACTTAAAAAACGAAGCTCATAACAACAAATTTTAAAAAAGGAGAATATTCTTCTTTCTCTACTTTGTAAACAATTTCTTTTTTTTTAAAGCCAAGAAAGAAGTAAACTCCACTAAAAAGAAGTATGTTTTGGTTGTTTTCCATTTT
>JAUMBK010000312.1:0-2725 GCA_032115795.1 Saprospiraceae bacterium | reverse complement strand
ATTCAGCACGCTGTTTGTCTCATCATTGAAGGCATTGACGGCCCCAATCAAGGTGTTTTTAGCAATATTTTCGAGGTGTCCGCGGTAAGTAAGCCAGGGTCCTGCCATAGAAATATGGTCAGTAGTACACTTGCCCTTTGCTTTGATGAGGATACGCATATCCTGCAGCTGATCTGCTGTAATTGGGGTAAAGGCCTCGAGCAACTGCAATCGGTCGGAGCCGGCTGCTACTTTCACTTCAACACTGCTGCCATCTTCCGCAGGGGCAATAAATCCGGCATCTTCCACAGCAAAGCCCCTTGGTGGCAGCTCCATGCCTGTTGGCTCATTCAGCATAACCTCAACTCCGTCTTCATTCTTCAATGTATCTGTCATGGGATTAAAATCAAGCCGGCCAGCCAATGCAATGGCAGTAACCAGTTCGGGAGAGGCCACAAACGCGTGTGTGTTGGGATTGCCATCAGCACGTTTCGAAAAGTTACGGTTGAAAGAGTGAATGATGGTATTTTTCTCCTTCTTGTCGGCTCCGGCTCTATCCCACTGTCCAATACAAGGTCCGCAGGCATTGGCGAAGACCGACGCTCCCATTTTATCAAAGATTTCAATAAATCCATCTCTCTCAATGGTAAAACGCACCTGCTCTGATCCCGGAGTGATGGTGAATTCTGCTTTTGTTTTCAATTTTTTATCGACAGCCTGCTTAGCCAGTGACGCTGCGCGGGAAATATCTTCGTATGATGAATTGGTACACGAGCCAATCAAACCGACTTTCACTTCTACCGGCCAGTCTTTACCTGCCCCCTGCAACACTTCCTTCATTTTGGAGACAGGTGTGGCGAGATCGGGCGTAAATGGGCCATTGATGTGGGGCTCGAGTTCTGACAGATTGATTTCTATGACCTGATCAAAATACGATGCAGGGTTTGCATAGCATTCCGGATCTGCGGCCAGGTGTGGCGCTATGGCGTCAGCCATTTCGGCAACATCCGCCCTGCCGGTTGCCTTCAGGTATCTTGACATCGATTCGTCATATCCAAACGTGGAAGTGGTTGCCCCGATTTCAGCACCCATGTTGCAAATGGTTCCTTTTCCGGTACAAGACATGGCATTGGCTCCCTCGCCAAAATATTCCACAATACATCCTGTACCTCCTTTTACTGTCAGGATACCCGCCACTTTCAGGATGACATCTTTGGGAGATGTCCAACCAGACAATTTGCCGGTAAGCCGCACGCCAATCAATTTCGGCATCTTTAATTCCCATGCCATACCTGCCATCACATCGACTGCATCTGCTCCTCCCACACCAATAGCAACCATGCCCAAGCCACCTGCATTCACGGTGTGTGAATCCGTTCCGATCATCATACCTCCCGGAAAAGCATAATTCTCCAGCACTACCTGGTGAATGATGCCGGCACCCGGCTTCCAGAAACCGATGCCGTATTTATTAGAAATCGACTGCAGGAAGGCAAACACCTCTGAATTGATATCCAATGCCCCTTTGAGATCGGTAGCCGCATCGTCACGGGCCTGAATCAGGTGGTCGCAATGAACGGTACTCGGAACAGCTACCTTTGAACGACCCGCTGTCATAAACTGCAGCAGCGCCATCTGCGCCGTTGCATCCTGCATGGCCACTCTGTCAGGTGCAAAAAACACATAATCCTTGCCCCTTTTGTAATCCTGAATCGGAGATTCAGGGTGCAAATGGGCGTATAATATTTTTTCAGACAAAGTCATAGGCCTGCCTAAGGCTTTTCTTGCTGCATCGACCTTCGCCGGAAAGGCAGAGTAGGTCTTTTTGATCATTTCTATGTCAAATGCCATCGTATTGGTTTTGTTTTAATTAATTTGCCGCAAAGGTAGTGATTCGCGTAGAGATATCGTGGGTCGAAAACATGAGATTTTCAGATACTTTCTTAGATTTGCGCGATGTCACACCTCAAATAGTTTACCAGAATCTGAATGTATGTTACGGACAATTCTCTTTCTTCTAGCCTCGCTTTTACTGCTACCGGTTTCCATCATTTATTTTGACAAACCATTGACAGAGCAACAATGGAATGTACTCAATGGTTTACTGGAAATATACCTAGTCACAGCCCTGCTTTGTTTTGTGGTCGGTGAAATCACCCGCAATGTTAGCCAGGTTGACAAATTATGGAGCATCATGCCCCTCGTATATTGCTGGTACATGACGGTCCAGGCAGATTTTCATGCCAGGTTTGTCATAATGTCTGTATTGGTTACTGCCTGGGGTATGAGGCTGACGTACAATTTTTCCAGACGAGGTGGGTACTCGCTGGTATTCTGGAAAGGAGAGGAAGATTACCGGTGGTCAGTGCTTCGACAGCAGCCAATGTTTTCGAATAAGCTTGCCTGGGCATTATTTAATCTGTTTTTTATTTGTTTGTACCAGCAAGGCCTGATATTATTGTTTACACTACCCATGTTACTTGCCTTTGAGGGGCTGGATGTACCCCTTGGCATAATCGACTACCTGGCAGCCGGACTCATGCTGGCTTTTCTGGTTATTGAAACCATCGCAGATCAACAGCAATATACCTTCCAGACTGAAAAATACCGAAGAATCCATGCGGGAGAACCCTTGCAGGAATATGAACATGGCTTTGTCAACACTGGTCTGTGGGGCATCGTCCGTCACCCCAATTATGCCTGCGAACAGCTCATCTGGAAAAGCTTTTATATATTCAGTATTGCT
>JAUMBK010000311.1:0-2506 GCA_032115795.1 Saprospiraceae bacterium | reverse complement strand
CCCTTTAGCCCGCATTGCTCAATCAGCCAGCCTGCAGGCACTTTGACCTCCTGATCTGAAACAGGGTAGGAGGGCATGGCAGGGTACTGCTCGCGCAATTCGGAAAACTGCTCTGTGGAGATGACCGGATTTTTAAAAAAACTGCCGGCATTTCCAATCTGAGCTGGGTCTGGCAATTTTGATCTACGGATAGCCATGACGGCATTGGCGACGTCCTGAATTGCCGGATGATTGACTTGCTGGAGTTTGAGCATGTCCTGGATAGCCCCGTATTCCGTGTGAAGAATATGTTGCTTTTTTGATAACTTATAGGCAACGCTGACAATGCCATACCTGCCTTTCAACTCCTTTTTAAAAATACTTTCACGATATCCAAACTGACATTCACTTCTTTCAAAGCGTCTTTCTTCTCCCGTTTCCATATCAATCGCAGTCAGGTGGTCAAAACAGCTTTCCTGTTCCACACCATAGGCCCCGATATTTTGCATAGGGGCCGCTCCGACACATCCCGGAATGAGGGATAAATTTTCCAGGCCACCGTAATTACGTTCAATCAACCACATCACAAAACCATGCCAGGTCTCTCCTGCACCTGCCTCTACCACTACCTCATTATCAGTCTCTCCAATTACCCTGATGCCGGGAATGTCTATTTTTAAGACTTCAGAATCAATGTCCTTCGTAAGCAGAATGTTTGACCCTCCTCCCAATAATTTCACATCTGCGTTGGGGTTTTCTTTGACAAATTGCACCAATTCCTCTTTCTTCCTAATTGAGAAAAACTCTTTCGCCTGCACGGAGATCCCAAAGGTGTTGTATGCTTTTAAATCAATATGTTCCATGGTACTATTTCACTATCCTTTCATTCTTTACAGTTCGCTGTCGGCATTTTTGATCTTTTTCAACATGGGATAATTCAAATCAAATTGAATGCCGGTATTCAGACTGGTGGAATGATCTTCCGGATGAAACCCTCCGCGCACAAAACCTTGACCTGTAAAACCACTCACCCCAAAGCCGTAGCTCACCTGGATCACATATGTCTTAAAATAATTTCTAACAACACCATTGGCTTTAGCAGTGTCACTGAGGCCATAAAGCTCCGTCCTGTTGTACTGGATTCCTCCACCTATACTCCATCCCTGAATGCCTTCTCTATCAAATGTACTCAATCCCCCAAAGTTGAGTTTTGCCAGCACAGGAATGGCAAGTGATCCAAGCCCTTTCTTGTCAGATGTAGATAAGGCAAAAAAGCCGGCGACTGCCTGACCTTCAATGGAAAAGGACATTTTTTTATTCCCCACCCAAATTTTGGGACCCAAACCCAGGTTAAGTAAAACACTTCCTGCTGATCTGGATCTGTCTTCCTGACTAGCCTTAGGATTGACATATCGTTGATAAACGTCAAGGGATCCCGTCAGTCCATAACCAAACTGCGCTTTTGATTCTATCAGAAATAGAAAAGGCATTAATAATAGGAGGGTTGTACGTAGCATAGTATTTTGTTTTTACTTTTTATGAATCTGAAGTAGAGCTCAGGCCAAACTGAAGTTTTGCCAGGTTGTGGTAAATCCCGTCTTCATGTGCTATTAGTTCAGCATGAGTCCCTTTTTCGACGATTTTGCCACGATCCAGCACATAAATGCAGTCCACATCACGGATCGTTGCCAACCTATGGGCAATAATCACTGAAGTTCGGTTTTGCATGAGAACATCGAGTGCTTCCTGGACCAATTTTTCAGATTCTGCATCAAGGGAGGAGGTGGCCTCATCAAGAATTAATATTTTGGGATCTTTGAGGATAGCCCTCGCAATGGCAATTCGTTGTCGTTGGCCTCCCGATAGTTTTATGCCTCGTTCGCCCACAATAGTATCCATTCCCTGGGGAAAAGAAGAAATAAACTCCCACGAATTGGATTTTTTCGCAGCCTCAACGATTTCCTCTTCTGTCGCTCCCGGCTTACCGTATGCAATGTTTTCCCTGATCGTTCCGCCAAAAAGCATGACTTCTTGAGGAACAATACCCACCGTCCTTCGATAGGAGGTAAGATTGTATTCTGAAATAGGCTTACCATCGACCAGAATGTCCCCCCTTTGAGGCTTATAAAAATGCATCAGCAACTGCACTAAAGTCGATTTTCCTGAACCACTTTGGCCTACTAAGGCAATTTTTTGACCTGAATTTGCTTCCAAAGTGATGTCCTTTAGAACTTTGACACCAGGTCGAGAAGGGTAAGCAAAAGCTACATTTTGATAGCTTATTTTACCGTGGATTTGCAATTGCTCTACCGGTTCTTCCTTATCAACAGGCAATTCAGTGTCTGCTTCCAAAATGTCCAGAATGCGCTCCGTTGCTCCAACTGCACTTAATATTTCCGTGTATAAAGTACCAAAACTGGCAATGGCACCGCCTAATACACCCGTGTAAATAATAAATGAAAACAAATCACCTGACTCCATCGTACCTGCTTCTACCATCAGTGCTCCTTGCCAAAGGATAAAAAAG
>JAUMBK010000310.1:0-2563 GCA_032115795.1 Saprospiraceae bacterium | reverse complement strand
ACGGACCGCCGTATCATTCGGGACAAAATCGCCTTCCTGAAGAAAAAACTTGAGAAAATTGATCAGCAGGCACAGACGCAGCGAAAGAACAGAGGAGAATTGATCAGAGTTTCCCTCGTAGGTTATACCAACGTGGGCAAATCCACGCTGATGAACCTTCTTAGTAAGTCGGACGTATTTGCAGAGAATAAATTGTTTGCTACCCTGGATACCACCGTAAGAAAGGTGGTATGGGACGCCATGCCCTTTCTGCTGTCTGATACGGTCGGCTTCATCAGAAAGTTGCCTCACCATCTCATCGAGAGTTTTAAGTCCACGCTGGATGAAGTAAGGGAAAGTGATATTCTGGTGCACGTGGTGGATATTGCTCACCCCCAGCACGAAGACCATATACGCACTGTACAAAACACGCTGAATGAACTGGGAGCTGCCGACCGGACTACCCTCATGGTGTTTAATAAAGTGGATTTATACAGACAACTTTATTTTGATGATTTTCTGGATCAGGGCACAAAGGAGGAAATCATGCAGGAAATACAACAAAAGTTCAGCCACCTGTACCCATATCCAAATGTGTTGATTTCGGCTACTGAAAAAGAAAACATTGAGCAGTTGCGTGATGTACTCAGGGAAATGATTGCCAGGGAATATACAGTCCGTTATCCATATCAAACAAAAAGCTGGTAAGCAAGATGGATATCCTGAAAAAATATGCCTCTTTGCTGGTATATTATTGTCTGGAAATCAAGCCAGGTGAAAAGGTGTATATTTCTTCCACGACACTGGCCGAACCACTGGTGAGGGAAGTGTACAGAGAAGCGATTCAGGCGGGGGCACACGTGGAGTGTCATTTGGCTTTTCGCGAGCAGCACCGCCTTTTTATGGCCCATGCCAATGACAGTCAACTGGCGCAGCCTCCTGCTTTTTTGCCTGGAGTGATGGACTCATTTGATGCCTTTCTTGTCATCAGGGCGCCTTTCAATCTCAGAGAAGACCAATCCATTGCTCCTGCAAGGGCTAAGATAAGAAACAAGGCACTTACTCCGATGAATGAAGTATATAGTGACCGCACGGCAAACAGGAGCCTCAGGCGGTGCCTTTGCCAGTATCCTACGGATGCAGCGGCCCAGGAGGCTGGAATGAGCCTTGACGAATATGCACACTTTGTCTACAATGCATGCTACCTCTTTTCAGAAGATCCGCAGGCAGAGTGGTTGAAGGTAAGGAATACACAGCAGCATATTGTGGATTATCTCAATCAGACCAGCGAGATTCGCTATCAAAATAAGAACAGTGATATTACGTTTTCTGTAAAAGGCAGGACCTGGATTAATTCAGACGGCAGAACCAACATGCCCAGCGGAGAGGTTTATACCGGCCCTGTCGAAGATTCGGTAGAGGGGACAATCGCATTTTCATACCCCACTCTGTTTATGGGAAGGGATGTGGAAGGCGTCAAACTCACTGTGGAAGGCGGACGCGTGGTGCATTGGGAAGCAGAACGAGGGCGAGACCTGCTGGATGCAATTTTAGACATGGATGGCGCCAGGTATTTTGGAGAAGTGGCTATCGGGACAAACTACCAAATCCAGCGAACAACAAAAAATATTCTGTTTGATGAGAAAATCGGGGGTTCTGTCCACATGGCACTGGGTCAGTCCTACAAGCAAACAGGAGGAAAAAACCAATCTCCCATCCACTGGGATCTGATTACAGATATGACAAAGGGAGGGCGAATTTATGCCGATGGCAAGCTCATTTACCAGGATGGAAAGTTCCTGATCTGAGTTTATCAAAAAAAATTCTGTTAATTTTTCTTTCGGTTGAACATGGGCTTGTTCTTGCCCTGGTTCTTGTTTTGTCCCTGAGGTTTATTCTTGTATTTGTTTACCTTGAACGTATTCACATTGGAATTTGGTTGTGAACTCTTGGTGACAACCTGGATCGTATGGTCATCTGCCACAGACAATTTGTTGGCAGACATGACAGCCAGGTCAGAAATAATGATATCATCACTGACAAAATGCTCTTTGTTCCACGTTCTGTAAGACAGCTTCATGTAGGATAGAATCGTTTCTATAAAGCCCTTTTTTATTGGCCCGTCTTCCATTTTCAGCGCCCTGTCAATCATCACACGGATGTTGTATCCATAGTGACGCCAGTTGAATTCGTGTTGTGGGTATGAAACCTTATCCGGGTGAAATGTAATGTCATCTTCTGTAACCGTCTCCCCAAATGGATTGTCCACATCCAGATCGTAATCAGCCATCTTATAGACGTGTCTCCACAATTTTTGCTTGTACTCAAGTACATTTTTTGTCTGTGGGTTGAGTTGATTTATCAATTCGACAATTTCTTCCACAATCCGCTGCCTCTCTTCTCTGCTTTCCACGGATTTTGCGTATCTGATCAACTTTTGCACACTCCTGCCATATTCTGAAAAGAGAAGCTTGTCTCTGGTCGAATTATACTCAAGGCTCATGGAATTTCTCTGCATGGACTGTCTCATTAAACGGGTTTACTCCTTTGTATATGTGATTTTTATTCTGACGGGATAGGTATT
>JAUMBK010000309.1:0-7730 GCA_032115795.1 Saprospiraceae bacterium | reverse complement strand
TGCTCGAAAACGATGCACGCATATCCAAACAGAAATAACAGTAATAATGCCACTATCATAATTTCATTTTTGTCAGCTCCTAACTAATTGCTAAGTAGGCCTTAAAATACCTTGACAAAATACCCCTCTGTGCTGGCAAAACAAAATAAAAGTGAAAAATTAAGAAGAACTTAATTTAGCGATTCAAGCCATTTATCAATATCAGAGAGGTCATAAAGCACCTTGCCTTCCATCAATATGACAGGCATAGTAACAGAGCCCCCCTTAAAACCAGATTGACGCAACATATTGAACATCAAATCATTATGTCGATTTGATGCACTTGTATCAAATTCCTTAAAGGGTATCTTCCGTGCACTGAGCTGCTCAATCACCCGGCGGCATCTACTACAACCCTTCTTTGTGAATATATTCATTCTGTCTTCAACCAATTCAGACATGGGTGTTGCTTCGGTAGACAATGGCCCTGGTTTGGCTCCGTCCATTGATTGTCCATTGATGGTGATGGTCGTCCTGTACATACATGGAGTGCCTTGTTTTACGCCCAAGGTCATAGCATACACCTTCTCTGCCGGACCGAGAACTTTTTCCATGGCAGGAGACTCGCCGGAAGAACAGCCAGAAAAATCCACTTTGAGCGAAACGTTTTTGGTTTCCTTCGTTTTATTAAGTAAAAACAGCTTGATGACACCTGGTGCCTTTTCCTCCAGCACAACAACATCACGCTGGCCATGCACGGAGAGCCACGTAAAACAAAGGCTCACAAAAAGAGCTGCCTGGCGCATATAATTCATTAATCTTCCAATTTTAAAACTTGTAAAAATGCCTTTTGAGGGACCTCGACATTGCCAATCTGACGCATTTTTTTCTTTCCTTTTTTCTGTTTTTCAAGCAATTTACGTTTCCTGGAAATATCACCTCCATAACATTTCGCTGTGACATCCTTACGGAGAGCTGAAATGGTTTCTCTGGCAATAATTTTTGCCCCGACAGATGCCTGAATGGCAATCATAAATTGCTGTCGAGGCAATAATTCCTTCAGTTTCAGACACATCTTTCGACCAATGTATTCTGCCTTGGATCTGTGTACCAGAGAAGACAAGGCATCGACAGGTTCACTATTCAGTCGGACGTCAAGTTTCACCAGGTCTGAAGCACGGTAATCGATGGGATGGTAGTCAAAAGACGCATATCCCCTTGAAATGGATTTCAACCTGTCATAAAAGTCAAACACAATTTCCGCCAGGGGCATTTCAAAGGTCAGTTCTACCCTTTCCGGAGTGAGGTAGGTTTGTTTAGTCAGGATGCCCCTCTTCTCAATGCAAAGTGTCATGATGGCGCCAATGTATTCAGGTTTTGTAATGACCTGTGCGCGGATGTAAGGCTCTTCTACTTTACTCACGAGTGTAGGATCAGGCAAGTCATTGGGTGTGTTGATCAGTGTCTTCTCCCCTTTGGTATCGTACGAATAGTAAGACACGTTGGGAACCGTCGTGATGACCTCCTGATCGAATTCTCTGGAAAGCCGCTCCTGGATAATCTCCAGGTGAAGCATACCCAGAAATCCACATCGGAATCCAAAGCCAAGGGCAATGGAAGATTCGGGTTCGAAGACGAGAGATGCATCATTGAGCTGCAATTTCTCAAGGCTATCTCTTAAATCTTCAAAATCCTCATTTTCAATAGGATATATTCCTGCAAAGACCATTGGTTTGACTTCTTCAAATCCTTGTATAGCTTGTTCGCAAGGTGTATCGTGGTGGGTGATGGTATCCCCCACTTTAATTTCTTTAGACTCCTTGATCCCCGTGATGATGTAACCCACATTGCCGGCTGAAAGAGTCTCTTTAGGCACCTGGTGCATCTGCAAAATGCCTATTTCATCGGCCTCGTAATACTTCCCTGTATTGAAAAAGCGGACCTTTTCCCCTTTTTTGATTGTACCGTTTATGATTCGGTAATAGGCAATAACACCTCTGAACGAATTGAACATCGAATCAAAAATCAATGCCTGCAACGGTGCTTTAGGATCACCCTTGGGAGCTGGAATGCGCTCGACAACGGCTGCCATCAACTCCTCAATACCTATACCTGCCTTTCCGCTGGCAAGAATAATGTCTTCCTTTTTACACCCAATCAAGTCAATCACCTGGTCTGACACTTCGTCAATCATAGCAGACTCCATATCAACCTTATTCAACACAGGAATGATTTCCAGATCGTGCTCGATGGCAAGATACAGGTTAGAAATTGTCTGAGCCTGGATACCCTGGGAAGCATCCACCAGAAGCAGCGCGCCTTCACAGGCTGCAATCGAACGGCTCACCTCGTAGGAAAAATCCACGTGTCCTGGGGTATCGATCATATTAAACGTATACATCTCACCGTCTTTGTGGTGGTAATACATCTGGAGTGCGTGGCTCTTGATCGTAATGCCGCGTTCCCTTTCCAGGTCCATGTCATCCAATGCCTGGTTTTGCATTTCTCTTTCAGAAATGGTTTTCGTAAATTCCAGCAGCCTGTCAGACAGCGTACTCTTACCGTGGTCAATGTGCGCTATGACACAAAAGTTTCGAATGTTCTTCATTGGTGCAAAGATAAAAATACTTGGCGCGAATAAAAATTTTGCCTCTGACTATCTGAACGAATTGGCTTACGGGAATCATTCACCCTTGTGAATTCAATCAGAAAGCGGTCAGCGGAAAGCACCAAAAAAGGAAACAAGCCAGCAACTGAAAGGTTGCCAGCACCCAGTGCTAGAGCGTCTTACTGATAGATAGTCCTACAAACGCAGAAAACATGGCTGAGAAATTATTCGACCGTCACATTCAAATATTCCACATTTGAAGCAGAAATGGCATCATTACCTGAAAAGGCAAGCATCAGCTGGATGACAGTCACGACATCCTTCTGGCAATAGGTTACGATGCGGTCAATGTCATTTCCCCCCCAATATACGGCGCCTACCTGGCTACCGTCAATATCATCCTTGGGTGAAGGAATGCCCATAACTCCCGCCAGCAAGCGCAGAGATGTGTAATTCTTATAGTCTCCAAAACGCCACAAATCCAACGTATCCAGAATGTGTGTTGTTTGCCATGGCTTCTTTCCGCTGATTTCCAGAATAGGAGGAAATGCCACCCGATTGATCGCCATTCGTCTGCAAATGAAAGGGATGTCAAACTCCCGTATGTTGTGGCCACAGAGGCGATGCTGGCTTGGATCATTGTAATGATTTGTCAGCAAAGCACTGAAATCTTGCAGTAGCAGTCGTTCATCATCGCCAGCTAGGGATTTGATTCGGATGGATTGGGGTACATTCCCTTCAAAATGCAAAAAGCCCATAGAAATACAAACGATTTTGGCAAACTCCGAATAAATACCTGCTTTAAGACTGTAAAGCTCGTTGCTTTCTGGCGTAATTTGAACGTTTGAATTGCCCTTTTGCAATAAACGAGCTTTGTCTTCCCACAACGATTGCATTTCCAGGGGCATTTCATCAAACGAAGGATAAGCAGACACAGTTTCAATATCCAGAAAAAGGGTCTTTCGCAAAAGTCCGGGATCTAAAAACATAATTGGTGAATTTGGATGTAATTTGAATGCATAGTGTGTGATTTTTTCAGAAAATAAACACAAAATTATATAATAATCAATACATTTACATCGTTAAATTTAAAATTTTTAAAAATGAGTTCTGCACAAACCAAGCAAAATTTTACTGCGATTGCCATTATAATGATCATCGCTTTGCTAGGATTAAATGCATATCAATGGTATGTCAACAGCAAATTGAGTTCTGCCCACGAAACACAGCAAACGGAAATGATGGAGTTGCAAAAAATCCAGGAAGAACTCGATCAGGAATACCAGGCTGCATTGGAAAGCCTTGATGAAATGAAAAGTGACAACAGCCAGCTCAATGCATTAATCGAGAGTCAGAAGAGCGAATTGAAAGCGCAAAAAGACAAAATCAACAATTTGATCTGGAGTAAAAAACAGTTGGACAAAGCCAAGGCAGAAATTCAGACCCTCAATGCAAATGTAGCCAGGTATATGGCCGATATCCAGCAATTGCAGGAAGAAAACAAACTTTTGACAGAAGATAAAGCCCAGTTGACGTTGCGGGTAGAAGAGGAAATCAAGGCAAAAGAAGAAGTGATTCAGTCAAAAAATGCCATCAACGACGAAAAGGAGTCTTTGTCAAAAACAAATGCGGCGCTGAGCACCAAAGTGGATATGGCAAATGCCATCAAAATCAATTTCATAGACGTGAAGGGATTTGAAGTGAGTGACAAAGGAAAAATGAAAGAAAAAAGTAAGGCAAAAGACATAGAGCTACTTCGTATCTGTTTTCTGACCGAAACAAATATGGTTACTGCCCCTGGTCAGAAAAAATTCTATGTCCGATTACTCAATCCTCAGGGCCAAACAATCTCCATCGAAGACAAGGGGTCAGGTGTGTTGACCAACAAGCTGGACAACACGCAAGTACGTTACACAACGTCTGGTGAGGTGAATTACAAAAATGAAGACACCAATGCCTGTATCGACTGGTCTGTAGCGGAGGCAATGATCAAAGGAGATTATAAGATTGAGATTTACAACAATGGCTTTATGGTTGGGAAAGGCCAGTTCAGACTCAAATAATGTCTGATATAACCTTGCATCGGCATTCCCGCTGTTGCATTCTCAGGTGAGACGTACTTTTTTACCTTATTCATGTAAGGCCATAAGGGCTTTTATTTACAATTGAATCGAATTGCCATGGTAGAATTTATTAACCTGGTGAGTGATACAGTCACGCTCCCTACGACCTCCATGCTGGAAGCAATGATGCAGGCTCATGTGGGTGATGATGTATTTATGGAGGACCCCTCCGTCAATGCGTTGCAACAGAAGGTAGCACAGCTTTTTGGAAAAGAGGCAGCCTTGTTCTGCCCTTCCGGCACCATGACAAACCAGATTGCCATCAAAATCAATACCCAGCCTCTGGATGAACTGATTTGTGACGTTGACTCACATGTATACCAGTCTGAAACCGGGGGCTATGCTTTTCACAGTGGTGTGGCTGTCAATCTCATCCAGGGAAAGAATGGAAAAATCACCGCTGACGAAATCCGATCGGCACTAAAAGCAGGATACGACTGGCAGCCTGTTTCGAGGCTGGTTGTTCTCGAAAACACCTGCAATAAAGGAGGTGGATCGTATTATACGCTGGACGAAATCAAGCCCATTGCAGCCCTCTGCAGAGAAAAAAATCTCCGTCTGCACCTGGATGGAGCCCGCATTTTTAATGCATTGGTAGAGACGAAGGAATCTCCTTCTGACTGGGGTACCTACTTTGATACCATCTCGGTTTGTATGTCGAAAGGACTGGGAGCACCTGTTGGTTCGCTCTTACTTGGAACGACCGAAGACATCCGCCTTGCAAGAAGATTCCGAAAAGTAATGGGCGGCGGAATGAGGCAAGCCGGATATCTGGCAAGTGCGTGTTCATATGCCCTGGACCATCACGTGGAAAGGTTGAAAACAGACAATGACAAAGCACGTGAGGCCGGCAAAATATTATCTACCCTGCCCTACGTAAAAACGATGAAGCCCGTCCACACCAACATTGTCATTTTTACACTGCAGGATGATATTGCCGATCACTACTTCATCCAAAAGCTAAAGGAAAAAGGAATTCTTGCCGCTCCGTTTGGGGATAACTCCATCCGCTTTGTCTATCATCTGGGCATTTCAAACGAAATGGCAGACAATGTTCTGCGCAATTTACCCCACATTCTTTGATAGATTGCCAAAAATCAGCTTTGCCGTTCGATAATGATTGCACTTGCACCCCCACCACCGTTGCAAATGGCAGCGAGTCCATACCTTCCCTGATTTTTTTGCAAAACATGGGTCAGTGAAACCACGATTCGGGCACCTGAACAACCCAGCGGGTGCCCCATTGAAACAGCACCGCCATGGACATTCACTTTCTCCTGTGCCAAACCAAAGTGTTGGATAAATGCCAGGGTAACCACAGAAAATGCTTCGTTTACCTCAAAGAAATCGATGTCTGACATTGCCAGACCAGCTTTATCCAGGGCTTTTTGTGCGGCCAGGGCTGGGGCCGTCGTAAACCACGCCGGATCCTGCGCCGCATCTGCATAGGAGACGATCCGAGCCAAAGGCTTGCTTCCTGTTTTGGACACAGCGTCTTCTGAAGCAAGAACAAGGGCAGCTGCCCCATCATTGATCGTGGAGGCATTGGCTGCGGTGACAGTCCCCTCTTTGGTAAAAGCAGGCTTGAGTGCAGGAATTTTTTCAAAAAACACATTCGTGTATTCCTCATCCCGGTCAAACTTCGTTACATTTCCTTTTCTGTCTTTTACGTCTACCGGTACGACTTCTTCAGCAAAACGGCCCTGCTCCCAGGATTGGGCAGTTCGCTGGTAAGATTGAATTGCAAAGGCATCCTGCTGCTCCCTGGATAGTTGGTATTTTTCTGCTGTCGCATCCGCAAAGCATCCCATGGCAACACCATCGTATACATTGGCCAGGCCATCACGCACAAGACCATCCAACAGCTCTCCATGTCCATAGCCGTAGCCATATCTCGCCCGTGGAACATAAAAAGGGATGGCAGACATATTTTCCATGCCACCAGCAACAACTACCTGGTTGTCACCTGCCAGAATTGACTGCGCACCCAACATGATTGACTTCATTCCGGAGGCACACACTTTATTGATTGTAGAACAAGGAGTTGCGACAGGTAAACCAGCGTGTAAAGCCGCCTGTCTGGCAGGTGCCTGGCCTGCATTGGCCTGTACAACCTGGCCCATGAATACTTCATCGATGGCATCAGCTGAAATTGCTGCACGGCCAACTGCTTCTTTTATGGCGGTTGCTCCTAATGTCGTGGCGGGTATAGATGCTAATTTGCCCCCAAAGCTACCGATTGGGGTTCTTACAGCAGAGAGAATGTATACGTTTTTCATTTGCATTTGGTATGGTTAGGTAAAAATGCAAAAGTACGTATTCCATTAACCATTTGCAATGATCTGGGTCAGCGTCTACGCCCTCTATCGGATGAATCTACATACTTTCTCCAGTCGTCAGCGGTATCTATATCTTCCAATACAGGCAAGGTTTCATAGGTCAGGTTCAATGTATGAATGATGGATATTGTTTCCTCACACACGGTGGGAGTACTCCAGGCTGACAAGGCAAAAAGATCGGTCCTCCACTCTTTCATCCCAATGAGATAGTATCCCCCGTCCGCTGCTGGACCAATGACGACATCGTGAGTGGAAAGAATTTGCCAGGCAGTTTCCAGAATCTGGACGGTGAGATAAGGACAATCTGTACCTATGATCAGTACGCCTGTGTTATTCTGGTTAGTGGTATTCTCACGGTCGGAATGATTCTGTACATCATACTGGGAAAGCACTTCTTTGCATGCAGCAGACATTCGCCTTCCCAAATCCCCTGTACTTTGGCATTTTTTCAGAAAAAAGGGCCCATCCCACTCGTCGCCCTCCTCTGTAAAGTCACTATAATACACATGGCAGATGGCTATCTGACTTTCCAACAATAGGCGTATTGTGGTGCAAAGCTCAGCGTAAATTTTGGAAGCCAGAGCGTCACCCAAAGAAGCAGCGATGCGGGTTTTTACCTTACCTGGTTGGTTGTTTTTTACAAAAACTATGATGTGCCTATTGCCTGTCACGTTTTGCTTT
>JAUMBK010000308.1:6516-11480 GCA_032115795.1 Saprospiraceae bacterium | reverse complement strand
AGCAGCCACATCAAAGGGAGCGGGTTTAGCCGTAATTTGTTGAATATTTGCGTTTGCTGTGCGTGATCTGTTGCTCATGACAAGCATATAACAACAGAAATATGTTAAAAATATGTTGAGAAAATTAACAAAAAGTAAAAATGGTCGGGACGACTGGATTCGAACCAGCGACCCCCAGCACCCCATGCTGGTGCGCTACCAAGCTGCGCTACGTCCCGAAATGGGTGCAAAAATAAACTTATTTTCATAATTCTCCCGCCAAATCTGACAATTCTCCTAGATTTACCTCTCGTAAATAAAACACATGCGCTCACTATTCCTGCTTTCTCTGATTTGCATCACTTTGCCCCACTTGTCGCAGTCACAGGTAGTTTTTCCGGAAGCGGGTCTGGTATTCAATGACGCGATCGTCTCCCGCATTGATATAAAAATCGATAAAGACTCTCTTGCTACGTTACTCTTAAAAGAGAATCTGTATTCGGACCATGAATACCCTGCAGATTTTTACTGGACTGATGGAACAAACAAAGATTCAGTATTACAGGTTGGTTTCAGGCTTCGGGGAAATACGTCCCGTAGTTCGGCAAAAAAGTCATTTAAGGTAAAATTCAATCATTTCAAATCAAAGAAATTTTATGGTCTCTCAGACTTAAACCTCAACGGCGAACACAACGACCCTTCCCTCGTGCGAGCCAAACTAAGCTGGAAAATGATGACGCTTGCCGGACTCGAAGCACCACGCGCAAACCACGTGGCCCTCTATATCAATGGTGAGTATAAAGGACTGTACCTTAACGTAGAACACATTGACAATGATTATTTTGAAGCAAGAAACCAGGACCCTGACGGACAGCTGTTCAAGTGCTTTTACGGCTGCGATTTCAGGTACGCCGGTAATGACCCGTCATCCTACAGCCTGGCAGTGTATACCCCGCAAAACCATGAGGAGAATCCGGACATCGCCTCACTGATTGCTTTTTTCAAAGCATTAAACGCTCCTGTCGATGGCAGTTATCGCTGCAATCTGGAAAAAGTCTTTGATGTGGATACCTACTTGCGCAGAATGGCGATGGAGGTCTTGCTCGGACACTGGGATAATCCCCTATTCAATAAAAACAACGCGTATATATACATTCATCCCGACACCAAAAAAGTGGAGGTATTGAGCTATGACATCGACAATACGTTTGGCATCGACTGGTTTAATGTCAATTGGGCCGACCGCAATGTTTACTCGTGGGCTCCCTCCAACCAGGCCCGCCCAATCTACACCCAGCTCCTTGCTGTGCCGGAGTACAAAAAGCGCTATGGCCACTATCTATCGCAGTTTTGCAATGCCTTTTTCAATGCAGCACAAATGACACCCTACCTACAGCAACTCAAAGAGAACATCAGTCCTTACCGGATCGGCGATGTGTATGCCTCCTACGACTATGGGTATAGCTTTGACGACTTTATCCGGTCATTTGATGTAGCGTTGGGTGCCCACGCAAAGTATGGACTGACGGAATACATTGCACGCAGGTCCGCCAGTGCTCTGAGTCAATTGCAAAACACCCAAATTGCCCCCATCATTGAAGAGGCATCTTTCAGCAACGATGGCACATCCATGACCATTCGATGCCGAATCACCGGCCTGAGTGCCATGCAGGCCAACCTCGACTATAGACCGGTAGGAAATCCCTGGTTGCAGACCCCTCTCTATGACAATGGCACTTTTCCAGATGATCAAGCCGGCGATGGCTGGTACGCGTGCCAACTTCCCATCAGCGGAAAACAAACCATGGAACTGCTGATCAACACCCGCGATGCGTCCTTTAGAAGCAGTACCTGGCCCGTTTGTGGTACGTGGCGTGTTTCTGTTGGCTTTGATGAGGTGCCGATGCTTCGCCTGAATGAATGGATGGCCGACAACACCTCGATTCCAGATCCATTAGGGGAATATGACGACTGGATAGAAATCTACAACGCAGGCAGTGCAGCTATCCCCCTAAACGGCAGATACCTCACCGACAATGCTTCCTTGCCTGGCAAATGGGAGTTGCCACCTGTTTCTGTTGCGCCAAACGGATTTTTGCTAATCTGGGCTGATGAGGACCAGCATCAGGGAGCGACACATGCCAATTTTAAGCTGTCTAAATCGGGCGAATTTCTTGGCTTGTTTGATACAAAAGAAAATGGATACGCAACCATCGATTCCGTTCATTTTGGGCCTATGCCTACCAATACAACCTTGGGAAGACTGCCAGACGGACAAGGTGGTATACTTAGACTACCCACGGTCAGTCCCGGGCGAAGCAATGGTACACCCTCTGGTAGCGGGACAATGCATCCGATATTATTCCAACTTTCTAGCCCGTGTCTGGCAGATTGCATTTTGCGAGGCATCCAACCGGGTGATATAGTTCAAATTTTCAACCACGGGGGCATGTTGATCTGGCAAGAAGCAATGGCAGAGACCAATGAAATTTCGCTGGATGTATCCAGTTGGGCATCAGGTAGTTACTGGGTGCTACTGCGAAGAGGAAACAACATGATTAGTCGCCAGCTTATCAGGCCATGACCGTTGCTTTGGCTACGGGCAAGAAATCCTCTTGAGGCCGGTCAAGAAAATAAAAATAACTGGCAACAAGCACAGATATTCCGAGATACGCAAGCATAAACTGGTTGCCAAAAAATAAGACACTTTCCATTCCAAACCAGGAATTGCTTTGCGTTGCCATAAGAAAATAACCCAGGCAGGCTTTGACGCCTTCACCAATCATGCCCAGGGCACTGCCATCCATCAGACTGGTATATCCAAAAATCATGACGAACAAAAAGAGGCCGTAGAGCAAAATGTGTACCGGTTCAAGCGTGCCGATTACTTTAAAAAAGTACATCATCAGTCCCAGTGTCAGTAAAAGTTGAAACACGGTCCAGATATAAAACAAGGCAGAGCCATGCGTATGGTAGCGTAATTGTGGTGGCACGGCCTCAATGGAATACACAGGAAATTTGGCAGCTACATCAGCCGGACGCCAGCCTGTAGGCTGAAACCAGATACGAAACTTATCGTGCCAGGAGCCAGTTCGCCACGCATCCTTAACCAATAGCCAAAGGTGCATGTAGTTGATCAGCCAGGGATTCCATGTTCGTACTGGCCGTGTCACTCCATACACTGGCGGGATTAGGGGGCTTTCTGCTTGAAATGTGCCAAACCATTTATCCCACAATATAAAAATCTGCCCGTAGTTGCGGTCCATGTACTCCGGATTGATGGCATGGTGAACGCGATGGTGCGAAGGAGTTACGATTACGTTTTCAAGCCATCCCATCCGCCCAATCAAGCGGGTATGGTACCAAAACTGCGCAAACAAATGGAGCGGTGCCAGCACAGCAATTACCCTGGGAGGAATCCCCATTACAGCCATAGGAATATACGTAAACGTGAAAATTGCAAAGACTTCAGAAACAGATTGCCGTAAGGCGCAGGAAAGGTTGAATTCCTCACTGCTATGGTGAATGATATGCCTGTTCCAGAATACGTTGATTTCATGGCACCAGCGGTGTATCCAATACCCGGAAAAGTCGAGCCCGATAAACGCAAGAAGGTAGAGCAACAGAGACGATTCGATCTGAAAGACAGCCAGATTGTCATGTAGCCAGCCGTAGCTGATGATGATGATGCTCAGTCCCATGACATCCTTGATCACATTGGTCATTCCCGAACTCAGGCTCGATATTACGTCAAACAGCCGGTTGACTTGTCGATCTTTAATTACAGCTACACCATGTTCGATGGAGATTAAGACCAGAAAAAAGGGGATAGCGATGTTTAGTACTTTCGCATACTCTTCCATGTCCTTACCTATTTTTTAGTTTGATTCCAATTTTACCCACCTGACGGAAGCAATGCGTACTCCGTCTGATATTCGAATCATATAGATGCCGAAAGGCAGGTCGTAAAAATCCAGTTGGGCGACAGCCCCCTTTGCAAGATGACCAGCCACTTTCTTTCCTGCCAGATTGTATATTTCAATATGATACGTGCCTGACTGATCGAATGCCAGCTGAAGAAATCCGCTGGATGGATTGGGGAAGGCATTCACCGCCATTTTTTGGTTTCCATGATCAATTCCGGAAGAACCTGGCAATGACTGCTGTCGAAAAAACTGCCATATTTCTCGGCTGGCATGGATATCCTGTGAGGTACCCACAGCCTGACTTGCTGATCCCGGCCAAGAATGGGTTCCATTGATGACGCGGTAATGTTCCAGGGGACCGTATGGATGGCATGACTGGTAAACCCATTTTTCCACAGTTGTGCCATCGCTGGAATTTATATTGGGGAGAGGAATTTTAGCAGGATCAGTATCACAACCATTGTTTGCCTGCCAAAACCGAAGCACTTCTGGAATCGGGGAAGAAATCAGGGGAGTACCATTATAGTTTACGACGTTATCGGCTGTTCCATGGATTTCCATCACAGGTACGGGCCTGTCTGGTTTACATGCTGCCGTAGCACCTGGAACCATGCTTCCTGTAACGGAGGCAATTGCGGCAATTCTTTGGGGTAATTCGCAGGCGAGCCGGTAGCTCATAAATCCACCGTTTGACATTCCACAGGCGTACACTTTGTTCAGGTCGATGCTATAGTTTTCATCCAGGTGGTCAATCAGGCTGCTCACGAAGCCGACATCATCCGCAGTACTACCAAACACCCAGCCCACATTCCATGATGCATTGATGCCATCGGGATAACATACAAGGAAGCCAGCTGTATCAGAGACCGCATTCATGGCACTTGAAAGCTCTTGCTGTGCGCCGCTCCCGGTAAAGCCGTGAAAATTGAAAACCAATGGTGCAGCCGGCTTTGTAGAATTGTCCGGAGGAAGATGTAGTCGATACTTCCGAGTCAGGCCATTGTGTAGGATCGAAGCTGTGATCGTTGTCTGGCAGGCCAAATCAAGGACGTGCCCGGC
>JAUMBK010000308.1:0-6506 GCA_032115795.1 Saprospiraceae bacterium | reverse complement strand
CCAATATACATAAGCTAAATTGCAAAAATCGATTCATGAAAGGACTGCATTGGGTTGATAATTAGGTAAAATTAGCCGTTTTCTGCGAATCGGACAAATGATTATGGCGGAAATAGATCGTCTAAATGTATAGAAAAACAACAATTAGCACTATGATTACGTTCGCCAGCAAGTTGACTCCGTCATTGGAAATGGAGGAATATCCCCTAACTAGTTGAAAACCGAATTCCCGTTCTTCCACGACCTCTCCGTTCTGGCCAATAAATTTCCCCTGCAACAAGCTACCCAATATGCTGTCGATGATCATGCCAGCCTGACTAAACAACAAAATGGTAAGTACGTGGTACCAGGACAAAGAAAACAAATATCCCCCGACCAAAGCCAGCATGGATGCCCCCGTAAGACCTGCCAGTGTCCCTGCGAGAGTTACCCCGCCTGACAATCCGACTGGTACTGCCCGAAAAGTGATGATGTCATACGGCTGCTGTCGGATTTTCATGCCTACATCACTGCTCAGTGTATCTGAAAGGCATACACCCACTGAGACTAAAAATCCCATCAGCCATGCCACATCAGGGTGCAAAGCATACAAAACAGCGCAACAGGAAGCCACCGCCCCATTGGAAAAAACCTGGACCGCATTCCGGCCGGCACCTTCCTTTTTTTGACCAAGCCATTTTGAAGAGAGGCTGCCTGCTACAAAAAACAGGGCAATGGCAGCCAGCCATGACCAGGACCCAGCCACAAAAATGACCATACCCATCCAAACGGCAGCAGCGATACCTTCAGGTGTGAGCCACTGCTTTTTGAATACGAGCATCATACTTGTAGCCATTAAGCCTAAAAAGAGCATGACATCCAGATTCACATGCAAGTGTTGTACCAGTGTAAACCAGATTGCAGAGATGACAGGCACCAATAGATTATCGCTGCCGCGCCATGAAAACAGTTCAGAAAGCGCCGGAATGAGCGCCAAAAAAGCCAGCTGTGGCGTGATTCCAATGAAAAAGACGGAGATTAGAAGACAAGAAAGATAAAATGCCAAAAAGCCTGGCCATGATTTTTTTTCGAAAAGGAAAATACTCCCCCCCCTACCCCATTTCATGCCAGCCCATCCTGCAAGGGGATCGCACACGGCTGTCACAAGCGCTGCGTAGAAAATGGCCTCGGTTGGCAATGAAGAAAGCAACAACAAACCAAAAGCCAAAGCGAAAAATGCAATGCCGTAACTAGTCTGTGTCTCTGGAAATAAAAGGCGTTTGTAACTGACAATCAATAAAATGAAAAATGCCGAAAGGAAAATGATCGAAAGCAAGGTTCGTTCTTGCGAAGATTGAATGACCAGGGCACTGACGGCCAATGCAAAAAAATGCAACAACTTTCGTGCATGAAAAACTGAAAGAACAGACCTTCGGGTAAACCAGTGTAGTCCCTCAGTCATGATTAAAATTGCACAAAATGCAATCAGAAATACAATTATCTCACCTGAGCTCAGTATTTTCATGGCATATTCCAAACCGCAATATACAATAAATGACATAAAACTGACCGATTTCCACCATGCCTGTCCTTTGGCTTATCAGAGTCGGATGTGGCCGGAATCAATACTTTGGTCAAGGCCAACGGATTAGCTAAAATATAAAAGCATGCAAATCAAAGAACTGGAAGACTATCCCTGGTTTCCGCCACTTCTGAGGCGATTCCAGACTGAAATTATCGGTGAGATAGCTGTTCAGGTGCAGGCGTACAAGGCTCTTAGGCAACCTGTCGGAGCTATGATTCGAAGACATAGTCTTACCAGGATGGTTGACCTGTGCAGTGGTTCGGGCAAGCCGGCTCTGGCGCTGCACAAAGCCGTTGGCATGGCAGAAATACCGCTTTTCTGCACAGATTTATATCCTGCGTCCCTCCAGCCCAACCCCGGGTATATAGTGGTCCACACACCCGTTGATGTCCTTAACTTAACATGTGAAAAAGGGGTAATGTATACGATGTTGAATGCCTTTCACCATTTTGACGACAAGCAAAAAAAAGCAATAATACAGCAAATGATAAAGCAAAGGGCCTGTTTTGTTTTTGCAGAGATCCTTAAACCGGGGGTCCTGTCATTACTTCAGGTTTGTGTGGCTTCCGTGGTCGGAACGCTTCTCTTTACGCCCTTCATACGGCCATTCTCCTGGCTCCGGTTGGGCTTGACCTACCTACTTCCCATCAACATTCTGACGGTGCTCATTGACGGCATACTCTCTGTTTTTCGGGCAACAAACAAGACAAAGCTCAAAAAAATCTTTGCTTCTGAAATTGAAAACGGTCAGCTTGACGTAGTTGAACGCTTTTCGTTTCCTGTTTTCATCACTTATATTCAAAGTATATATTAACATGCGTGCACTTCGTATATTTTGGGCGTTTAGCAGGCCCCACACCATCATCGGCTCTGTTGTAAGCATCACTACCTTGTTTTTGCTGGCTGTACCGCCAGAGAATTATCCACGTTACATGAGTGAATTATTGCTCACACTGGTAGCAGGGCTGGCATGCAATGTATTTATCGTTGGGCTTAACCAGGTCATTGATGTTGAGCTTGACAAACTCAACAAGCCGTACCTTCCTCTTGCGAATGGCAGTATGACTGTGGATTTTGCAAAAAAAATACTTTTTGTTTGCCTGGTCATCAGCCTGACAACGTCATTCAGTACATCACGCATTTTGGGCATGCTTATTCTGGTGATTTTGCTGATTGGCATAGTCTATTCGGTTCCTCCCATTCAGTTGAAGAGGCATCACCTGCCCGCAGCACTGTCAATTACAGGAGTCAGGGGTATCTTGGTTAATCTGGGCATGTTTTTGCATTTCACGACCCTGTCTGATTCTACACGCACGCTTAGCTGGCAACCCCTCTGGATATTGACATTGTTTGTCACTGTCTTTAGTCTGTCCATTGCCTGGTTTAAAGATTTACCGGATGTGGAAGGAGACAGAAAATTTCAGTTTCAGACGGCGCCAGTCCTTTATTCGGTCAGAACGGTGTTTTATACTGGCAGCATTTTGTTGATGGCTGCCTATGGGATAACCTTATTTTGGGCCTGGACAGAAGGAGATCATTTTTTGATGGTGTCACATGGCCTTGCGGCGCTGGTTTTTTTATGGATGGTCGTTATCACACTCCCTGATTCCAAGGTTTCTGTTGCACGATTTTATAAGTATTTCTGGGGCTTGTTTTTTTGGGAGTATGTGTTATTTGGTCTATGGGCGATTATTTGACATTATTTAGTAGTTATTGTTATGCAATTTTTATCATACTCTAACAGTTCACTAGATATGACATATCTTTGAGATATGTCATATCTAGTGAAACAAATACATCCTTACACTAGTTCACTATCAATAGCACTTGTTTTGATGTAGGAAAAATTCAACATGTTATGGCACAGGATGTCCCATGCCTGCAATGTATAATTCAAACCAGTCCTCACGTTCCATTGTGAATGACAGTGCCTGCCGAAGTCGCATGATTCTATGTAAATCTGCCGTTCCCACCACCGGAATCACTCTCGATGGGTGTCTCATAACCCAGTTGATCAGGATTATATCATGCTCAACACCATATTTTTTTGACAGACTGTCAAGTACTTTTCTGATCCGCCTGTTGTCTGCCGAATCATCTTTTAATACCGTACCCAGAGGAGCCCAGGCCATAGGCCGGATATTATGTAACATCATATGGTCAAGCTGTCCGTCAGTCAACGGGCTGTGATGGGTAACGGAAAATTCGATCTGATTATATGAAACAGGAATAAATTTCCTTATCAGCTCAGTTTGTAAAGGGGTGAAATTCGACAGACCAAATGACCTGATTTTCCCCTGTTCCGTGAGTCTTGATGCAGCTTCAGCAATCACTTCCCCTTCCATCAAAGGGCTTGGACGATGCATTAGAAAGAGATCCAAATAATCGGTCTTTAAATTTTGCAGCGAACGCTCACAGCAATCCATAATGTATGCCGCATCGTAATCATAGTGACCTATGCGATGATTTCGATTTTCCGAAACCATGCGGATGCCACATTTGCTGATTAATTGAATTTTGTCTCTGGCAATGCCGGAATACTCCCAGCCTTCACCAAATTCGGCTTCCGTTGTATACCCTCCGTAAATATCGGCATGATCAAACGTGGTTATGCCATTATCGACAAAATGATGCATCAATGAGGCCATCTCCCCAGTTGACAGCTCGCGGCCCCATTTTCCCCAGAGCATGGTTCCAGCTACGATGGGTGTTATTGCATTTTCCATTCTTACTTTCAACTTTGTATTATGTAAAAATAGGTAAATTTCAGGCAAAAAAAGGTGTTATTCACGAAAATATTCTGCCACCTTCTTGGCCAATGCATTGCCTACCTGCAAAGACAATTCCTCTTCTGTGGCTGCCTGAATGCGTGCCACTGAACCAAAATGGCGCAATAATTTATCGGCCGTCACTTTGCCAATACCCGCGATTTGCGTGAGCTGCGTGTTTAAGAAATGTTTCGACCGCTGATCCCGGTGAAAGGATATTGCAAAACGATGGGCTTCATTGCGGGCATGCTGAATCAATTTGAGGGATTCAGATTTTTTGTTGATGTACAATGGTAGCGAATCACCTGGGAAGAAAATTTCTTCCAATCGCTTTGCAATGCCAATCACGGTGACTTTCTCCAGGATGCCTAATTTCTCGAGACTCTGTACTGCAGCCCCTAGCTGGCCCTTACCCCCGTCGATAATGATAAGCTGGGGAAGCGATAGCTTTTCTTCCAGCAAGCGACGGTATCGCCTGAACACCACTTCTTCCATGGTAGCAAAATCATTGGGTCCCTGCACTGTTTTTACGTTAAAGTGCCTGTATTCTTTGTTGGCAGGTTTGCCATTTTTAAATACAACGCAACTGGATACAGGATGACTTCCCTGAATGTTTGAATTATCAAAACACTCAATGTGAAAGGGAATTTCGTCCATTCTTAGATCGTTTTTCAACGTGGTAAGGATGCGTTCAGCCGAGGAAACTTTTTTCATATGCGTCGCCGCATCGCGTTGTTTTTGCCGGATATAAAATTCAATGTTTTTTTCAGCCAGTTCCAGCAATTTCTTTTTATCTCCGCGTTTTGGCACAGTGATTGTAATCCGAGTGTCTGGTAATATAACAGAAACCGGTACCACTACCTCAGGGGCATCGCTGTCAAATCTTTCCCGAATAGCGGGGATCACAAAGGACAATACGTCCTCCGGATCCGTATCCAGATTCATTTGTACCTCCGCAATGTCGGTGTTGACCAATGCCCCTTTGACAACCTTCAAGTAATTGATGTAGGCCATTTTCTCTTCCCTATGTATGGCAAATACATCCAGGTCGCCAATGGTGGTGCTTGCCACCGTCGATCCGGATTGGTAGTCCTCAAACGCAATGAGCTTATCTTTCATCGACTGCGCCAGTTCAAATTCCAGCTTGCCGGCATGGAGTTTCATCTGGTCAACAATGTATTTGCGCACCGAGCCCAGATTGCCTTTTAGAATGTTTCGAACCTGCTCAATTTTTTGATCATATTCGTCTTGTGATTCAAAACCTTCACATGGCCCAAGGCAATTTTTAATATGGTATTCCAGACACACTTTAAATTTTCCCTGACTTATAGCCTCCTCGTTCAACTGCAGGGTGCAGGTGCGCAGTTGAAACAATTTTTTGATAATATCCAACAAAATATTAGCCCGGTACTTGGAGGTATATGGACCAAAATAAACAGAACCGTCCCGGATAACCCGGCGTGTAAAAAAGACCCTTGGGTAAGATTCGTTTTTAATGCAAATGTAGGTATAGGTTTTTCCATCCTTCAACATGACGTTGTACCGCGGCTGAAACTTTTTGATTAGTGAATTTTCAACGAGAAGCGCGTCATGCTCACTCTCCAGGACCGTGTATTCAATAGAAGAAGCATGGCGGGTCAATACGACCGTTTTATACTGCATGTTCTTCTTATCTCCAAAATAGGAATTCAACCTGTTTTTTAGGTTTTTTGCCTTCCCGACATACAAGATTTCACCCTCTGCATCCAAAAAACGATACACCCCAGGCTGGGTGGGAATGGATGAATACAATGTCTTAAACTCTTCCGTCTTCACTTAGTACTAAATTGATGCCGTCGATGGAATGCAGCCCTTAACCTCCAACGACCTCTTCCTCTTCCATTGCCAGCCCCCTCAATATCAGGGCTGCTGTTCTTGGATTGGTAGCCAATGGTACGTTGTGAACATCGCACAACCTCATCAACATCTGAACATCAGGTTCATGAGGGTGTTTGTCCAGTGGATCTCTGAAAAATATGACGGCATCGATTTGCCCGGTGGCTACCAGCGCCGCAATCTGGGCATCTCCCCCGAGAGGACCTGATGTGCACGTCAGACCATAATTAATGGAGGGGTCATCTTCCCCCCACATCGACTTGCACATCTTCATCGTCGTCTGCGTGCCAGTGATACGA
>JAUMBK010000307.1:0-3496 GCA_032115795.1 Saprospiraceae bacterium | reverse complement strand
ACCCAAACCTCACAAAATGAGCCAACAAATGATATTGGTGACTGGAGCAAACGGCCAGATTGGCAGGGTCCTTACTGATGCATTGCAAAAAGAATATGGCCATTCTTCTGTTCTGGCAACGGACATAGCACCGAGAGCAGGAGCAGACGCGAATACCCTTTTCGAAATCCTGGATATTCAAGACAACGCGCGCCTCGCAGGACTAGTAAAAGAGTACAATGTCAAACAGATTTATCACTTAGCGGCACTCTTATCTGCAAGTGGAGAAGCGGCACCTATGCGCACCTGGGATATTAATTTGAATGGCTTCCTTTCCATTCTTGAGTTGGCAAGGCTGGAGAGACTGGAGAAAGTATTTTTCCCGAGCACCATTGCTGTGTTTGGAGGAACAACACCGAGAGTGCAAACACCACAGGATTGTCCGTTATTGCCTGAAACGGTGTATGGCATCAGCAAAGCCACCGGAGAAATGTGGTGCCATTACTATCATCAAAGATATGGTATTGATGTAAGATCAGTCAGATATCCGGGCATCATTGGCTGGCAATCGATGCCTGGCGGAGGTACGACCGACTATGCTGTTGAAATTTTTCATGCTGCCCTGGCAGAAGGATCCTACACCTGCTTTCTGGAGGCAGACACAAGATTGCCGATGATGTATATGGATGACGCCATTGATGCCACAATCAGGCTGATGAAGGCGGATGCATCCAGCCTCACTGTCCGATATGGCTACAATCTTGCGGCGATGAGCTTTACACCCGCTGAAATTGCAGAGGAAATAAAGAAACATATTCCGGATTTTACAATTAAGTACAGTCCGGACTTCCGCCAGGCGATAGCTGCCTCATGGGCTGAATCCATCGATGATCGAGTCGCAAGAAAAGACTGGGGCTGGCATCCGGCTTACAATCTGGCTTCGATGACAAAAGACATGCTTTTCCATTTAAAAAACAATTAAATCAACCAAGGTTATGCACCAGGACAGAAATGGCGTGATCGATGATATACGAAAGGAATTAGACTCACTCAGAGATGCGGGACTTTTTAAAGCAGAACGCATCATCACGACACCCCAGAGTGCCGTCATCAAGACCACACAGGGCAAAGAAGTGTTGAATTTTTGTGCCAATAATTACCTCGGATTGTCCTCACACCCTGATGTGATTAAGGCGGGAAAGGAAGCCATCGACACTCATGGATTTGGTATGTCTTCGGTACGCTTCATTTGCGGTACGCAGGATATCCACAAAACACTGGAAAAGAACATAGCTGCCTTTGTTGGCCAGGAGGATGCCATTCTGTATGCCGCAGCCTTCGATGCCAATGGGGGCTTGTTTGAACCACTTTTGACTGAGGAGGATGTCGTCATTTCTGATATGCTCAATCATGCATCCATCATCGATGGCATCAGGCTTTGCAAAGCGGCCAGGCTGCGGTATGAAAGCAACAATATGGCAGATTTGGAAAGCAAGTTGAAAGAAGCCCATGCCATGAATGCCCGACGCATCCTGATTGCCACAGACGGTGTTTTTTCCATGGATGGCATCATTGCACAGGTAGACAAAATTTGCGACCTGGCTGACCAATACGGAGCCATGGTCATGGTGGATGATTGCCACGCAACGGGATTTATTGGAAAAACCGGACGCGGTTCTGCCGAACATTGCCATGCGTTCGGCCGGGTCGACATCATTACCGGCACATTCGGGAAAGCACTGGGTGGTGCCTCCGGCGGCTTCACTGCTGCAAAAAAAGAAATTGTAGAATTGCTACGCCAAAAATCCAGGCCGTATTTGTTCTCTAATACTTTAGCGCCATCCATCGTAGGGGCATCCATTAAAGTGTTGGAATTATTGTCCGCAAGCACACAACTTCGTGACAAACTTGAACAAAATACCCAGTTATTCAGGAAAGAAATGGTAGCTGCCGGTTTCGACATTATCCCTGGCACTCACCCAATCACACCCGTGATGCTCTATGATGCACCCCTGGCCCAAAGATTTGCAGCAGACCTTCTCGAGGAAGGCGTCTATGTTATTGGATTTTTCTTTCCTGTTGTTCCAAAAGGAAAGGCCCGTATACGCGTTCAGATCAGTGCAGGTCACGAAACGGAACACATCATGAAAGCAGTAGCAGCGTTTACAAAAGTAGGAAAAAACCTAGGTGTGATTCCTTCCTGATTAGAAGGTAGGAAAGGGAAAAACACCAATTGACCAACCTACCATATTAGGAACCACACATGATGCATCCTTCCTCCATGGTGCAGGTTGCTCCCTCGGGAAGATCCATTACTTCCAGTTCTGCAGCCTGTGAATCCTGTGTCGCTTTTACTCTTTGGTGCTGTTCACTCAGCGTAAATTTGATGGGGTCTACCGCCGCTTTGCTTCTCAGATAGTACATGCCCGTTTTAAGCCCTTTTTGCCATCCGTAAAAGTGCATTGAACTGAGTTTCGCAAAGTTGGGATTTTCCACAAACAGATTCAGGCTCTGGCTTTGGCAAATAAAGGCACCACGGTCTGCTGCCTGGTCGATGATGACTTTCTGGCTGATTTCATACACGGTTTTGTACAATGCTTTCAAATCATCAGGAATCTGCGGTATGTTTGCCACTGAGCCGTTCGCCGCCATTAATTGTTGCTTCAATTCTTCATTCCATAGGCCGAGACTCGTCAGGTCCTTGAGAAGATGCTTGTTTACGATGATATATTCACCTGACAAGGTCCTCCTTGTGTATATATTTGAGGTATATGGCTCAAAACACTCATTGTTGCCAAGAATCTGCGATGTGGATGCCGTGGGCATCGGTGCGAGAAGTAAGCTGTTACGCAACCCGATTTTCTTCACTCTTTTCTTCAGTGTTGCCCAGTCATACCGGTCGGTAGGAGTTACTCCCCATAGGTCAAACTGGAGTAATCCCTGGCTTGCCGGAGAGCCGGAAAATGATTCATAGGCACCAAGCTGCTCGGCCAGTGCACACGATTCTTCTACTGCAGCGTGATAAATGGTTTCAAAAATCTGTTTGTTCAGCATTGTCGCCTCAGGTGAGTCAAATGGCATACGCATCAAAACATACGCATCAGCAAGCCCCTGCACACCAATGCCGATAGGTCTGTGGCGCATATTTGAATTTCGTGCCTCAGGAACCGGATAATAGTTGACGTCGATGATCCGATTTAGGTTTCTTGTCACTACTTTCGTCACATAGTGTAACTTTTCAAAGTCATATGTTTGACTCTCTTCGTCCACAAATTTCGGCAAGGAAATCGATGCAAGATTACACACCGCCACTTCATCGGGTGCGGTATACTCCAAGATCTCAGTACACAAATTGCTGGACTTAATTGTCCCCAGATTTTTCTGGTTCGACTTACTGTTGCACGCGTCTTTATAAAGAATGTATGGCGTTCCGGTCTCTATCTGTGATTCCAGAATGGCAAACCAAAGATCCTGGGCCTGTACTGTTTTACGTGCCCTGCCCTCCGATTCATATCGG
>JAUMBK010000306.1:0-4313 GCA_032115795.1 Saprospiraceae bacterium | reverse complement strand
CCAAAAATAAATGTATGTCTCGGCAGCCCTCAGCAATCGCATGACGAATTAGCATACCCACACCAAATGTACTTGTGGAAATTGGGTTGCGGAGGTGATCCGGCAAAATAGTCAAACCACAACTCAGGCTGGTTTCCAGATATGCTGACAGCCCATGTCTGAGATAATAAGCTTCCACTGGGTGCCCTGCCGCATTGAGAACAGAGCAGACAATCTTATTGCCTCCAATGGCAGCCTGAACTGACAGTAAACTACCTTCACCACCATCGGCAACAGGTATGCCTTTGCAATCTATAGGATATTTTGTCATTGCACAGCCTTGTGCAATGGCTTCCATTGCCTGTGACGCCGTCACAGAACCTTTAAATTTATCGCAGACGATGAGAAATCTGGCCATGCCTTGCCTGTATATTCATTACAAGGTGATAAACATACAAAACGTGGACGAATTTGCGATGCGTAATAGCGTTTGGCACAAAAAGAAAACAGACAACCAACTTTTTGATTGTCTGTTATTCTAATCATTAAAGCCACATTAATTCTTCTGTTTTTTTCTTCTAACACAAAGATCCGTATTTTATTGCTTTTGCATTTTTATGAATTTTGTAAAATTTGTGGTTTTTAAGAATAGCCAAAATGACACAAATATATGATATTCAGTGTTTTATGTTATTTATTTTGCTATTTTAACGCAAATAAGAAACGGTAAGTTTTAGAAATAATTAACGTTTACAAAGAAGAGTAAGGAATGCCACAAGCCGGTTGATTTCCCTATAAATCAATTCCTCCATTTGAAAGAAGTAATCATGGTATCTATGTCCGCCATGATAAATTGAAGAACGGGCCTCGTAGAATCAGAATCTACCCGTGCATTGAAATAAAGTGATCCCCGAAAAAAATGCTTTTTTTCATCTGTCAGGTAGAATTGAACAGGACTGGCTACAGGCCCTTCCATTTCAAAAAGGATACCTTTTACGCCATTTTCAGTCTCTATTTTGTTTTCCCGCCTGTAATTGGCTTTTATATTGTGCTTCCCCGCCAGAGTAAATGCATCGTTTATCAGAGAGGAAAGATTGTGTTTTTCAGACAATGGGTAATAACTGCAGTGCAGACTGGCATTCAGGTTTTTCGTCTGTATATCAAACCAACAATCTGAAGCCGGTCTGCCTTCAAACTGGAAAGAATCCTGCACAACCACGCTATATACTGGCTGCCGGAAAGTAAATGAACAGTCCTTATTATCAAAATCCTTATATGCTTTGGCAGGATAATCGACCTTGGGATACATTCTCGGCCTGGGTACTTTAACTCCCTCCTCTTCGCATGAAAGAAGAATAAGGCTCACCAATGCGAAAAACAAACTACATCGCTTCATTTTCCTTAATTTCAAATCCAATACGTTCAATTCTGTTTTTATTTACATGCATCACATTTAGCGATATATTGCCCACCTGAAACACTTTACCTTCCAATGGGATATTTCCGGATTGTTCCAGGATAAGGCCCCCCAGAGAATCAGCTTCGTTTCTGAATGGATCAAAGTACCCTGAAGATACACCCGTAATTCTGCACACATCCTGCAACAAGGTTTTCCCGTCAAAAATATATTGCCTTTCCGAAATTTTATGAAATACCTGCTCATCTTCCGCATCAAATTCATCCTTTATTTCACCAACCAACTCTTCGAGGATGTCCTCAAGTGTAGCAATGCCAGATGTGCCACCATACTCATCAACAATGATCGCCATGTGTTGCCTACGCAATTGAAATTCTTTTAACAACATGTCAATTTTGACTGATTCCGGAACAAACAAAACTCCCTCCCGTATCAAAGGCAACCAGTCAATATTATCCTTATTCTCAACAAAAGGTAAGATATCCTTGACATACAAAATTCCCGTGATCGAATCCACATCTCCATGATACACCGGAAGCCTGGAATACCCCGCCTCTTTTACATAGGTTAAGACCTGTGAAAATGGCCAGTGATCCGCCACAGCAAAGATATCCATTCGTGGACACATAATCTGCCGTGCTGTAATTTCACGGAAGTGGGCAAAATCAGGAACAGTCCCTTTGCTCTTGCCTTCTGTGTATGATACTTCTTCCCGCGTGTGTTGACCTGAAATTGTTCGTTGCAGCGCAGCGCTTTCCTCCATTGCAGCCTCTGTTTGATGGACTTTGTTCTTATTGCTTACCCAGCTTGCAAGCAGAACAAAAGGAAGGAAAGGGAAGGCAACCAGATCAAGTAAAACACGCCATTTACTGCAAAAAAGTCGGCTTACTATCCATTGTTTCGCCGGCAAGATTGACTCAAAGACAAATACGATGACAAACAGTAGAAGGCCCCGCAATAATTGGCTGTAATCAAGACTGTCCTGGCTTACCCCATTGATTTGAGGTAATGTGTTTTCCTGGCTGTAAAACAGAACGTCAAATACCTGGAAATAGGTGAAGAGGAGGCATGCTCTTGCCACCAAAGAATACGCCTTGGGCATGGAGGATAATTGCCTTCCAAACCGACTGAAAATAGGATTAGTGTGTGTGGAATCGGATTCAGAATCATTCCAAAAATGAAATGCCGCTGAAAAAAAAACAACGGCTGCAAGTACGAAGAAGAGACACAGGATCAGTGTGTATAAACCTTGCGGTAAATGAAAAAAAATCAGATGCCAACTAGCTGGCGTCTCTGAGGGCGGTTCCGCGTCCAATGGTATATGAGTTTATTGTGAATTTTTCAGAATGGAAGGTCCGAATCCTCGGTTGACGAGCCAGACTGTGTATTATTACTAAGCGATTTTGTTGGCAGTTCGTCTTCAACACCAGGAAAACCGGCAGTTAACCCAGGTTGTCTGTTTTCTCTTTTTTCAAGAGAATTGACAACGGATGCCACGATTTCGGTTGTTGTACGTTCCACACCTTCCTTATCCTGGTATTTACGATGGGTTATTTTTCCTTCAACATAAACCATATGCCCCTTTTTCAAATCTCTTTCTGCTCTGTCTGCCAAACCTCTCCACACAACAATGTTGTGCCATTCCGTTATTGTTTGCCACTGGTCGTTTTTGTCCTTATAGCTCTCATTTGTAGCCAGCGAAAACGTCCCCACTTTTGTACCGTTTTCAAGGGTTCTGATTTCCGGATCGCGGCCCAGATTACCGATTAGCGTAACTTTGTTTACCATCTGTCTTTATTTATTGTTGTTTGGCTATTGTAGTCAGAAATTATTTGGGGTTTTCCGGTAATCGAAATATCAATCTTCTTTTCTTCCCGTTTCCCACAAGTATGTTGAGATGATTTTAGGAAACGCAAATTTTGATACTTTTTCCCGTTCCACCAAATAAAGGTCGTTCTTTTTTACAATATTTAACTGGTTCAATGTCAATTTATAGAAAAACCCATGTATCTTTTGATGAGACAAAACCTGGCTACTTTTTCCAAGGGTTTCTATCCTGACAGCCTCCGCAAATTCATCTTCAAACATGGAAATGAGTTTCTCCCTTCGTTCTGCCTCCCCCGGCACCAGCGCATCTTGCGTTTCAATCAAAGGCAAAGTAAACAAACGAGCCCAAATGTCTCCGGTACTTCTTTGAACAAGGATTGTTTTATTGTTTGGCAGATGCAGGTCAAAAAAATGAAAATACCGGTTTTTTAAGGGTTGTTTCTTCTTCTTAAAAGGAATATCGGCTGTTTTACCCAGCTGGTATGCCACGCAGTATTCGCTCATAATACATGTCTCGCAAGCCGGCCTGGCTGGCACGCAGACAAGCGAACCAAAATCCATAATGGCCTGATTAAATTCTGCCGGAAGAGCATGCTGAATGGCGTTGCCGACAAAATCTTGGATTTGGTCGACTGTGCTTTTCTTTGAAATATCCTTTTCTATTCCTAATATCCTGCTTGCTATTCGCAAGACATTGCCGTCCACCACGGCATAAGGCTTTCCAAAAGAAAAGGAGGCTATCGCAGCCGCTGTGTATGGCCCAATTCCCTTTAATGCCAGAATTTGTGCATACTCATACGGAAATTGACCCCCGTACTTTTGCAATATATGCTTTGCTGTCACTTGCATATTCCTGGCACGATTGTAATAACCTAAACCCTCCCAAGCTTTCAGAACAGATTCTTCACTGGCCGTTGCCAAAGAGGCTATATCCGGAAATGCTTCGAGAAATCGGGCATAGTACTTTAGCCCTTGCTTGACTCTGGTTTGTTGCAGGATAATCTCAGAAACCCACACATGGTATGGGTCAGATGTTTGCTTCCAAGGAAGATTCCGCTTGTGATCGTTCCACCAGTGAATCAAAAGGGAC
>JAUMBK010000305.1:0-6570 GCA_032115795.1 Saprospiraceae bacterium | reverse complement strand
AAAATGTGTGAAAAAGAGATACTGGATTTTGAGGTACTCCTGTCAGACACCCATCTGCTTAGGCTTACGTACGAAGAAGATGTGCTACCTTCCCCTAATATTGGCTACAAGAAAATATGTGATTTTTTGAAAGTACCCTATATTAAAAATAAAATTTCTTTAATTCGGACAAATCCATATCCTATCAGTGACATGGTTATCAATTATTCCGAACTGGCAGCGCGATTACAAAATACACCCTATGAATGGATGCTGTCTGACTGAACTGGGGACATAAATGTAATGAGAACTCTGTCAAAATACAAAACGTACATTAAAGCGAATTGATCCACTCCTGATTTGAAAATCCTGAATTAAATTGCATCACAACAAAGACATATTAAATTTTAGCAGGTATGCCGTCATGGCAACAGGAGTTGTACTTTCCCTGATTCAGTTTTTTTCAAATCGGAGTTTGTGGTTGGATGAAGCATTTCTGGCATTAAATTTTATCGAAAAATCCCCAGCCCAACTGATGCAGCCACTGGACAACTCCCAGGTTGCGCCGCCTCTTTTTCTACTGATTGAAAAGGCCTTCTTTGAAATGATCCCATTTCCGGACCAGGCGCTTCGACTATTTCCCCTTTTGTCCTATTGGGCCGCACTGTATTTCTTTTTTCAGTTATCAGACAAATTCTTAAAAGAAAGGTCATCCCAGTTGGTAGCTATCAGCCTGTTTACCCTGAGCAGTACCATGCTTTATTTTTCCAGTGAAGTAAAACAATACATGACAGATGTAGCAGTATTGTGTGTCATGTACACGATTGCAATAAGGCAATATACGGAAACGAAGGAAAAATATCTCTGGCTTATTTGCGCTGGATTGGTGGCATTGTTTCTTTCCAATGTCGGTATTCTCATCCTGTTTACCGTTGGAATCTACCTACTATTCTCTGTCAGAGAGAAAACGGAATATACCTGGCTCTTCCTGACTGGCGGAATCTGGGTCTTATTTTTCGGCATCAATTACTATCTGTTTATTGCCGGGCATCCCACACGTGCCTTTATGCTGAAATACTGGGCACGGGAAAATGCGTTTATGCCTCTCAATCCGCTGAGTCTGAAATTTGGTTCCTTCATCCTGGATCAGGCAGCGACAATCTACACGATGATACTTGTACATTTTAAAGTTTTTGGTAGAACAATCTTGTTTGGTCTGACTGTAGCGGGCATGCTCTCCCTCGTACGCCGGAAACCTGCCATGCCAGATCTATGGCTGATATTTTTACCCATCCCCTTGCATTTGCTCCTGTCAGCACTAAAACTATATCCTTTTGAGGCTCGTCTCATCTTGTATACCTTGCCCCTAGTTGTACTTGTGATAGGATTTGGGTGGGAATCCATGTTATTAAATTTGACTGAAAAACAAAGTGAATCTTTTCAGTATGCAACATTCCTCTTTCCCCTAATTTCGCTCACAGGCCTCTTTTCCCACGGCTTCCCCTTGCAGCGGAATGAAATAAAGGAAAACATTGCCTATTACAACAAACATGCCCGGCCATCCCAAGGCTTATTTGTCGGTGCCGGGTCAAAATACGTTGCCCTGTATTATCAAAATACGAATTATTTGACCCCAAAAGGGCCGGTTTACTTGAGTGATGCAAGGTTAAAACAAAAAAAATCTGGGTACAGAAAGATCCTGGAAGAAATTTGTCAGCTTCAGGGCCAACAATGGCTTCTGTTAAACAACGGTTATTTGGATCCTGTGGCAAGGATAACAAAATCGCTGGATTCACTCCACATCCCACAAATGGATGCGCATTTCACAAAAAATAGTTCCTTATACCTACTTGATTTCGGATCAGGATGCCAGCGCAGATAAGTATCGTCATTCCCGTGTACAACAGACTTGATCTGCTTAGGGAAACCCTGGCATCGATTGCCGCTCAGGATTTTCACAACTGGGAATGCCTGCTGGTGGATGATGGTTCGGAGAAGGATGTGCTGGAATTCCTCATTGCCTGGTGCAACAATGACTCCCGATTTGTAATGATGCGCAAGGAAAATAGGCAAAAAGGAGCCTCCGCCTGCCGCAATGTAGGTTGGAAAACCGCAACGTCAGATCTTATCATGTATATGGACAGTGATGATCTCCTTCCAGAGACGTGCCTTTCTTCCCGGATAAATTGCATCAACCAAAATCCCGGACTGGACTTTTGGGTCTTTGGTACCCACCATTTCTTCCAAACTCCAGGCGATAGTGCGTATAAATGGAATACATTGTATAAAAAGGAAGATGACCTTTCCCGCTTCATCATGCACGATAATCCCTGGCATACTTCTGGCCCTGTGTGGACAAAAAGTGCCCTTGAAAGGACGGGTGGCTTTGATGAAGAAGCCATCTGCTGGCAGGACTGGGAATGGCATGTCCGGGCTCTTTGCCAAAAACCGAACTATGTAAAATTCGAGGATCATCTCTCCGAAGTGTATTACAGAAAAAATCTCCAATCCGGACAATCGTCCATCACAGCAGATCGAATCACCAACATAGGGGCCCAATGGCAAATTTTCAAAAAAATCGATGCCTTACTTCGGCTAAATAATGTAACATCATCCTATACCCCTCCCCTGTCAATGACAATGTACAGGATCTTTGAAGACGCTATAAGCCATCAAAAACCAGCCATCGCCAAAGAAGTGCTCAAATTCAGTGGAAAAAATGGATATTATTCTCCGATTGAAAGGGTTATTCTCTTCTCTCTTCTTCACGCAAGTAAAAAATCCCTAAGGTGGCTTGTTCACAAATGCCGGCGAATCCTGCAACGCCTCAATCCAGTAATTTTCCACAGCAAGGCAGACCACCAGTATATTTTCCATGTTCTCTTGTTTGGTAAACCCACAGCTGACTGATGTCCTCCCCGCTCATTTCTGTTATGATTCCTGCCTACAATCGGAGCCAGTTGCTCCGACAAACACTGGCCAGTGTCATGCAGCAATGCCCGGATGAAGGCTGGCTGGAAGTGTGTGTCGTAGATGACTGTTCACAGCATGAACCTCCGGATGCCATCGTAGAGAGTATTCCCTCTCCACACCTAAGATTGATAAAGAATAGCCAAAATATCGGGCAAATACCAAATCTCAACCGTTGCATCGAACTGGCAAAGGGGGAATGGGTACACCTGCTGCATTCAGACGATGTTGTGCTGCCAGGTTTTTACAACGCAATGCGCGAAGCCATCAGTCAGTTCCCGGAAGCAGGTGCGATTTTTTGCAGGCATGCTTTTATCGAAGAGGATGGCACGATAAGACGGCTTTCTGAGCCATGGACTAAAAAACCTGGGATTATCCCCCAATGGAAGGAAAAAATCGCTACATTTCAGTGTATTCAAACACCGTCCATCATAGTAAAAAGAGATGTGTATTCGCATTTAGGACATTTCAGAACTGACTTACAAGGGTGCGAGGACTGGGAGATGTGGCACCGGATTTCGCAGCAGTACAAAGTGCTCTTTTTGCCGGAAGTACTCTGCCAGTACCGGGAATCTTCCTTATCCAATTCCGGTGACGCCTACCTTTCAGGAAGGTACATTACCGATTTACAAACTGCCATCCAAATACTTTATAACCAACACCGCCAGCCGGTATGGTACACCCGATCCATAAACGTTTATGGAAAATTTATTATCGACAAGTTTTTTGAGATTCAGGCCAACAGTTCCCTGCCTTTTTTCCAGCTGATTCGTTGGTGGAGAATCTGGATGACGTCGATATTTTTTAGCTGGAAAAAAGTGCCTGCGATGTTCAAACTGAGTGCAAGAGTCCTTTTCGGGAGAAAAAACCAATCCCTCAAACCGGAATGAACAGTACATCACCTTTTTTTACAGTCATTATCTGCGCATACAATCCCAATCCTCTGCGACTGGATAGAGTGTTAAATCATTTACGTGAGCAAACATTATCCTTATCTGAATGGGAACTTATCATCGTTGACAATCATTCCGACACACCCATTATTTCGTTTGCAGATGTTGCCTGGCATCCCAGAGCACGTTTTCTGAAAGAAGAAAAGCAAGGACAGATCTTTGCCAGACTGGCCGGTATTTCAGCAAGCATGGGCAAGTGGATCGTTTTTGTCGATGATGACAATCTTTTGGCAGCAGACTACCTCGTCAAAGCGCTGGAAATTATAGAAAATCACACTTTTCTGGGTGTCTTCGGAGGAGACATTCAAGGTGGATTTGAAAGACAGCCATCATCACACCTTGCTCCTTATCTTGAACTCCTGGCAATCCGACATGTAAAAAAGGAAGTGTGGGCAAATTTTGCACACTGGCCGTGTATGCCCTCCGGTGCCGGTATGGTCATCAAAAGAGACCTTGCCTTAAAGCATGCCCATGCCTTACAGCAAGAGCCCCGGTTGTTGCGCTTAAGCAGGGCGGGTACCGCTATGATGTCGGGGGATGATGTAGATATGGTACTCACGTGCCTTGAAAACAAGCAGGCTACTGGCATGTTTCCTGGCTTAAAACTGACGCATGTGATACCAGCGGGTCGTCTTGAAGAGAAATATATGCTCGCACTGGTTGCTGGTATAACCGCTTCGGCAGCATATCAGCAATTTGTGCGGTATGGCAAGGAACGCGTCCATTGGCATATCGGACTGAGACCCCTATACAACGCAGCCATCCGCATGCTGAAATGGAAGCAAGGAAGTGTACCAGCCTTCTTTTTTGAATGGCGGCGTATCAGGGCAATCCAAAAAGGACATCGCATCGCAAAAGAGTTGATTAAAAATGACTGATCAAATACAGGAAGAATTTGGCTTTAGTATTGTGATTCCTTTGTTTAACAAAGAGACCTCCATCTTTGACACCATACAGTCTGTACTCAGGCAGGAGTTTTCTAACTATGAAATACTGGTTATAAATGATGGAAGTACGGATGGCAGCCAGGCGGTGGTTGAATCTATATTGGACAACCGGATCCGTTCCATTTCCACAGCCAATCAGGGTGTTTCAGTGGCACGAAACCATGGCATTAAGCTAGCCTCATACACTTATGTAGCGTTTCTGGATGCAGACGATACCTGGGAGCCGGCATACCTGCAAGTTATGGCTGAACTCATTGCCCAATGCCCCGAAGCCATTTTGTTTGGCGCGGCGTTTGATATTTCGACACCGAAAAAAAAAATTTCCCGACATTTCTATTTGCCCGATAATTTCAGGGGATACATCCAGGATTATTTTCAACATGCAATACAGCGCGAACTATTCTGGACCTCAGCGGTCGCGGCGAAAAAATCAAACCTCATCCGCCTGGGTGGTTTTAATGAAGGGATTAGTTATGGAGAAGACACTGACCTCTGGATCAGGCTTGCACTGGATGGTAAAACTGCGTTTGCGAATACCGTCCTTTCACATTATAGGCTGGTGATTGAAAATAGCGCTTTTCTGAGCCACCATCCCTTTGGTAATAAATTTATTGCCCATACCAGCCAGTACAAACCGTTTGAATCACAAAATCATTCCTTTAGAAAATATATCAACCTGTACCGGTGGAGCAAAATACCAGACATGTTCAATGCAACAGGCATTACGCCGGATGAATGCAGGCAATACCTGGCTTTAATTGACTCAGAGGTCCTCCCTTTAAAGGCAAAACTATTTCTTATGCTACCTTTGCATTTGCAACGGTGGCTAATCAGACATTTTAATAAAAAATAAACCAATGCAGGAATTAAAGAGAGACCTTCCCCTGGTTTCCATCATCTGCAATACCTACAATCATGCCTCATTCATCCGGGATGCGCTGGAAGGCTTTTTAATGCAAACGTGTTCGTTTCCCTTTGAAATATTGATTCATGATGACGCATCCACCGACAGCACTGCTGATATCATCCGGGAATACGAAAAGCAATACCCTGCTATCCTAAAGCCTATATATCAGACTGAAAACCAATGGAGTAAGAAAGGAAATACAGTCACGGCACTACAGAGAAGCAGGGCCTTGGGCAAATACATCGCCATTTGTGAAGGGGATGATTACTGGACAGACCCATTGAAACTGCAGAAACAGGTTGATTTTTTAGAAAATCATCCCGATTACGCACTCTGCTTCCACAAAAGTGCCATCCTCAATTTGACAAAGGATACCTGGAAAAGCCGAATCTTTCAACACCTGAAGCAAAAAGAATACTCAGGGGATGAAATTTTATTGACATGGTCGGTACCCACTGCATCCATTATGTACCGCAGCCTTCTGGTTGAAAAAATCAATGCAATTCCCAAAACAGAAGGCATTCTGTATTTTGATATCGTGATCCTCCTGACAATCGCAGAACATGGAAAATTGTATTGCCTTGGAAACACGATGAGTGTATATCGCGTTCACCCGCAGAGCTTACTGCATAAAAACGATAAAAACAGGGGGAAAAATTACAGTATTCACCTGCAGACAATGAAAACACTCTTTGGGGGAAAATATAAACGAATCATTGACCTGATCATTGCTGACAGATACATCACAGTTGTGAAAGACGCGTGGAAAAACAAACAGTACCAGGCCATACCCAACCTGCTCTTCAAGGCAACA
>JAUMBK010000304.1:0-2038 GCA_032115795.1 Saprospiraceae bacterium | reverse complement strand
CTTTTTTGCACTGGGGCGTGCCGTTTCTATTTCCGGACATTGATTTTTGCAGACAGCCAGGATTTTATGTCGAGATAAAGGAGGGATCGCATCTCAAAGTCGTCTTGTTCGAGCTCAAGTAGTTCATCATAAAAATGGAGCAGGCAGCTTTTTCGTTCGCTGATGCCCACCTTGCCCCATTGCTGGAAAAAGCGGAGTGTGGCCCGTTGCAATCGACTTTGCGTATTGACTTTATCAAAATACAATTTTGCCCCCTGAATCAGGTAGTCTAAAATTTCTTCGTTGCCTGCATCAAAGTGGGCCATGATAAACATGAGTTGGCTGTACCCCTGAATGTCTTCACGCAAGCTTCCGATTTTCATTTGCAATATGAAATTGAGGTAGCGGATGGCAGTATCTGCATCACCGGACATGAGGTACATCCAGGCAATTTTAAAATAGAAGACCATGACTCTGTGTACGTCAAGCTGGGACTTATACTTTTGAAGGCGGCGCAAGGTAGCAGGAATGGCAGTGATTCCTTTGGCGTATTGGCCAAGCAGGAAAAAGCGGTTCAGCCGGCCATAGTGTACATACTGGAAGGAGATGATTTTTGAATTTTCAGTGAAGTGCGCATAATTTTCATCCCGAAATGCTTCCAGTTGCGCGAGGTACCTCTCAAATAATGCAATTTCGCGCAGGTTGTAGGCACAGGTGAGAACATAATGGAAACCGCGCATATACAGGTCCGGATCCTCCTCAATTCGTGAGGGTGAATCACGAAAAATGCCGACCCATTTTTCCGCTACGTGGAGGCATTTTCTAAAGTCCAGGATAATGTAGAAATACCACACCCGGGATTGCAGTAGGTAGACTTTTTCGTGGTATGACAAGGTTGTATCGAGGTCGGGATTTTCCATCCAGCGGTAGTTCTGCAGGAAGAGGTCAAGTTCTTCCTGGTTTTTTACGTGGCCATATTTAATGTAATGTCCATGCAATAAAATGCGGGCATTCGACAATTTGATTACTTTGTCGATGGCCTGTATTTTTTCTTCCGACTGTTGTATAAGTGTGGGTATGATGTCAGGACCGCTGCGCGTGATGTGCCTTGATTCGATGTTTTTTTCGGTTTCGAGAATGGCGAGGGACAGGAGTTCATTGTTTGATCTGTTGGCCAGAATTTTTGCTTTTTCAAGAATTTTTAATGCCTGCAAATAGAGACCTTTACTGTATAAAATATCTACAAAATCGAGATATTCACGTATTTCGATATCTGTTTTTTTTACAATGTGTGTCATGCGAAGGCTTGACATGATTTGTTTGTACAGGTGTCTTTTGAGATTGGAATATTGGGTTTTATCCATTTTTTTCATTTTGGCCTGGATCAGGGCATCTGTACAGTTTTTTTCTTTGTCGATGAGTTCAAACAGTTGCATGTATTTAAGCGAGTCGGCATCCTGAATGCGGGAAGCATACATGGTAAAACTTCGCTTTTCTGACTTTGTCAATGATTTGACGAGTTGAAACAATTGGTCTGATTGTGAAATAGGCATGCAGAAAAGGGGAATTTTGAGATGAGTGACGCAACTACAAATATATCTTTCAGTGAGACAAAAGTGCGTTAACAAATTGCAAAAGCCGTATTTTCGCACTTCGTTTTGAAAGGCACCTTAAAATAGAAACATTTGCTGGTGCTGTTCGTTTTTAAAAGTAAACAAACATCATATGGAACAAAATGTAAAAATCACCGTCCAAAATAATGGTTCTTTGCGAGTGGAGGGCCCCATTCTCCTTGGGGATGCAGAGGGAAAAGAATATGATTTGCAGGGAAGGACCACAGTGGGCATTTGCCGTTGTGGATTGTCGGCCAATAAGCCTTTTTGTGACGGTGCCCACAGGAATGGCTTCGAGCATATTGCCGAAGCGTTTGCCCTGCCACCAAAAAAGGTATAGTCGTTCGGTTTAATTTAGAAAGAATAAATACTTCTTACCATGTCTGATCATAAGATCATTTTTGCCATGGAGGGTGTCACCAAGACATACCCTCCCCAAAAAACAG
>JAUMBK010000303.1:0-4829 GCA_032115795.1 Saprospiraceae bacterium | reverse complement strand
TGGATGGAGAAAAGTAAAGCGCCACAAGGTCAGGGTGGCAGGAGGTAGTATTTTTTTTCTTCTATAATTTTCTGCTGCTTTATTTTTAGCACTATTTCTTATTGTTTCCATGATCAGTTGGATACACTTCCCTTTGTGTGTATAGTGTTTTTTTAATTGGGTATATTTGTTTGTGAATTTTATTCTTTTAGAATATTATTTCAAATATGGAATTTGATCAGGTAATGCATGCGGTATGGCGTGCTGTGGATTTGTATAACTACCCGGACTTTAGAATGGAATGTGTTGCAAGGGCGATGGAACTGGACTTTTCATGGGAGGCCTCCGCAAAAAAGTACATGGATATTTACAACGAGATATGGTAAACTGTTTTGAAAAATGTGATTTGTATAGCCAATGAAGCACGATGCCAAAGAGGATTTTCTACGGATTTTCGGTGAATTTGACCTACCTTTGTGCGCATCGAAGTGTGAGTGATTTACGCGAATTTCAGGTATCAGAAACCAAATGCTTGTGTTCGTTTCAAATGCTTTGCAGAGAAAAATCAAATTCAGAAGGAAAAGTAAAGAAAAAACAACGGGGTGAAACAACGATTGAGACAGCGAATTGGTATTTTAGGCGGCGGTCAACTTGGCAAAATGTTGTGCCAGGCAGGAAGCAGGCTTGGCCTTGATTTGCATATTCTGGAACAAGATCCTGCTTGTCCGGCTTCAGCTGTATGCAACCAAGTAGTCACAGGATCAGTGAACAATTTTGATGATGTTGTTTCATTTGGCCGGAGGATGGACATTGTGACCATCGAAATTGAGAATGTATCTGTAGACGCACTTGCGCAGCTCGAAAGGGAAGGTGTCCTGGTCTATCCGGGTTCATCTGCTATGGAAATTATTCGGGACAAGGGCTTACAAAAGGAATTTTACTCCAGGATTGGGATCCCAACGGCGCCGTACCAATTGTTTGCGGACAGTGCATCTGTACGAAAGGCAGTAAATGAAAATGCGATCACCTATCCTTTTGTCCAAAAAAGCAGAAAAGATGGGTATGATGGTAAAGGAGTGCACATTGTGCGCACTGCATCGGACCTTGAAAGATTGCTGGAAGGACCATGTCTGATTGAGGATTTGGTTGCCATTGATAAGGAAATAGCCGTTATAGTGGCAAGGGGCGTCGAGGGTAAAACCGCAGTGTATCCCCTTGTTGAAATGCAATTTCACCCCACGGCCAATTTGGTAGAATTTTTATTATCTCCTTCGGCTATCCCATCTCATTTGGAAGAATCTGCGGTCATATCAGCCAAAATGCTGGCGGAAGAACTGGGAATTGTGGGCTTATTGGCTGTCGAAATGTTTGTGAGTGCGGAGGGGCAGTTGTTTGTGAATGAGGTGGCACCCAGGCCACATAATTCAGGGCACCACACGATAGAAGCCTGTGGCGTTTCACAATATGAAATGCATCTCAGGGCCCTGCTTGGATTTCCTTTGGGAGATACGCGCTTGCGGTGTCCTGTTGTGATGACAAATATGCTGGGTGAACCCGGATTTGAAGGTGTGGCATTGTACCAGGGGCTGGAGGAATGTCTCGCATTGCCCGGAGTATATCCGCATATTTATGGAAAAAAAATGACAAAGCCATTGCGGAAAATGGGGCATGTAACCATTACCGGTGAAACACTCGAAGCCGCAATGGAAAAAGCAGCTTTTGTAACAAAAACAATCAAAGTCGTTTCCTGAAATGAGTTCTCCAATCGTAAGTATCATTATGGGGTCTGATTCAGACCTCCCGGTTATGCAGCATGCAGCCGATATGCTAACCTATTTCGAAATTCCGTTTGAGTTGTTAATCGTATCTGCTCATCGAACGCCCTTGCGCATGGTGGAATTTGCCACATTTGCACACAACCGGGGCATTCGTGTGATCATAGCCGGGGCTGGTGGTGCGGCGCATCTGCCGGGAATGGTTGCCTCAATAAGCCCACTTCCTGTCATTGGTGTACCGGTGAAGTCTTCCAATTCCATTGATGGCTGGGATTCGGTTTTGTCCATTCTGCAAATGCCCGGGGGAATTCCGGTCGCTACTGTGGCACTGAATGGGGCAAAAAATGCAGGAATCCTGGCCGCAAGCATCCTGGGGGCTTCAGATCAGGAGTTGAGAAACAAAATAATTGCATATAAGGAAGTCCTCAAGGAAGAAGTTATGTTTAAGGGGGAACAACTGCAGGCGCGTTTTGGAAACAGCAAAGATCAATCGTAAAATTTAGTAAGAAACACAGTCATGGTAAAGCGTAATTTTATCATCAATGCATTCTTGAAAAAATGTCCGAGATGTCAGGAAGGAGACTTGTTTGTCAAACCCTTTGAATTTTCCAAGCCGGTCAATATGCCGGAAATGTGCCCTGTGTGCCACCAGAAATATGAACCGGAACCCGGGTTTTACTACGGCGCCATGTTTATATCCTATATTTTCTCGGGATTTTTCTTCCTGGGAATCATAGGGGTATGTCTCATTTTTTTCAATTTGTCAATCAATGCTTCGATGGGCATTTTATTGCTGATTGCTGCACTAACTTATTTTTTCTTTCTGCGTATGTCGAGGTCACTCTGGATCAATTTGCTTGTGAAATTCGATCCGGAAGCAAAGAATAAAAAAGAGGTTAAAGGCTTTGGTTATTGACTATACTAGCCCTCTGCGTTTCATTTCCTTGTTGACTAGTGCGAGCTCACGGCTCATTTCACCCGTTACGGAAGTGTTTTCTTCTGTCCGACGAATTAGGTAAGGAATGACTTCCTTGATTGGGCCGTATACAACATATTTTGCAGCATTGTAACCGGCATTGGCAAGATTGAATGTAAGGTTGTCGCTCATGCCATACAATTGGCAAAAATTGATGTGGGGATGGTTGTGTTCAATGTTTTTCTCATGTACAAGCCGGGCCTGAAGCAGATTGCTTTCGGCATTGTGTGAGGCACAACAGGACGCGATGGTCGTATAATTATCGATAGAATAGGTCAATGCTCGATCGTAATCTCTGTCTGTGGCCAACTTATCGGGCTGAATGGGCGAGGGGTATCCCTTTTCTTTCGCTCTTTCACGCTCTTTATCCATGTATGCCCCTCTGACCATTTTGGCGCCAAGAATGACACCTTTTTGCAGACACCGGGCATGGTCTCGTTTCAGGTGATCCAGTTTTGATACCAGGTATAATTGGTATGTGTTGTATACTACAGCTCTTTCCCTGTTGTATTTTTCCATCATCTGCAACACGAGTTCGTCGATGGGGTCCTGCATCCAGCTTTCCTCTGCATCGACAAAAATACAAATGCCGAGTTCACTGGCCCTTGCGCATATTTCATCCACTCTCTCTGACAAATGTTGAAACTTTCTTTTTTCTCCGTCGGTGAGTGTATCACCTGCGTGCATTTTTTCCAGAATAGAATTGTCTACCAGTCCTGTAATTTTTGTGCTGACAACCGGAACAGAATTATTGGAGGCCGCCATTTCGATGGCCCTCAGCGTTTCTTCCATTGCTTCGTCCAGTTCATCTTCATCAGTTTTTCCTTCTGCACCATAATCCAGGACTGTGAGGGTATCAAATTCATATAACTTGTCAATGACATTCTGGCAATCGAGCAACGTTTCTCCACCGCAAAACTGAGGGAAAATGGTATTTCTCACAACCATCTCTGTGAAAGGAAGTCGGAATCGGATGGCAAAAAGGCCAAATTTTGAAAAAATGCGCACCAGTGTATGGTTATTCATCAGGCCGAAAAGCCAGGCAGTTTTTCTGAGTTCTTTATCGGATTTATTGGAGAATGCGATTTCAGTATTTGAAAAATCAGGTTGAAACGTAGGGTCGGGGTCACTCATAAAGGTTACATTACAGGGTGGTTCCAGATTTGCCAGGCCTTTTCAGCTTGTAAAAGAAGCATTTCCATTCCATTTTTTATTTTTGCTCCTCGCTTGAATCCTTCCCTCAAAAATAGAGTTTTTTCCGGATTGTAGACTAGGTCATATAAAAAATTATTTTCATTTACCATAGTATAAGGGATGGAAGGACAAGAGATTGTATTGGGGTACATGCCAAGCGGTGTTGTATTTACCAGTAAATGATACGTATTCAATACATTACTATCTATCTCCTTGTAGGAAAGATGCCCCTTTCCTGATGTGCTTACGGTAAGAAAGGGAATACTCCACTTACCCAAAACATGGGCAACTGCTTTTGCGGCCCCACCAGTGCCCAGAATCAGCGCTCCTGTTATTTTCGACATATCACCCATAAATGCAAGCAAAGACTGCTCAAAACCAAACACATCGGTATTGTACCCTGTCATTTTTTTTCCTTCAAACTGAATCGTATTGACGGCTCCGACTTCTAAAGCGACAGGGTCAATTTCATCGAGGTAAGGCATGATGGTTTCCTTGTAGGGCAAAGTAACATTTAGCCCACTGAATTGATAGCTTGCCACCAAGGCAGGAAAATCAGACACCTCTGGCAGCGGAAACATCTTATAATGGGCTGGGATATTTTCCCTTTGAAATTTGGCTGTAAAATACCCTGGAGAAAAAGTATGTGACAACGGATTCCCGATAATGCCATAAAGCTGTGTCATTCATCTCAGTTTGAGGTAAAGTATAAACGATGAATGTGTAGTTTGAGTTCAGGGAAAAAGATTGTAAAATGGGTTGTTACATCTTCTTCAAATAACTGTAAATCATCAATCGCCCGATGAAACTGATGTGCAAAGCTCGCTCTGTTTCCCAATCTTTCAAATGTCCTTGTTAACCTTTCCTGATTTTTGCAGCTCATCAGGAAATCATCTTCTATCATC
>JAUMBK010000302.1:0-1538 GCA_032115795.1 Saprospiraceae bacterium | reverse complement strand
GTTATTTCGGCTTCATTGGGAGTGGAATACCAGAATTCAGTTCTAGAGGGAAATCCATCAGTGGGTGAAGATATTTTCAGGACTTTCAATTACGTGCTTCCCAAAGCATCACTAGACTTGGAAAAACTTCGTATTCGATTGAATTACTCAACGTCTGTGCGTGAACCATCCCTAGATCAATTGCAACCGGTGCTAGACAACAGCGATCCATTGAATGTCTATAAGGGAAACCCCAACCTGATACCTGAATACAGGCACAACATGCGTATTTCGTACAACTTCTTTGACCAATTTAATTTCAGGAGCCTCTTTGCCAATGTCCGCGTTGGCTACACAAAAAACAGGATTACAACTGCTTCCATTGTCGACCCCGTCCTTTTCATACGTACGCAAAGACCACTCAATACGGATTTTGAAACAACGGTTTCCGGCAACCTAAACTACAGCAGCCCAATTCAGGCGCTTCGGGCCAAGATCCGGTTGGGCGTAAATTCGTCTTTGACACAAGGAATCAATTTTATCAATGGCATTGAAAACCGCATTGACAGATGGAGCAATGGCTATAGTGCCACAATCGAAAACAAATCAAAAAGCAAGGTAGATTTGTCATTGACTGGGCGATGGAACGTAAATCAAAATCTCTACAAAGAAAACGAAAATCTGAATACCCAATTTGTGAACCAGACCTACGAAGGGTATGTTGCCTGGTTTGCAGGCAAAGGGTGGACGATAGATTCAAGAATGGAGTTTTATATCTATGACCAGGGCTCCTTTGATGCAGCTACCACCGTAAAATTATGGCAGGCATCAGTCGCAAAAGGATTTATGGACAATAAGTTGTTGTTAAAATTGCGGGTATTTGACATTTTAAATCAGAACCAGGGAATTTCCCGAAATGCATCGGAGACAAACATTTCTGAGTCCATTTCGAATACCATAGGCAGGTATTTCATGCTGACTGCAACGTACAATCTTAACGCGTTGGGTGCTCCGAAGCCTCAGCAACCCATGATGCATATGTTTATGCAAAGATAAATCATTTAAAGGCATACCTCAAAACATCGTGACTGGTCACTATACCTACAAGATTTTTTCCGTCGGAGACGGGCAAGGCATGCATCGTATTGGATAAGAAGAAATCGGCTGCAAGTCCAATCGTGTCTGTGGTTTCCACCGTCACGGGATTGGCGGTCATTATATCAGCGGCAGTACATCTAATTCTGTCAGGTAGCACACCCAGCTTGGAGCAACGCTGGTATTCTTTCAGAATGTCCTGCTGGCTTATGATGCCGACGAGATGATTGTTTATACCCACCAAAACATGGTGAATCGGAAATGATTGTAATACTTCCTCTACTTTCATGAAGGTGTCTGACGGCAACACGCGTGCAACCATCGTCGTCATGATGGCTTTGACCTGCATTTCTGGATTCATCATCAATTTTTATTTAAAAATATCCTTTTGGATCGAAAAAATAGATGATTCAAATCAGGCCAATCAGTGACCTATCCCTTGATTTTTCTTGTCAATGGTACCT
>JAUMBK010000301.1:0-2378 GCA_032115795.1 Saprospiraceae bacterium | reverse complement strand
AGGGCGTCACGTAAAGTCGAACCCATTTCGCGCAGGTTAAATGCGATATTTTCAAAGATGTCATAAAAAACCTTGTCTTTGGGCAGGAAAATTCGGATGATGTTATTGATTGACATAATATGTTTGGTTTCTAAATTTTGTGCAAAGTTACTTCTCTTACCTACTTAGAAGTATATAATCATCCCTATACACAGTGAAAATTAACATAAACTTAATATTGCAGACAAAATATTTTCAATTCGTTTTATTTACTTTACGTATAATGAAAAATTTTAATTTATAACTAGTTTTATTTGAATATATAAAACATTTTGTAAATTTGTCATTTATTAAATACTCACCATCAAATCAATCGAAATTATGGGTAGAATTGCTTGTGTTATCATGATACTTTTTATTGGATCTGCAACCAGGGTCGAAGGACAGGTGACAGCCTTCAGCAGCGGGCTGACATTCCGGAAGATGCTCTTTGATTATCAATCACAAAATGGGGGGAACATCACCAGTTTTAAAGATTACCGCCATGGGTATGAGATGGCCTACAACAGGACCCTGACAAAGCAGATCATGGTTGCCTTGCCGGTAAGGTATGGGGTCATTGATTTTCCAAATGAAGATGCTCGGTTCTTATCCAAGCGCCTTTTGAGTCTTGATGTTCAGTTTCAATATCATTTCAATCAGCCACCGCGGAAGGTGACACCCTATGTATTTGCAGGCCTGGGAGGTGCATATGAGTGGAAGGAATCTACCAATGTACAGGTGCCAGCCGGACTTGGTGTAAATATCCGGCTGACAGACCGTGCCTTTGTAAATATCCAATCTGAGTATCGATATGCCTTTGGTGAAAACCGCAATAACCTTCAGCATGGTATTGGCTTTGTTTATATGATAGGCAAAGAAAGTGATTCAAGTCTCTTTTATAAGAAAGATACAGATGGTGATGGCATCGCAGATGAAAAAGATTTATGTCCTGAGTTAAAAGGCATCAAGGAATTTGCAGGATGTCCTGACACCGATGAAGACAGCGTTCCAGACTATCTTGACAAATGCATTGAAATCAAGGGATTGAAGGAGTTCGATGGATGTCCTGATTCAGACAATGACGGCGTTCCTGATAATATGGATGAATGCCCTAAATTGGCAGGCGTCAAATCAAACAAAGGTTGTCCCGAAAGTGAAAAGAAGCAGCAGGAATTGATTGCAGACACGGACGGGGATGGCGTGCCAGACAGCAGAGATAAGTGCCCTGATGAGAAGGGCAGCTTTGAGGCTGCGGGATGTCCGGATCAGGATATGGATGGCGTTCCAGATGATGCTGATAAATGCCCGGATGCACCCGGCCTCCGGATTTATTATGGCTGCCCCGACACAGATAGCGATGGCATTGATGACGGACGGGATAAGTGCCCCAAAGTGGCTGGTACCGTGGCAAACGAAGGATGTCCGGAGATTCGCAAAGAAGATAAAAAAACCTTGGAACTGGCAATGCAAGCTGTCAAGTTTAAAAGCGGCAGCGCCATTCTGGAAACAGAATCGAATATCGTTCTGTCTGAGATAGGGCGCATTATGACCCGATATCCGGATTTTAATATGGCTATCAGCGGACACACTGATGACGATGGCAGCGAAACCGCAAACCAGACGTTGTCTGAACAGCGTGCAAAAGCTTGCTACGAATACCTTATCAAAAAAGGGGTAGATGCAAAAAGAATGAGATTTCAGGGATTTGGTGAATCAAAACCGATCACAAGCAATACAACCAAGGAAGGAAAATCAATCAACCGAAGAGTGGAGTTTAATTTGATTGTGAGGCAATAGTAACAAACTCTGATGGAACAATTACTACGATTTGGGTGTTACATTAGATATGACATATTTTCAAAATATGTCATATCTAATGTAACTACCTAGATTTTTCCGAATTTTATCGCATTTGCGACCTCACCGTTGATATATACTACACAAATATACCATCCTTGACTGAGCATTTCTCCATTGAATTCAACTGCGTAATCACCTGTTTGACAGTTTTCTTCAATCAATGTTTTGACAAGTTCACCAGAAATTTTTCTGATTTCAATCCGGCATTTTCCCGCAGTTTGTATTCCAAAGTTGATTTTAATATCTCCCTCACTTGCCGGATTGGGGTAGAGGGATAGTTGACTAAGTGGTTTTGTTTCTTCTACTCCTGAGGGTAATACAGAAATAAATTCGCCAAGCAAAAGACTGTCCGTTCCCAGGTTGTTTTCCACTGTTAATTTTACATCATATTTGCCAGGAGCTGAATAAACAACCTTTACTGTCCAATCTGCTGAAAATGCAGGACTACCACCACTAAATTGCCAAAGCCACGATGTAGGACCTCCTGTAGACATATC
>JAUMBK010000300.1:0-2119 GCA_032115795.1 Saprospiraceae bacterium | reverse complement strand
AAAAGTCAAGTAGTCATAGGCGTCTTAGTTTTGGCCATCGTCTTGTCTGATCTGTGCGAATTCTTGGTTACCGACAATTAAGGTGTCCTGTGTGCCCCTGATCCTGACTGACTGCCAGGCAAGTACCACCAGCTGTTCTTCCTTTGGAGACATGGACGGCATGATAAAGTCGGAGGTCACAGTCGAGTTCAAGTAGCCAAGAAGGGCAAGTATCTTAACGAAGAGGGGAAAGCCAGGGTCGAGGTGTCGGGCAAGGTATATCTGGCCACATCAGCCAATCTGGAACTTGTCCCTGAAAAAGAACATTTTCCCGATGTAGATTTATATTTGTTTCAGGAGGAAAAAATGCCATCCAACGCCTTAGCAACATCAAAAAACAACCTTCCATCAAGGCAAAATACACTCGATTTGCACCTTGAAAAACTGGCACCCCACATGGAAGGAGAACCAGCGGGTCGCATTCTTGACTATCAGCTTCAGCAAAGTGATGCCTTTATTCGCCATGCGATACATCACAACATGCCACACATCACGATTATTCACGGCAAAGGGCAAGGAGTATTGAAGGATGCCATCAGTCACCAGCTCAGCCTCTTTTCGCAGGTGAAAATAACATTTACAAAAAATGGAGGGGGCGCTGTGGAAGTTTGGCTGTGACTTCCTGCTGAAGCAGGTACATAATTTTATAAGACGACCCGGCAGATACTTCAAAAACAATCCATTGTGATCCATATCTTACAGCAAAACCCATTATTTCTCCTTTTCCTTGTGACAGCCCTGGGCTATCTTGCCGGCACAGTCAAACTATTCGGCACAGGCCTGGGTACAGCCGCCGTGTTATTTGTCGGACTTGGTTTTGGTGCAGTCATGCCGGGCCTGGACATTCCGGACGTCATTTTTCAATTTGGTATGGCCATTTTTGTCTACACCATCGGCGTGAGAACAGGCCCGGCATTTTTTGAATCATTCCGAAAAAATGGCTGGCGGGATATTGGGTTCGTTTTGCTAATGCTGGTGTTGTCAGCCTTGATATCGGTGGGCATCTGGCTGGTTGCCGATTTTGACAATGCAACCATATCGGGTATGTATGCGGGGAGTACAACCAATACAACGGCATTGGCGGGTGTGATGGATATGGTCAGCCTTGGCAGGCTTGGGGACACAGAAACGCTAAATAAACTTGTCATAGCCTATACATTTTCCTACCCTATGGGAGTCATTGGTGTCATTTTGGCAATCCGGCTTATGGAAAGGTGGCTAAAAGTAGACTATGATGCTGAAAAAGCGATGTTACGAAAAGTGTACCCGCTAGACGAAGACCTGACCAGCAGGGCGATTCTGATTACCAATGAAAATATCCGCGGGAAAAAAGTACGCGACCTCCTGCAGGAAAACAACTGGAATCTGGTCTTTGGACGTGTGGACAGTCAATTGTATGGTACTGTGCTCTCCAACTGGGATGTGGTGCTTTCGCCTGGAGACATAGTGGTACTGGTTGGTACATTGGAAGAGCTAAATCAGGCTGAGGCTGTTCTGGGAACAGAAACGGAGAACAGTTTGATTTATGATAGAAAAGAGTACGATATCGTTCGGATTTTTGTTTCTGATCCTGCTGTTGTGGGAAAAGAACTCAATGCATTGCGGTTGCAGGAAAAATACAATGCCATCATCACCCGCATCCGGAGGGGGGATATTGAAATGCTTGCCAAGCCCGATATGGTGTTGGAATTGGGAGACCGTATCCGGTTTGTGGCACACAGGAAGGACATTAAATCCATCCAACACATGTTTGGAGACAGCTACCATGCTTCGAGCCGCATTGATTTGTTTTCCTCCGGTCTGGGCATTGCTTTGGGCCTGTTGCTGGGAATGGTGGAATTCAAGTTGCCGGGAGGCATCATGTTTAAGCTGGGAATCGCCGGCGGCCCGTTGATTACTGGTTTGCTCTTAGGTGCTTTGCGTCGCACGGGAAATGTAGTCTGGGCAATGCCTTACGCCTCCAACGTCACACTCAACCAGTTGGGGCTCACTCTTCTGTTGGCTGTTATCGGTGTCAGGTCAGGTGGAACGCTTGCCGACAGTCTGAGTGATGGTGGATGGGCTTCTATTTTTCTTGCTG
>JAUMBK010000299.1:0-25932 GCA_032115795.1 Saprospiraceae bacterium | reverse complement strand
TTGCGTTGTCTTATTGACAAAATGAATTCGTGAGTAATTTCTGTCGCCTTCAATATAAAGGATGTCGGATACGGGCGCATAATATCTCTTATCATTTACTTTTATTTCCAGTCTCAGATTTCGTTTGTTTTTTTCTGCCATGCTTTCTGCAAGCTGCTGAAAATCTGGTTTTTCCTCTGTCACTTTTTCTCTCCAGCGTTCAATTGCCTGCTTTAATTCCTGGGGATCAATGGGTTTGAGGAGGTAGTCCAGCGCCCCAAGTCTGAGGGCCCGGATGGAATAGTCGGAATAGGCTGTTGTAAAAACGACACTGCCATTCCACTCTTGCAACCTGAGTAGCAGTTCAAAGCCGTTGATGCCCGGCATGCGAATATCTGTGAACAGAATATCCGGGTTTAGCGACTGGATCATGTCGGCTGCTTCTTCCGGAAACTGGGATTCTCCCACAATTTCAAGCTCGGGTAAATACCGTGTTATGAGTAGACGCAACGACTGAAGTGCCAGTTTTTCGTCGTCCAGAAGGAATACTTTAATCATCTTTATACATATTGTTACCAAAATACAAAACTACCGTGTACCCGTTTTCTTCAGCCTGGTTTTGTCTAATCCAATTTTCAGTATCGTTCAAAGTGCCCCAGATTTGGAGTCGTTGTGTTATCAGGTTCATGCCCCTGCCCGACTTCATTTTTCCCATTGGGCTTTCATTGGGGTTGTATCCGCCACCATTGTCATGGATTTCAAATAAGATGCCCTTGTCGTCTTCGTCGCGGTGAATGGTGATGGAAATCAGGCAATTGCTGGTTTTCTTTGCAAAGCCATGCCAGATGGAATTTTCTACAATCGGTTGGCAGATGAAGGTTGGGATGAAGATTTCTTCGAGATTCAGTGTCGGATCAACAATCAAATCCAAATCTATCTCCTTGGTAAATCGGAGTGCCTCCATTTGAATGTATTCCCGCACGAATTCCAGTTCTTTATCTATTGAAATACCCGGATTTTCACTTTGCTTAAATATCTTATGTAAGATTTTTGAGAATTTGGAGACGTAAAAAATGCTTTTATCGATATTGTTACTTAGGATCAGTGATTGGAGACTGTTCATTGCGTTAAGGATGAAATGAGGGTCCATCTGGTTTTGCAATGCCTGCAACTTCCATTCAAGAATGGCAGAGTTTTTTTGGTTAATAATGCTGCGTTGTTCTGCCAGCAATTTTTCATCCTGAAACTGCCTGATCTTTTGTGCTGCAATGGATGCGATTGCCTCCAGAATTTGCTGGTGTTTGGTAGTGAAAAATCCTTTCTTGCTATTTTCTGAATCAATCACTCCCAGGACTTCTCCATTAAAGTGGATCGGTACAGCCAGTTCTGAATACCGGAAATGATCATCCATAATGTACCTGGAATCTTTTGTTGTATCCGGAATGTTTTCGATTTGGTTGTAAAGAGCCGCACTGCCAACAATGCCTTCACCCAGTGGAATTTCAATCGGATTGACAATGGCCATCTCTTCCCTGGAACGTTTAGGACCGATCGCCGCTTTTTGAACCAGCCTGTTTTTCTCGCGATCAACAATATACACAATGCAATCCTCCAGCTTTAATTTTGCGATGCATTGGGTGGTAATTTCCCATATCAGGTCATCCAGATTTTTATGGGTATACAAAACGGAGGAAAAGAAACTGATGGCACTTTTTATTTCAAGTTCCTGGCGCAACCTGTTCTGCAGGATGAGTACATAACCCAAAGCAAATACGAGCAATACGAGGAAACTTGATAAAACACTAACCAACATAACAGGCCATCCTGATCGTTTACAATGAGACTAAATGCATAAATAATGATCCAATTGCAAAGTAGCGCATCCTTGTGCTTACCCATCTTCCTTGAAACTTATCTACCTACACATGTAATAGGTAAAGTTATTCTACCTTTGTACCTGGATATGGTAGTTTACAGATGAATGAATTTCAAGTAAACAGAAGACAAGACCACGCCTGCAATTCCAGATCAATTTCATCACAAGGTACGCAGAATTATAATATTGATTGTTAAATTATACTTGTTGCAAAATATTCAATTAAATAACTGATGTATGGAGGATTTCATTATTTTGCTGTCTGCTAGTTTGGTTGGTATTTTCACTTTTGGTCTGCTGGCTTTGTATTTTTTACAGGATCAAAGCCAGGATGAACAGGACGCTGTAAATCATTATTAATTAAACCACAAGAAAATACCACAGTTTTGTGTATCTGTGCGTCAATTTGATGTAGCCATGTCGGTCCTCAGGATGTTCCTTTTTTAAAGGTCTTGCTCTGTTTGTTCGTACAAGATTTATCGTCTTCCCTTACTTCTCTGCCATGCGCAACAGCCAGTCCCGGTCAGGAAGGGCTTTTTCCTGCCTGATTTGGTCGGCAAGAATTTTTTTGGCTGTTTTGTCAAATGGGTTCAGCCTGACAAGCCGCCGCGTGTATTTGACGATATTGGAGTAGTTTGTTCTGTGGTATCCAATGATTTTTTTGCGTGTGAGGTAGACCTGCATGGCATCGAGGTGTGCGTCGAGGAGACGGTCTGCGCCCGTTTCATAGTAAATTTTAAGCATCAGCGTCTTGGCAAATAAATTGGAGAGGTGGTCGTCAAACTCGGCATAGCGCAGGGCATCCAGTGCTTTGTTGTATTCTTTTCTGGCATAATGGATGTTGGCCATGTTGAAATGATAGGCATCTTCCTTGTCCTCCTGACGAAGGTAGTGTACGTGATCAGTGCTGATTTGCATGGCTTCTTCATATCTGCCCATACGGATGGCAATCGTGTTGATGTTTCGGTATGTGTTTTTTGATAAATAGCCATTGGTCAGCAAGTAACCTTTGTCAAGGGCGGTAATATAGTAGTCCAGCAACCGCTGACTAAACGCCTTGTCACCGGAATTGTGCCGCCGAATGCAATAATTGATGGCTTGAAAATACAAGGTTTTCAACTCTTCCTCGGGAAATTCATGCTGGTGTTGGACCAGCAGCTGGCTGTAATGGTCAAACCATTGGGGCTTGTCAGGTTCAGCGATGACCTTGTATGCGTGGTAATATAAGGAAATGCAGGGCATCTCCAGGTAATTTTTTTGGAGGATATATGGTTCTATTATATCAAGCAGGCTCGTATCGACCTTCTTGCCCAGCAGAGATGCCTGTGGAGCCAGGGCGACCACCTGCATCAGTAGTCGGCCGATCAGTGCCACCTCCTCGTGCTGGAGAATTTCGGCGGCCGCTGCATTGGAAAAGCGACTGTGCAGCTGGTCAAACTGCCACTTTTCAAACTCAATGTCGCTGCGGTGCTGGTACATGGCTGCATGGTTGCGCGTGTGCTTTAGTTTTTTTTCTGCCTCGGCATATAATTCCGTGAAAAGTTTTTCGTTTTCATTCTGGCGATAATGTTTCAGCAGTACTTTTTCACTATGCAGTCCCGAACGCAGTGACTCGCGTATCACCAGGTATTTTTCTGCCAGCGAAACCAGTTCGGTCATGCATTGGCGGTCTTTCTGTGGAATTTTTTCCGGTATTACCAGCTTCTTCCTGCTCCATTTTTGCAGCATGGCGAGGTGCACAGCCGATCCACCCAGCAACTTTGTAGGTAGCAATGAAGCAAGCAGGGCAATGTCTTTTTCGTCCAATGTAGAAAGAACATGCTCAAGTTTTGTTCTCATTTTTTAATTTTATATACAAAAATATCATTTAAATATATGTTAATCAAATTGTTATAATAAAAAAATATTAATAAAAACGAATACAAATGCCAATAAATGTTCTTTCATTGCTTGGGGAACAGCTGCATCTTTGTATTGTGAATTAATCACCCCAACAAAAACAAAGGCCAACACATGCAAAATCGGATTGTCAAGCTTTGTCTTCTTTTATTGGCAACATGGGCCGCTGATGTCCGGGCACAAATTTGTCCGGATACGGTTGCGCTCAGCATGACGACAGAATATGTTGGTCAGCAGTTGGAAGTGACGATTCGTGTGGTAAATTTTAAGAAAATGACCGCTTTTCAGTTTGGATTTAATTACGATGCTGATGTTTTTTCATTTCAGGATGCGAGTTCGATGCTGCCCTCTTTTGGGGCAAACGCCTACATGGATAATGGCAAAGGCAACATTCGTTTTGTGTGGATTGACAACAATCTGGACGGAACTTCCCTGGTTGATGGTGAAAAAATGATCACCCTGCGTTTTAAAATTCTGCAGACAGCCAGTGAGTCGTTTCTCGAGATTTCTAAAACACAGCTTCCCATCGAATTTGTCAACAATGACGGCGAAGTGCTGTGCGTCAAAACGGATCTCATCCAGGCATCATCCAAAGGGACCCGTGTGTGGGGTTTGGTGACCGTAGATGCGGATGGAGACTGCAGCTACAGTGCTGGTGACAAGGGCCTGGCAGGCTGGGTTGTCGAACTATCCCAGGGTGCCCAGAAATATTACCGCACCACCGATGCATCCGGAAGATATGCGATTGCCTTGCCGGCAGGAACTTACACCGCTCGTCTTATTTCGCGCAATGATGTGTGGTCTGTTTGTGATGACAGAATCACTGTCGTGGCAACCGGGGATGAGGTGGGTTTGCAAAGTTTTGTTGTGAAGGCGAAGGTAGCATGTCCACAAATGGTGGTTGATGTGGTGACCCCTGCGTTGCAACGATGTGCGGAAAATACCTACGTCATTTCGTATGAAAACCAGGGGTCGGCGGTCGCTGAAAATGCAAAAGTTGAGTTGACTTTTGATGAGGACCTGTCCTTTGTCAAGACCAGCGCACCAAACTTCATTGTCTCTCAGGGAAAAGTGGTATTTGACATCGGAGAGGTTGCGGTGGGACAAAAGAGTTCTTTTAGGCTGGTGCTCAACCTGGCATGTACTACAACACTGACCGGACAAACGCATTGTGTCTCTGCGACCGTTTTCCCCAATGACCTATGTATACCGGCAGTAGGGTGGACAGGAGCAAACCTGCGTCTGGAGGCCACCTGTGATGAAACGCAAAACAGTGTGATTTTTACCTTATTCAATGCCGGCACTGGCGACATGTCCAGTGCGCGTACGTATATTGTCACAGAAGACGATGTGATGACGCCACCCCAGCCAGTCATGCTTGATGCCCAGGAAGAGGTAACGATTTCGCTCCCCGCGGATGGCACAACATACAGACTGACAGCGGGCCAGGACACCAACTATCCTTTTGCTTCGTTATTTACGACATTGGCGGTGGAAGGATGTGGCGATGATGGTTCGGGCGCGTTTACAACGGGCTTTGTGACACAATTTGAAGAAAGTGACAGAGACGTGTTTACAGACAGAGAATGCAGGGAGAGTACCACCAGCAGGCAGCCGAACCAGATCATAGGCCTCCACAAAGGCTATGGTCCTGACAAGCTAATTCAACGCGACGCACATCTGGAATATACGATTTGCCTTCAGAATACCGGTTTTGACACCGCTTTGGCCGTATTGGTAAAGAATCCGCTGGCAGCTGAGCTGGATCTGACCACTCTTCAGATGGGTGCTTCAAGTCATCCATATACGTACAGAATCAACCAGCAAAGAGAGTTGGTTGTCCGTCTTGAAAATATCATGCTTCCCGATAGTCTGACTGACAAGGAAGGTTCTACCGCTTTTTTCAGGTACACGATTTCCCCTGTCGAAGACGTGGCTGATGGCACCAGAATCGAAAACAGGGCTTTTGTCTATTTTGATTATACCGACCCTGCCATGACAGTTCCGGAATTTCATACGCTTGGCTCTAATTTTGTTATGACCAGCGTTGCCTGGGTGGGTGATCCTGCCGGAGTAAGATTTTATCCCAACCCGGTTCAAAAAGATATAATCCTCGATTTTTCGGCCTCTGGAGCAGAGGTGGCTGAGTACTCCGTCACTGATTTGCAGGGCAGAGTTCTTATAGGAGGTACTGTGTACAATTCGGTTTATACAATCCCATGTGACCACTTTCCACCCGGGCAATATTTTGTCCGGGTGGCTTTCAAGGATGGACGAATTGCATCCTGGATGTTAATTAAAAGATAAATAGTATCACATCATGATAATCATTATGTAAAATACAGGGAAACTTTGATAAATTTCGGCGGCCGTAAAGACTGTCGCCGGAATTTTCACCTTTTTTCTGACAAGTATATATATAACCCATCATATCATTTTTTAAATTACGTACGATGAAAACAACAGGTTTTGTTTTTTTTATGCTTCTTTCCTTTGTATCAGCCTTTTCCCAGAAGGAATACGTAAAAGGACGGATTTTTCTGGTTAATTACCCGGGGAATATTCCAGCGGGAACGGAGATTACCTTTACGTCAGGTACCTATCGATATACATCGGCTGTTGGGACTGACGGATCATTTCAGGTGCCCGCTGATTGCCCTGACACTGCGACGGCCTTTTTATCCAATGAAACGCATGTGCGCAATGGGGTAACCATGTACGATCTTGCGCGCATACATAAGCATGTGGTCGGCTCAGAGTTTATCACCGATGTGTTGTTGTTGCAGGCGGCCGATGTCAACAATGACAGAAAAGTTAATTCCGCTGATCTGGCGGTCTTGCGCCAGGTAATCCTGGGCCTCACCCCCCGATGGCCCAACGGACAGACATCCTGGAGGTTTGCCAAAGTGCCCGATTCCGCACCCGTCTCCGCGCAGACGAATGCTTATAGCTATACGATGAAGGATGTCAGGAAAATTCCTGCCCTGAAATTCTACGGCATCAAGACAGGTGATGTCGATGGTACTGCCCGGTAGGGAGACATACTGATGATTGAGTTTACAGCGTGCCCTGCGTATCTCTGACTGAAATGGGAGCTTTTCAAGCTGGTCAATGCCATTTTCAGACAGAGGGTGGGAGGGGTTTGTCCCATGCTGACCACCTATAGTTAACCTCTCCGAAACGGACATTTCGGTAGACAAAATTCATGCTTCGTATGAAACACAATGACCTGCTTTTACTTTTAGTGGTTCTTGGTTTGCAATGGTGTTTTCAACCCGTTGCAGCACAGGTTCCGGCCAATGTACCTGTCAGTGGACTGGTAGGCTGGTATCCGTTTAATGGCAATGCGGATGACCAAAGCGGAAACCACCACGATGGCAAAATATATTTTGCCCAATTTGCTCAGGACAGATTTGGTACACTTAATGCAGCCGTGGCCTTCAATGGTTTCAATGCCTACATTGATTCCAATATTGATACACTGCAAGCCCGTGGGCTGACATTGAGCTGCTGGTTTTCAACCACATCTGTCAGTCAGGAGCTTCAGGGGCTGGTAGTTGCCAGGAATCCAGGGAATGGGGCTACCGGCCTGTACCTTCTCAACGGACAAGACTACATTCAACAAATCAGTAACTGCAGTAATGACGAGAAGCTGGCCTATCGTGACAGCTTGTTTGCTACAGGCAAATGGCATCATTTTGCAGCCACATTCGATGGTGTCTTTCTTCGCAATTATGTCGACGGACGCCTTGTGGCCATGGATTCGATCAACATGGATCTTTGCATCAATGATTCTTTTGAGTTTGGCAGAGATGCCTGCTGCACTAAGAACTACTTCTCCGGCTCAATCGACGATATCGGCATCTGGAGCCGCGCACTTTCAGAAGATGAGATCCGCAATCTGTGGCTTCCTGCTCCGCCGGTGTTTTCATGTTTGCCTGACTATGTGCCAGTCAAGGGGCTGGTTGGTTACTGGCCTTTCTGCGGAAATACCTACGACGAAAGCGGCAACGGGCACCATGGCGTATCAGGCAACAATCAGTATGTGCAGGACAGAAAGGGTGTGAGCAATGCAGCCCTCAATTTTGATGGTGTGGACGATTATGTCGAGGTTCCTCATTACCAGGAACTGAATGCCTTGCCGATCACAGTTTCCTTCTGGATGAAAGCAAAACCGGGCACCGGCACTGGAAAAATCATGGAAAAATATTGCTGTTCCAACTGGAATGGGTGGAATTTTGAAGTAGTTTCCAACTCGGGTTCTTCTGGCGAAATACACTTTGAATACCTGCGAGGCACATGTTTGGGAATTTTCCAGACGTATTGCAGCAGTGTTCCTTATCCTAAATTTACCGTTTTTGATAATGCCTGGCACCATTTTACTTTTACCCTTGACTCTGTACAGGCCATTGTATATGTTGACAGTAAAATTGCCTTTACACAGAAGTGGATTGGCAACCCGTCAGCCGTGACCAATACACTACCACTCAATTTTGGCCGCTATGGCACGGGCAATTCCAATCAATTCACAGGCCAGCTCGATGATATCGGTATTTGGAAACGCGCATTGACAGCACAGGAAGTGGCCGATTTGTACTATGGTGAAAATCCGGCATATTGCTCGGGGACAGGCATATTGAATGACCTGAAAAGCTATGGTACGGTTGCAGATATTGACGGAAATGTGTATCCGACGATCAAAATAGCGTCACAGGAATGGATGGCGCAGAACTTGCGGGCTGAGCGCTACAATGACGGGACGCCCATCAAAGGCATGCCTGATGCAGCAACCTGGAGTATTGCCACGTTTGGTTACTGGACAGCCTATGCACTGGATACCACCGAATTGTGCCCGTATGGTGCTTTGTACAATGGCTATGTTGCTACGGATGTTAAAAATGTCTGCCCCACGGGCTGGCACGTTTCGACAGACCAGGACTGGTCCCTTCTTGTCAACACGCTGGGAGGGCCAACTAATGCCCTGGGTCAGTTGAAAGTACCCGGAACAGATTATTGGGTAGCACCTAATGCCGGCGCCAGCAATGCGAGCGGCTTTTCTGCCTTGCCTGGTGGACTTACCAATACCGACGGAAGTTTTGACTATGCCGGCCTGGATGCGTTGTTCTGGACATCCACCCAGTCCAGCGGGCAGCAGGCCTTTTCCCGCGGATTGAGGCAAAGTGTAACCAATCAGATTATAAAAAGTTCGGATGACAAGCGGTATGGCTACTCAATCAGGTGCGTCAAAGACCAGTGTACCCCTGTCGCTCTTACCCAGACGTATGCAGTCTGTGCCAATGACTTTCCGTTTATTTCCGGAGGAAATACATTCCAGGGTCCTGGTACATACAGTGATACAATCTCTGGAGTGGCTTGCGATACGATTCTGAACTACATCATCATCCGTCTCCCGTTCGAGACGACGACTGTGACAAGAGAGGTCTGTGCCAACGACTTCCCGTTAGTATTTGGTGGGCATATATTTACAGGTCCAGGAGCACTGAGAGACACAATTGGTGGGACGGGTTGCGATACAATCCGAACTATTATTGTCAATGCATTGCCGCTGGAAACCACAACGATAACAAGGGACGTTTGTGCGAATGACTTTCCATACTTGTTTGACGGACACATTTTCACTGGGCCTGGAATCCTCGTAGATACAGCTAATGCAGCTGCGGGTTGTGATACTATCCGCACCATCATTATCAACTCCCTGCCTTTGGACACAATCAGCCTGACACTCCAGGTGTGTGATAATCAATTCCCTTACACCTTCAATGGTAACATCTATAATGGACCAGGCATCTATTTAGATGAAATTCCGGGAGCAGGATGTGATACTATTCTGGTACTTACAATACAGTCGTTACCATCCGATAATGCCAGTGCCATTTCCGTCACTACCTTGCCTGTGACTGGGATTGCCCTTACCAGCGCACTGGGAGGCGGCGTGATAACCGGCAACGGCTGTGCAGCAGTAGTCCAGAAAGGAGTAATTTGGTCCACCACGCCGCTGCCTACGATAGCCCTGATGACAAAAACCGGACAAGGCCCTGGACTGGGAACATTTGCAAGTCAGATTCAACCACTCCTGCCCAATACCCAATATTATGTGCGGGCATATGCCACCAATAATGCCGGTGTGGTCTATGGCAATACGGTCACATTTACCACTCCTCCAACGCCTGGCCCAGTGTTGACATTTTACATGGATACACTGGCTGCATTCAGCAGTACAGAAGTGGTCGTTCCGGTCAAGGTGAAAAACTTCCAGCAACTGATTTCGGCACAGTTTACACTCAAATTCAATCCGACCGTGCTGACCTTTTTAGGCATCGAACAAGCCGGACTTGATTCCCTCGGTCAGGGTTCCTTTGGCTTTGGACAAGTCAGCAGCGGCATCATTGGCTTTGCCTGGTCACAACCCAATCTGCAACCGGCTAGCCGTCCTGACGGGCATGTGATTTTTGCGCTTCGCTTCCGGGTCTCCGGAGCAGGGGGATCGTCAAGTGCAGTGAGATTTGATGATGACCCGGTCGTCATTGAGTTTGTCAATGGTGCATTCACCGTGGTCAATCCGTACAATCTGTACCCGGGGAGGGTCGATGTTCTGCAGGATTTGCAGCTGAGCGGCCGCTTGAAGACGGAGACCGGTGCGGGCGTGCGCAGTGCCACTGTGGTTGTAAGCAATGCTGCCACTACGATTGGAATGCAAACGCCTCTAAACGGGCAATTTGGCTTTGCCCTCCCACCCGCACAGTACACGCTGACTCCTACCAAAAACAATGATACTGTGGTTACGAATGGCGTAACAACATTTGATGGATTGCTCATGCAGCGTCATATTTTGGGTGTGCAGGCATTAGTTTCTCCATACAAGATTATCGCAGCTGATGTCAACAGAAATGCATTAGTTACAACCTTTGATCTTTATCTGGTTAACAGCCTGATTTTGGGAAATATTTCGGGCTATCCTGGTGGACCGTTATGGACATTTGTTCCGGACGACTATATATTCCCAAATCCGTCAAACCCATTCCCATATCCTTTGACGCGCACTTACTCTAATCTGACAACTGTCACGGACCAGGATTTTATTGGGATGAAACTGGGCGATGTCAATAATTCGTATAATCCTGCCGTTGCCAGAATGGAGAAAGCAGGGACAGTCAGGTTTGCCATTGGCAGCACAGAAGAAAAGGAAAAAAGCCGCATCAAAGTGCCTGTGAGGGTATCCCAATTTACTAATGTGGCGGCGTTTCAGTTTTCTGTGCAATGGGATGCGAATGTACTTCGGTATGCCGGCGTCGAGGACAATGGAGGAATATGGACCCTGAATACCGGTGAGCTGCTGGCTTCAAAGGGCCAGCTGAATGTCAACTGGATCCATCCTGATGGCATGGGTGCCACTTTGTCTGACGATGCCGTCCTTTTCTATTTGATTTTTGATGTGACGGGGAATGCAGGCATCAGCAGTACGATCAACTTGTTTTCATCTGTTACCACTCCCATTGAGATAGTGAGCGGTGACCTGAAAGTGTTGGATTTTGATGTGGAGAAAGGCACTGTGACCGTGGGAAGTTCATCCGGAACAGATCAAGGAAGTATTGCTGGCCTGGTTGTCAAGGCCTCACCGAACCCCTTTGTAGGACAACCGGTTCTTCAACTGACCAGCGATCGTCCCCGTGTCCTTCAGGCAACCATCCTCGAGATGAGTGGCAAAGTTCTTTCCAGCGAAATCATTTCCATTGATACGGGAGTGCAGCAGCGTACAATGGAACGCATCCTTCCACAGGGCATGTACCTCCTGCAGCTGACAGACATGGCAGATAGCCGTGCACATGTCCAGCTCAAATTGATCAGTAATTAAAGCAATACGTTTTCGGCACAGGGTGCACGGGCTCTGTGCCGAAAACAATCTATTCTGACCATCTGCTTTCAGGAAATACATGTGTTGCAGGCAGGTGAAAATGGTCCTCGGCAAATCCCTGCAATGTCGGTGAACGGAGACGAACCCTGACGCGGGGATTTGCAGTGAGGGTACCAATAGCGTATTCTTCCGCAGTGAAATAAAAAAAGATGCCTATAGCGGGGCATCTTTTTTTGTTTCAGGTGGTTGCTTTCTGCCCGTTCGTTTTAGGCAACGGGACGTTAGGGTTATCTGAATCACAGCTGATGAGCGACCTCTTTTCAACGGCTTGGATTTGAAAGATACGTTTTCGCATGCTGCGTTCAAGGGATTAGAATTGGTGGAGACTGGACTCAGGCATCTTCAATGGCTGCCTGCGCTGCTGCCAGACGGGCAATAGGAACCCGGAAAGGGGAACAGCTTACATAATTCATGCCTTGGCGATGGCAAAACTTCACGCTATCGGGATCTCCGCCGTGCTCACCACATATACCTACCTCCAGGTGCGGCCGTGTTTTCCGTCCTCGTTCGATTCCCAACCTGATCAATTCACCAACGCCTTCCTGATCGAGCGTCTGGAATGGATCAAAAGGCAGGATTTTCTGGTCCAGGTAGTTGGGCAGGAAGCCACCGATGTCGTCCCGGCTGAAACCAAAGCTCATTTGGGTCAGGTCATTGGTGCCAAAGCTGAAAAATTCGGCTTCTTCAGCCAGAAGATCAGCTTTGAGGGCCGCACGGGGGATTTCGATCATGGTGCCATAGGCATACTCGATGTTGGCTATGTTCATTTTCGCGCATGTTTCACCATAGACTTTCTTCACGATGGCTTTCTGGTGTTTGAGTTCATTGACCGTACATGTTACGGGAATCATGATTTCAGGGTAGACTTTTATGCCTTTTTTCGTCAGCTCTGCCGCAGCTTCAAAGATGGCGCGTATCTGCATTTCAGTGATTTCAGGGTAGCTGATGCCCAATCTGACGCCGCGGTGTCCGAGCATGGGATTGTTTTCGTGCAACGCCAGCACTCTTTTTTTCAGTGTGTTGACTTTGATGCCCAATTCGTGACTCAATTCAGCCAGGCGCTGCTTGTCATGTGGAACAAATTCATGCAGCGGGGGATCCAGAAGCCGTATCGTCACCGGATGGCCGTCCATGACTTCCATCGTTTTATAGATGTCGTTTTTAACAAATACAAATAATTCATCCAGCGCCTCTCGTCTTTCTTCTTCTGTATCGCTTACAATCATTTTCCGCAGCAAGAAGAGAGGTTCTTCGCTGTTTTCGCCGTAAAACATGTGTTCGGTACGAAACAAGCCGATGCCTGTGGCCCCAAATCGCAGGGCCTGGACAGCGTCTTCGGGTGTTTCGACATTGGCCCGCACTTCGAGTACTTTGACTTCGTCCACGAGTCGCATCAGATGCCGGTATGATTCGTTTTCGTCCACATTGACTGAAACCAGGGGCAATTCTCCAGCGTAGACGAGGCCGGTAGTGCCGTTGAGTGTAATCCAGTCCCCTTCTTTCAGAACATCTCCGTCTTTTGTGATCAATGTCCCCTGCTCTGCGCTGATTTCAATGTCATTGCAGCCCACAATGCAGCATTTTCCCCAGCCCCTGGCTACCAGTGCGGCGTGGGAGGTCATGCCTCCCTTGCTTGTCAGGATGGCTTTGGCGGCATGCATGCCATCGACGTCTTCGGGTGATGTTTCGTCACGCACGAGAATCACGGGGATGTTTTTTTCGGCCCAACGGACAGCCTGTGCAGAGTCGAAGACGATTTGTCCTTTGGCGCCACCGGGGCCGGCAGGCAGGCCTTTTGCGATGGCCCTGGCTGTGTTTTCGGCGGCAGGGTCGATGCGGGGTAGAAGCAATTCGACAAGCTGGTTGGGGGCGACCCTGGTAATGGCTGTTTCTCTGCTGACCAGCCCTTCATGGTGCATGTCTACAGCCATTTTGACGGCGGCGACACCATTTCTCTTGCCTGTTCGGCATTGGAGCATGTATAATTTGCCATTTTCAATGGTAAATTCGATGTCTTGCATGTCGTGATAATGTCTCTCCAATTTTTTCTGGTAGCCATCCAGCTCGTTGTAGAGCGACGGCATGAGCGACTGAAGTGTCGGCAAATGTGCACTCTGGGCATTTTTGGAGAAGTCATTGATGGGGGCTGGAGTACGGATGCCTGCCACGACGTCTTCACCTTGTGCATTGACGAGGTATTCACCATAAAAGTGATTCTCCCCATTGCCAGGGTTGCGGGTAAATGCGACGCCGGTAGCGCAATCATTGCCCATGTTGCCAAAGACCATGGCTTGGACATTGACGGCGGTTCCCCAATCATCGGGAATCCGTTCAATTCGTCGGTAGTCTACTGCTCGCTTGCCATTCCAGGAAGCAAAAACGGCGCCGATGCCGCCCCACAACTGCGCCATCGGGTCTTCAGGAAACGGACTTCCCAGCTGGGCGAGGACGGTCTTTTTAAATTCCTGTACCAGCCAGGCTAGGTCGGCAGCTGTCAGATCGGTGTCACTTGTGTACTTTTTTTCTTCTTTCAGACGATCCATGATGTCTTCAAGCTGGCGGCGTATGCCCTTGCCATTTTTTGTTTCGACGCCAGCAGCCTTTTCCATGACAACATCGGCATACATCATAACAAGGCGCCGGTAGGCATCATACGCAAAACGCTCGCTGCCCGTGGAGGCAATCAATCCTTTGATTGTCTCATCGTTTAGTCCGATATTGAGCACGGTATCCATCATGCCTGGCATGGACCGTCGGGCACCGGATCTGACAGAAAGCAAAAGTGGGTTTGTTTTGTGTCCAAATGTTTTTCCCATGAGGGATTCTGCCTGTGCTAATGCAGCATGCACCTCGTCCTGGAGTGAAGTAGGAAATCTTCGTGTATTTTCAAAGTAATACGTACATACTTCTGTTGTTACGGTAAATCCGGGAGGGACTGGCAGCTGCAGCTCGGGGTGACCGGCCATCTCAGCCAGGTTGGCTCCCTTGCCACCGAGGAGATTTTTCATTGATTCATTCCCATCGGCTTTGCCACCGCCAAAGCGATAGACATATTTTTTCATTTCCATGATTGTTTGTTTTTGATGTAAACCACAGCAAAGTACGCCAGCAGATGATGAAAATCAGGTGATTGTCGTCATGACGGGAGATGATTTGGCATGCCAGAGGAGGATACCGGAGGGGGTCGTTCTTGAAGGTGCCTGGGTTACCTCAATTCATATTCTCATTAACGAATTTAATTCAATATTTTATGTAAAACCGGGCAAACAGCAAATCATATTGGTTCTTCTGGCCATCTTCATACAATATACCGATGGTGCCGTCGTGCAGGACGGTCATCGCTGAATACGCAGCAGGGCCGTGGCAGATGACCCGCTCTGACAGCCAGGTGGCACCTTCATCATGGCTGATAAATACTGTGAGGTTTTTTCTCTCGGTGGGGTGCGAGGCCACCGAGAAGACGAGGGGCCCCTCGCATTGGCTCGCCTCCTTGCCGGGATGGCAGTACCGTATCAAGTCACCGTTGACAGCCGGTTCAATCAAGTCTGATACAAGTATCGGTTTTGTCCATGAGCTTCCTCCATCAGCCGTCCAGGTCGCCAGGCGATGGCCTTTGTGCCTAACCAGCATGAGGATGCGTCCATCGCGCAGGGTGACCACTTTGGCTTCATCGCCGTTTTCGCAGGCCCTGCCCGGGGCAGTTTGCCACGAACGACCGCCATCTGTACTGAAAATGAGGTAATTAGAGATGGCGTTGGATGCATTTTCACGCACACCAATGGCGGCAAACAGGCGTCCGTCGGGTGCGCTATGGATGGTTCCGGATGCAACCCAGGCAGCAAACCAGCCGGGCTGGGTTATCTGATGTGTTATGTCTTTCGGCTCTGACCAGGAACGACCGCTGTCCGTGCTGGTGCTGAGCTGTATCCGTATCGGGTCGTCCGGAGTGGATTGGAATAAGCCGCGGTGTGAGGCAAAGAGGCAGACGACGGTCCGGGTCTCCGGGTGGTAGGCGAGGGCAGGGTCACTGGCACCCAGGCTTCCGAAATCAGCCAGAACGACCGGCCCTGACCAGGTCTTCCCAAGATCAGTACTGTAGCGGGCCACCAGATCGATGTCGTTGGGTAGATCGCCGTTGTGCTGGCGGCGCGCATCGGCTATGGCGATGAGGGTCGTATCTGCCATACAGATTGCCGGGATGCGCCACGCTGCCGACCCGAAATCGCCTGCTGCAAAGACCTTTGTATTTGCAGCAGCGTTGCCCTGTCCCTGCAGCGTTTGTGCAGGGAAAAGAGCCATATTCAGCAAGCACATTGCAAAAATCAGCCATCGGTTCATATCTGTTACTTTTTATTTTCTACTTCGCGCAGCAGCCAGTCGCGGTCAGGAATCAGCTTTTCCTGCCTGATTTTTTCCATCAGTGCTTCTTTGGCTTTTCTGTCGTAGGCGTTCAGGCGGATGAGCATGCGTGTAAATTTGATAATTTTTGTATAATTGTTCTTATGGTAGCCGATGATTTTTTTTCGGGTAAGATAGACCTGCATGGCATCGAGGTGTGCATCGAGCAAGCGGTCTGCCCCGGTTTCGTAGAATATTTTCATGAGAATGGTCTTGGCGAAGAGGTTGGATAAGTGGTCGTCAAAGTCCACTTCCTGGAGGGCTTCGATGGCTTCACTGTATTTCTTCTGGGCATAAAAAATGTTGGCCATATTGAAATTGTAGGCGCTTTTTTTGTCCTCTTTCCGCAACAGTTCGACGTAGGTAAGGCTAAGGTGCAGGGCTTCGTCATAGTGTCCCAGCCTGATGGCAATCGTATTGATATTCCGGTAGGTATTTTTGGAAAGATGGCCATTGGTGAGGAGATATTTTTCCTTAAGGGCAGTTTTGTAATAGTCGAGCAGGCGCACGCTGTAGGCGTGGTCACCCAGGTTGTGGCGCCGGATGCAATAGTTGATAGCCTGAAAGTACAATGTTTTTAGTTCTTCGTCGGGAAAGAGGTGGCTGTGGTCGTCCAATCCTTGGCTGAACCGAACAAACCAGTCTTCCTGCTCAGGGTGGCGGATCATGTGCAACGCAAAATAGTAGAGAGCAATGCAGGGAATGTCCAGAAACCCTTTCTGTTGTACGTATTCGAGGAGGTGGTCTGTCATCGACGTATCAAATTGCCGGGAGAGGAGAGCAGATTGTGGTGCCAGGGATACGGTGTGCATCAGCTGCCGGGACAAGAGGGCGATTTCCCGGTGTCGATGGATATTTTCTGCATCGGCATTGGAAAACCGGTTGGAAAGCTGGTCAAATTCCCATTGTTCAAAGAGCAGCGTGCCCACGTGTTCGTAGTAGGCTGCATTTCTGACAGGATTACTGTCGGCAAAGCGGCGGGCATCGCTCATTTTCTCGCGAAACAGTTTTTCATTCTCCTGACCACGATAGAAACGCAGGAGCTGGACGTCGCAGGCTGTTGTTTCGGAAACGCTTTGCTTGATGACCACCCATTTTTCCATCATCTTATACAGATCGCTCATGAGCAGGCGTTGCTTTACCGGTATTTTTTCCGGTGTCGGAATCAGGCCCTGCATGGCCATTTCAAAATAGGCGGCATGCTCTTCCTGCCCACCAAGAAGGCGTGTAGGAATTAAGGAATGAAGATGCATTTTGTCTTTTTCATTGAGCAATTCAAAAAGCTGCCCAAATTTGGTTTTTAACATGCGTCGTTTTACTTCGTTGTTTTACCATCGTTTTTTTGCCTTCTCCTCCTTCATGACGGGCACCTCTGCCGTTTATATGGGGAAGTATAGGGCTCGTATTTTCTACAAACAAGGGGTAAATGTAACCTCCAATCGCCTGATTTCCAAATTAATATTAGGTTATCTTCGGGTCAATTTAGCTACGTTTTTCGAACAAAACTCGATAAAATTCAATTTGATATTTTTGTAATTTTTGGACAGCATCCATGTAAATGTGGGTAGACATCCGCGTGACCTCAAGAGGGCACTTGTGTGAGTAGACAACAGAGTAACTATTGGTTGCCGTAAGTGTAGCACTGTGCAGACATCGCCACACCTTTGGCTTGGTATCCGGAGGTAACTAAGTTTACCCCTTTCAGAGTTGAGCGACTACATTTTTTAAAATAAAACAGGGGTGATTTTTCGCTGACGAGATTCGTTTTTCTACATATGAAAATTATAAAACATTGGTATTCATATAAATGTATTCGAAGTATATTGATAAAACTGCTACAAAACGAAAAAAATGTACTTTTTTTCAGGCGAAACACCCTGCATCTTTACACTGTGATTACAAGGAAAGAAGAAAATCACAGGCCAACAAATGAAAAACCCAACATTATCAATACTCTTCTTCCTGTCAGCCGTGGCAGGAATTTTTGCCCAGGGGTGCCCCGACACCATCCGTTTGCAGATGGATACTTCCTTTGCCGGTACCGACCTGATTGTCCACATAAAAGCGGAAGGATTTGCCGATATCATTTCCGTACAAGGCAGTATCAGGTATGATGCCGATGTGTTCAGGTTGAAGGAAGTATCTTCCCCCCTGCCGGATTTTGGGGCTTCCTCATGGGCAAAAAATGACGACGGCGAACTTCGGATCCTGTGGTACCAACTTTTACAGCAATCCGTGACATTTGCCCAGGGTACAGAGATACTGACGCTGCGCTTTGACGTGCTGCAACAGGCATCCACCTCTTTTATTGGCTTTTCAACGAAAGGCTTCAATCTTGAATTTTCAAACAGTAACTTCGAAGTGCTATGCGTCGAACCGGTCGTTATCACAGCATCAAGCAATGGCATTGCCCTGAAAGGACGCGTGATTCACGACGACAATAAAAACTGTACTACTGATACTGATGAAGAAGGACTACAGGGATGGATCCTCGAAATCGATGGCAATGGAAAGAAATACTACAGAGTATCTGACGAGGGGGGAAACTATGAAGTGATTGTTCCGGCCGGCACGTACACTGTCAGGGCATATACCGACAATGCTCTTTGGACAGTGTGCGATGCGGTACGGACAGTCAGCGTCGCAAAAACTTTGGCACCTGTCGATTTTCATTCTGATGAGAAAGAATCCTGCTATAAGTTAGTGGCTGACATCTCCACCACAGAACCATACCTCAAGCCTTGCTCACGCCATCGTTATTCAATGGTATATGAAAACAGAGGGACATCGACAGCCACCGATGCATACATCGAAGTAATGGTAGATGAAGACCTGACATTTGTCTCCTCTGATTTTTCTGATGTCAGCATTGATCAGAATAAACTTACGTTCATGCTGGGAGACCTGGCACCAGGTGTCAGTGGGCGCATACAAATGGTTTTTGATCTTGCCTGCAACGTCAATTTCAATGAAGCTGTCTGCCTGACAGCACGCGCCTATCCCTTTTTGCCTTGCAGTCAGGTGCCAGGCTGGACAGGCGCCCTACTTGAAGTGGATGCCCGCTGTGATGCGACTTCGGGAGATGTGTCGTTTGCCATTCGCAATGCAGGGACGGGTCCGATGAGCACCGCCCGAAGCTATATTGTCACGGAAGATGATGTCTTGCGTCCTCCACGACAATTACAGCTGGATGCCGGCGAGGAACTGATACTTACCTTGCCGGCTGACGGATCAACATATCGCCTCACTGCCGACCAGGATGCGGGCTTTCCTTTTGCATCCACCTTTGTCACTCAGGCTATTGAGGGATGTACAGCCCAGCCTGGCGAATCATTCAGTACCGGATACGTCACCTTGTTTGAAGAATCCGACAGGGACGCTTTTATTGACACCGAATGCCGTGAAGTGCGCAATTATACCGAAAGGGTAGCCATTACCGGCAGTCCGAAAGGGTATAATTCATTCCATAAATACATAGAAAAAACCACTCACCTGGAATATACGATTACGTTCAGGCATCTTGATCTGGATACCATAAGGCATTTGATGATCAAAAACCACATTCCAGAAGGACTCGACATTTCTACATTCCGATTGGGTGCCACAAGTCATCCATGCACATATCGCATCAACCAGGAGAGGGAGCTGATCATTTCGTTTGACAGCATCGGCCTCACCGCGAGTGGACTGGGCAATGCAGCCGGATTTGTCAAATACAAAATTGTGCCTGACAAAACGGTGAAGGATGGCGATATCATCTACAATGACGCGGAAGTGATATTTGGGCTGGAAGAAAGGGTAGCTGCTGCCGCCCGCGAAAAGCATACTATCGGCACTGGATTTTTGGTCAGCAACGTTTCGTGGACTGGCCAGCCAAGGCCTGTCAGGGTATTCCCCAATCCGTCAGCGGAGTGGCTGTTTGTGGGGGATAGGGAAGAAGTGGGTCCGGTGATGTACCGTATCATGGATGAAAGAGGCATTTCCTTGCTCAGCGGTACCCTCAACAGCACCAGTGAAGCCATCTCGCTGGCCTCGCTGGCACCGGGCGGCTATGCTGTGAGCCTGGAATATGCTGACCACAGCAAAGCGGTGGCTAAAATTATAAAGTAAAAACATACATGTCCTTTCCGAAAGGAGGAAAGGAATAAAACATATTTCATACTCATTCTATCATCCCGGCCGGGCCTGAAAGGAACGGAGGAAGGAAAAAATACTGTTGGGAGGCGTCGCCGGACGTTCCCGTTTTTCCTTCTTCTGCCTGCAAGGCGCGGCGCACCGGCCGGTTTTTTAAAAAAAGCTTCCCATTGCGCCAGGGGAGAAAAAAACAGTAAACAATGAAATATTTACATTTTATAGCCATTTTTTTAGGCTATTATTCTCTTTGTATTTCTCAAGCAAATTGGGTAAGGAAGGCTGATAATCCTGAACATGAACCAGCTGGGGTTTTTCAATTAGGCGATTTTGGTGTTTTCGTTGGGACCAACAGTGGGCTCAATTCAAATAGTATAACTAACCATGTCTACCAATATGCTATTCAGGAAAATAAATGGGAACGAAAATCTGATATGCCAGTTACCCCAGTTGGGCATAAGTATGATCTTTATTTTTCAATTAACAATATTGGTTATTTTATAAAGGGAGGAGATTCAACGCTGTATGCCTATAATCGTGAATCTGATATTTGGGTAAATAAAGGTTATTTTCCTGGGAAGTCTATTTGGGGCCCAACAGCCTTTGTTGTTGGGGAAAAAGGATACGTGTTATTGGGTCCAGATGAAAATAAAGTAAGTAAATTCTGGGAATACAATTCAAATACAAACACATGGAAAGAGCTAACACAGCTACCTGCAGCTGGAAGATTTAATGCGACTGGATTTTCTGTAAATGGAAAGGGATATGTTGGAACAGGAATAATTGAACGGAATTTACCATATGCAAATGACTTTTATGAATATGATCCCGTAAAAGATGCTTGGAAAAGGATTGCAGATTTACCTGCCAAGGGGAGATACCTAAGTTCAGGATTTTCTCTAAATAATTTTGGCTGTGTCCTATCGGGGGAATCGAGGGATCCTATTGAATTTTTATCAGAATTTTGGATTTATAATCCAACAAAAAATGAATGGTTCCGAAAAGAGGATTATGGAAAAATTAATGAAAACTCATTATTCACATTTGTAAAAGACAATACATGTTTTTCTGGCAGGAGAGAACTTTGGTCGTATACATTAACTGAAGAAAATACCTGCCTCCCTTCTTACGTCCCCACCGATGGCCTTGTCGGCTATTGGCCCTTCTGCGGTGATGCGAGGGATGAAAGTGGAAATGGGAATGATGGAGTAATAGAGATTGGTGGTAATGGTGTACAACCTACATTAACATTGGATCGATTTAATAAACCAAATTCAGCATTCTCGTTCCCGGGAGATGGAGCTCACATGACTTTGCCAAAAACAGACGGCAATACTATAGTAAATTCATTTACATATTCTCTATGGATTAAGCAGGAGTTTGTAAATGATTTTCTTTGTGTCATCGATGCAACCTACTCAGCTAAATTAGGTATGTTAAGTCCAAATTCTTCTGGATTTAGAGCTTATGACGGAAACTCATTTTATGAAGGTGCCATTTCTCCCTCTATTGCTGAGGATAAATGGAAAAATTTAACAGTCATTTATTCAAATCAAAATTTATTAATTTATGTAAACGGTGTATTGATTGCGAATACAATTTTTCAAAATAAGGTAACTTATGTGAACGGTCCAACCAAGCTTGGGTTGTACAGCGGGGGCACGTATTCTTATAAAGGATTGATGGACGACATCGGCATCTGGAACCGTGCTCTTACACCTGATGAGGTAGAACAACTCTTTACTGGAGAAATTAAGAAGCCTTGTTTGCCTTCCTATGTCCCCACCGATGGCCTGGTCGGCTATTGGCCATTCTGCGGTGATGCAAGGGATGAAAGTGGGAATGGGAATGATGGGGTGGTGAATGGGGCGACACTGACAAGTGACAGACTTGGTCAAGAAAATAGTGCTTATTCTTTTGATGGAAAGACATCTCATATTTCCTGTATCAACAATAATTTACCAACATCAAATTCCTCTAGAACTTTTTCAGCATGGTATTATTTGACACCAACACCAGGTTACGATGATGCATATGCTATTTTGTCTTATGGAATCAATAGTTTTCCAAATGGTCGACTTAATGATTTATTTATTAAAGAAAAATTAGTTGAGTTTAATACTCACTTGTATTGGGCTGAATACGAACATCCATCAAATTTTTCTACACAGTGGCATCATGTGGCGATTACGTATGATAGCACAAGCATTGATAATATTTATGTGTATTTAGATGGAGTTAAGGTTAATGCTCAATTAAAAAATATTGGTGGGATTTCAGAATTAAATACACTCCCAACAGAAATGCTAATTGGAAAAGTTGTTAATCAATATAACTCAAATTTTTACTTTAATGGAAAACTCGACGACATCGGTATATGGAATCGTGCTCTATCAGAAGAAGAAATTAAAAAGTTATATGTTGGAGATAATAATTATTCGTGCTCCTTGGATTCTATATTAAATCCTACCTCATTTTACGGAAAAGTAACCGATATAGACAACAATACCTACCCAACCATTAAAATTGGTTCGCAAAGGTGGATGGCAGATAATTTGCGCACATCCAGATATCAAAACGGTGATCCTATTCCAAATATAACTGACCGTGGTGAGTGGTCAACTATCAAGACTGGTGCCTGGTCTTATGCTGGAAATAATGCAAATGTTGAATGTCCTTTAGGAAAACTATATAATGGTCATGTAGCTACAAACAGTGCGAATGTATGTCCAACAGGATGGAGGGTGCCTTCTGGCAGTGACTGGAAACAACTGGCCGTTTACCTTGGTGGAGATTCAATTTCCGGAGGGAAATTGAAAACAAATGAGGGTTGGTATGCACCAAATGAAAACGCAACTAATTCCTCAGGTTTCTCAGCCCTGCCTGGTGGTTTAAGGTATATAGATGGACAAACTTTAAGCTTAGGCGGTAATGGATACTTTTGGTCCTCCACGCCTTCAGGTCCTGATCAGAAATGGGCAGTTTTCTGCAGTTTGAGACATTTTGATACTAGACAGGTTATTGCGGATGACAGCAAAACTATGGGATATTCAATACGGTGTATTGAAGAAAGTAAACAGAATTTGAATCTTGCAGCTATAACAACCATAGTTTCTTCTCAAGTGACAAGTAGCACTGCAATCTCAGGCGGACAAATTACCTCTGATGGAGGGTCTCCTGTCACAATGCGGGGTGTAGTATGGTCAACCAGCCCCAACCCAACCTTGTTGCAAAATAATGTTACAAATGATGGGGAAGGATCTGGATTGTATTCCAGTATATTGACAGGATTAAAGCAAAACACAACTTACTACGTTCGTGCGTATGCTGTTACCGAGGCGGGTATTGCTTATGGTGATGAGAAGAGTTTTGTGACTTCAATACCTTCCCTCACCCTCTCCCTCGACACACTCTCCCTCAACAAGGGGGAAAGTGGCCTGGTCCGTGTGCGTGCACGCAACTTTACGGAATTGCTTTCCGCACAGTTTACATTGCGATTCGATCCTACCATCGTAGCCTTTGAAGGGGTAGAAGCGTTAGGCCTTGACTCTCTCACTCAGGAATCGTTCAACCTCTCGCAGACAGCTGAGGGTGTAATCATGATGGCATGGACACAAAATGACGGTGTTCCCGTTACCCTGGTTGATGACAGCACCCTCTTTGCCCTGCGCTTTAAGGCACTGGGACGCAACAATCAGGCCAGCCCATTGACCTTTGTTGATGAGCCGGTGGCTATCGAGTTTGTAAAAAGTGACCTCGGCCTGGTCAGTGATTATACACTTTACCCGGGTGCGATTACCATATTCTCCCAGGCATCACTCACCGGTCAGTTGCGTACAGAGCTGGGTGACCCTATCCGCAATGCCACCATCAATGCATCTACAACACCGGTCATCTCCACACAAAGCCAGAATGATGGGTCCTATAGCTTCACGCTGCCCGAGAATGTGTCATATATTATCGCGCCGACAAAGGGTAATGATACTCTGGTGGCCAATGGCATCACCATTGCCGATGTATTGAGGATCCACCGCCACATCCTCAATGTGTCGCCACTGCCTACGCCGTACAAAATCATTGCTGCTGACGTCAACCAAAGTGGGTCTGTGAGCAGCGTGGATATGAATCTGCTCAATGCGCTCATTCTTGGACGTATCAGCACATTGCCGTCAGGGAAGTTGTGGAGATTTGTTCCATCAGATTATGTTTTTCCCAATCCGGCAAAGCCGTTTCCATTCCCGGGCTTCAGGACGTTGTCTGCCTTTGGAGGTGCTGCAAACCAGGATTTCATTGGCGTAAAACTGGGTGATGTCAACAATAGTTACGACCCATCGCAGGCAAGATCACCTCAATCCGTAGTGACGATATATACCGAAAATGCAGAAGTGCAGTCGGGTGCCAGTATCACAGTGGCAGTAAAGGTGAAGCAATTCAGTGATATCTCCGGCTTCCAGTGCGGCATTCGCTGGAATCCGGCCATCTTAAGCTATACGGGTATGGAGGCAGCTTCCCAGCTCACAGGTGTGGAAGCTGGCGAAGATTTGATTGCCCAGGGCCAGCTCAATCTGCTCTGGACACACCCTGAGGCATTGTCCGCTTCTATCACTGATGGTGAGGCGATTGTCTTCCTGCATTTCCAGGTCATAGGGGCAGGCGGCAGCAGCAGCCCCGTAGCGGTGTTTGACTCGCGTACTGCGCCCGTACAAGTTATCAATTACGACCTGGAGGTAGTGCCTGTAAATACTCTTGAAGGGGTGGTTACAGTGGCAACACCGTCGGCTACGGATGAGACCATGCAAAACGGCTTTGTATCAACAGCCTCGCCCAACCCATTCATGGATGCCGTCCAAATGACGGTAAGCAGTTCTCAGGAGCTGAATGCGGTTTTGGTTATCTACGATCTAAGCGGACAAATGGTGAGCCGAAAGGTTATGCAGATTCCTGCCGGTACTAGCCGCTTGGAAGAAGGAAGTACTTTGACACCGGGTGCATACATTATGCGATGGATGTCAGCCGGCGGAAAGACGTTATCGACCGTTCGGGTAATCAAACAATAAATCCCTATCGGGAGGTGGCAGGTATGTCGCCTCCCACAACATATCCAGGCTGCTTAAGGCAGTTATCTTATTGCGCCGGTGGTGACAAGCTGGTGGACCCCTGGCGGAAGTTGGCCTCTGCCAGGGGATTTTTTATATATAATCGGAGGTATTGCTACTTTAGCCGGTCTTGTAACAATATCTTGACTAATTGAAAAAAACTCCCGTACCTTTGCAGAAAACTACAATCTGGCATGGAAAAAAACACAAACAAGCCGCACGATGCGTTTATACGGAGGTTGCTCAAACACAAGGAATCTGCCATAGCTTTTTTACAACAGGTGCTGCCGGCTGAGATACATCCGGCGTTGAAATGGCAAGGCCTGGTATATATTTCTGAAACATACATTACGCCCCAGTTGCGGGAGTTTATCAGTGACATAGTCGTTCGGGTGCCATTGACGGAGGGGGAGAACGAGATAGAAGTGACGATATTGATTGAGCATAAATCGGATGCAGACCCCCTTTCCGGCATGCAGTTGCTATCCTATATAGCGAACGGTTACCAGCAACAGATGAAGCAGGAAGGCAAGTTGAGTGTCATCGTGCCTGTGGTCTATTACCACGGAAAAAAGGACTGGCAAATAGGTTCGTTGGCATCGTTGTTTGAAGGATTGCCG
>JAUMBK010000298.1:0-6268 GCA_032115795.1 Saprospiraceae bacterium | reverse complement strand
CCTTAAAAATTAGTCACACGGAGTGTGATAAACTAAAAATAAACGCATGAAATCGACATGCGTAAAATGATCATTTACGTACAAAGCGCAATGATTATTTTACGCATCAAAGATTCCATGTGGCTTTAAAAATTAGTCACACGGAGTGTGATAAACTAAAAATAAACGCATGAAATATATTAAAATTCTGGCCGTTATCCTCGCATTGCTCATAGCGGCAGGTGTGTTTGTCAAGTACTACTTTCATGTTAACCCGCCTATTCAGTTTACGTCACAGCACTCCCTGGGAAGCCTTCCTTTGGATCGTCTGTCACTGCCGCCGGGCTTTACCGTCAACTTATTTGCCGAAGGCCTGGAAGACGCTCGTTCCATGGCTTTGTCTCCGTCAGGAACCTTGTTTGTTGGCACAAAATCTGCCGGTAAGGTATATGCATTGAAAGACCTCGATGGCGATATGCGTGCGGATACTGTATATACCTTGCTCACCGGGGCCAACATGCCAAACGGGGTTGCATTTCACGATGGCAGCCTGTACATTGCTGAAGTAAACCGCATCCTTCGGTTTCGAAACATTGAGCAGTCACTCTTAAAACCAGGAATTCCGGATACCATCTACAATCAATTTCCAGAGGAAAAACACCATGGGTGGAAATACATTGCCTTTGGTCCGGATGGAAAATTATATGTGCCTGTGGGTGCACCGTGCAATATCTGTCTCTCCGATGCCCCGGTTTTTGCAAGTCTGACGCGGATGAATCCCGACGGTTCCGGCTTTGAAATTGTACAGAATGGCATCAGAAATACGGTTGGCTTTGACTGGCACCCGGTCACACGTCAGCTTTGGTTTACGGACAATGGGCGCGACCTGTTGGGTGACGACATGCCTGCCTGTGAACTTAATCATGCGCCAAACGATGGCATGCACTTCGGGTATCCTTATTGCCACCAGGGCGACCTGCCGGATCCTGAGTTTGGCAGCAAAAAACCATGCACCGCATTTACACCACCTGCTGCTCTGATGGGACCGCATACGGCACCCTTAGGCATGCAGTTTTATACCGGATCGAATTTTCCCGGAGAGTACCAAAACCAGATTTTTGTGGCTCGTCATGGCTCATGGAACAGGAGCAGGAAATCGGGATACGATGTCAGTCTGGTGCAGCTGGATTCTATGGGTAAAGTCAGTAAAGTGAGTCCGTTTATCTCCGGATGGCTTGATCCAAAAACAGACGATGTCTGGGGTAGACCGGTGGATATCGAACAAATGCCGGATGGTTCTATCCTGGTCTCTGATGATTTTGCCAACGCCATCTATCGAATTGTGTACTCAAAGTGAGTGTAAACAGCGTCAAATCACCTCAGCGTACTTATTTACGACAGCATATCCTTGCATAACGTGTATCTTGTCCCCTGAGCGGTGACGTTCCAAATAAGAATCGAATGAAGAAGGAAAAAAAAGAGGATCAGTTTATAAAACAACCGTTTTATAAAGGTGGCAATAAGGCACTGCAGGAGTTTATCGCCAGCCAGCTGAAGTATCCTCCGACTTCCCTGAAGAACAAAGTGGAAGGCGATGTACACATTCGCTATGCGATCAACCACAAGGGCATAGTAACGGATACGCATATCATTGGAGGACTTGATGACGCCTGTAATGATGAGGCGGCGAGGGTAGTCAGCTTACTCCGGTTTGAAGTGCCAAAAACACCCCGGAACATGCGGGTGATTTTTCATAAAACGATCCGGATTCATTTTCGATTGCCTGTCAATGCGCCGTCTTCTCCCAGGCAAATACCAGGTCCAGGCACGCCAGTCACTGCCTACACCTATACCATTGTGCATGAAAAAAAAGAAGACCAGCCGGCACCTTCCAAAACCATCACGTACACAATCCGGTACTAACATTCATACGACGCGTATCATTGGCCCCATTGGTCCGTTGATATTGGGGTTCCATCTATTTCTTTCAGATTTGCCGGTTGAAAGATCGTAAAATTCAAACTTTTCCTCCTTATCCTTATTTATACAAATATTGTTTCATTCAAATTTGTCACGTGAAAATTTTATTCAGTTTTGTACTTGCCTTATCCTGTTTGCCGCTCATGGCACAATTTCCGTTTGGGGGTAGCAAAGGCCCTACAATCAAAGGAAAAATTGAGGGAATCATCGTAGATTCTTTGACCAACGAGCCCGTCGGCTTTGCGACTGTTTCACTAAAGAAAAAAGGGAGTAGTGTTGTACAGGATGGCGTTCTTTCGGAGGAGAACGGCAGTTTTTCATTTCCCGCGGTAACTAACGGGTCGTACGAACTGTATATTTCTTTTTTGGGTTACACCGAAAAAAAGGTATCGGTACAAACTACACTCAAAGATCCCGATGCCACTGTTGGAAAAGTCTTGCTTGTGCCTGCCACCTATCTTCTGGAAGCAGTCGAAATCAAAGAAGAAAAAGTGCTGGTAGAAAACAAGGCGGACAAGCTCGTTTTCAATGCCGAAAATGATGCCTCCATCGCCGGGGGAGATGCCACAGACGTCTTACGAAAAGTGCCTATGCTCTCTGTGGATCTGAATGGAAACGTATCGTTGCGGGGTTCACAGAATGTGCGTATTCTGATCAATGGCAAGCCGTCCGGGATGTTTTCAAGCAATGTGGCAGATGCATTAAAGATGTTTCCGGCAGATCAAATAAAAAAGGTCGAGGTAATCACTTCTCCCTCTGCCAAGTACGATGCAGAAGGAAGTGCCGGTCTGATCAACATCATCACGAAAAAGCAGACCATCGAAGGTGTGGCGGGCAGCATCAATGCCTCCGTCGGCAACCGCCAAAACAGCCTGTTTACAAATTTAAACGCAGGAAAAGGACGACTGGGTCTGAGTTCCGGTGCCGCAATCTTTTATTCCGTTCCTGCCAACGGTGTCACTTCATTTTACAGGGAGGACAAGGCCACCAATTCGCTTATCCAGCAGGATGGAAAGCAAAAAACATCGCGCTTGGGTGGCAATGGCAATGTGAGTGCCTTTTATGATTTTAACGGCTACAACAGTTTGAATACATCACTTAATTTCAGAGGTTTTGGCTTTGATGTCAACGGCGGTACCACCGGACTCATCAATGACCCGGCGCGCAATTTTACAGATGCGTTCACCCGGACAAATACCGGTGATAATTTCTTTGGAGGCTATGACTGGAATACCGATTATACCCACAAATCTGAAAAAATCGAGGGCCAGGAATGGTCGGCCGGAGTACAGTATTCGCGGCAAAACAACAACCAGGATTTTTCCGTAAATGAAGTACATGAGCTGGCATTGCTCAACAGGAATTCTGATGTCCTCAATAAAGGTGTCAATCACGAGACGACATTGCAGACAGATTTTGTTCACCCATTTACCAAGGCGATCAAACTTGAAACCGGAGTCAAGGCAGTCATACGAAACATCATCAGTGATTACACTACGCAGGCCCTGGTTTTTCCGGCAGGATACACGGATGTCAGCGATGTCTTTACCTACAAGCAAAATGTGTATGCCGGCTATGCTTCCGCCAATTTTGTCGTGGCGAGAAAATACAATCTCATCACAGGCGTCAGGTATGAAAAGACAGACATCGGAGGATCGTTTGATCAAAATGATACCCTCAATTTTTCCGGCATTACCTATAGCAATGTATTGCCCAATGTCACTATTTCCCGAACATTCAGCAACTTCAGGACATTGAAGCTGAGTTACAGCCAGCGTATTCAGCGCCCCAGTCTTCAGTATGTCAACCCCTTCAACAATACCAGTGATTTCCTCAACCGAACCGTGGGCAACCCCTACCTCGATCCCGAACTGGTACACCAGGTGGAAATGGCATATAATTTTAGTTTTAAGGGTTTTACAACCTTTTCTTCCGTATTCTTCAAATATACGCAGGGCATCATCGAACAAATTCTGTCTCTTGATCAATTTGGACTTTCTGTCAACACATTTCAAAATATCGGTACCAATAAGTCCGTTGGCCTGAACACATTCATTACAAAAACGATCGACCTGATCACCTTGCGCACCGGGGGCAATATCGCCACGTACAATGCCAGCGGACTCATCAATGGGATGCCTGCTGCGAGGAGCAGCTATGAGTACAACCTCTTTTTGAATGGTGAAATCAAGTTGTCGGCTACATTGAAAGCTGATTTCTTTGGCTTTTTCCGCTCGCCTGTGCGGACAATCCAGGGAGACAATCCGGCGTTCACAATTTATGGTATGGGTGTGCGCAAAGAATTTAAAAATGCAAGCGTGGGTTTGACACTCATTGAGCCTTTCAATGCAGATAAGTTCTTTAATTCCAATATAGATACCGATGCGGTCCTGCAAAAGACAAGTTTCAGCATTCCGTTTCGGTCGATCGGGGTGAATTTCAGGTATAAGTTTGGCAATGTGGATTTTAAGGAACGAAAGTCCAAAGTAAAAAATACCGATCTCAAGCAAGGGGGAGACAGCCAGGGAGGTGGAAATATGGGTGGCGGCCAGCAAGGAGGCAATTAACATTGCCAAAGTACCTGGTATGAAAGCAATGGACAGCGCGATTTTTCTTACATTTATGCTGCCTTTTTGCTGATGATGTATCGATTTTTGCATTTACTGGCATGTGTTTTCTGTTTGGCCTGGATAAGCCCAGTCGTATGTGGGTCAAACAGCGCAGTGTATGCGCTACCTTCTTCATACGCCGATTCTCTTCCGGGAAAATCCTTTCTTTTGCCCTTGCCTGCGTATAATGTACAGGATGGGTGGATGGCAGGATTGGTCGCGGGGTACAGTCCGGACAAGTCCGGGGGAGGTTTTCGTTGCCTGGTCGCGCCACTTCTTTCGCTGCAAAAACCTAACCTCAACGGCATAGCCGAATGCAGTTATACAGTTATTCTGGACAGCGCCCAATCTAGGTATCTGGTATATTCAACGGGCATCAAACGCTTTCACTACAATGCACGGCCGCAATGGGAGTACCGGCTGGGGTATATGCGTATTGACCCGGGTATTGCATTGAAATGGCATCATCCCAACGATGATCAACTTACATCTGTGTTACAGGCGAAATTGCTTTATATACTGGAAGACGTACCTTTGTTTTCTCCTCAGGGGCAGTTTCTGGATCTGGGAAAGACAGCATTTACCATGTTGCGGCTACAATACAACCGGCAACGAAGCAGGGACATGTCAGATGCAGCTATCAGGGTGCGCGCCGAGTTTCTTCATTCCTCGTATGAAAACAAGGTACGGTTGAGTTTTCTGACCAGCCACGCCTACAAATATTTGGCAATGAAAGCCCTCCGTTTTCGCTGGTATGGAGCCTGGATTCCTTATGGTGCAAGTACGTATGCCGGTTTTTTTCAACCCTACAACAGGGCATCCATTTCGCTGATGTCACAAGGATTTACGGATGCCGCCTATGATGGATTGTTTATGGCAAGGGCGGCACAGGGGACAATGCAACGCAGCCAGGTCAATCTGAACCAGGAGGGCGCCTTCCGAACACCGCTGGGTTCGGCGTATCAGTATGGCATTTCCAATTTGCTTGCAAGCAGCATCCATGTGTCGGCAGATATTCCATTTTTGCCTTCGTGGCTTCCATTGGAAGTGTACACCGACTATGGTATCTGGTATCGGTACGAGAAAAGTGGGTGGCGACCTAATGCAATGTTCAATGCGGGCGTTTCCCTGCGTTATTCTGACTGGCTGGCGATCCATTTTCCGTTTGTATTTTCGGAGGAATTGGGGGAGCTTTACAAAGATGCGCACCCATCTGTTTTTTCTCGTCTCAGCTTTACCGTAGATTTGCAGCATTGGATTGAAAAATGGAAGGAGTCAGGCCGTTTGCCCTGGCAATACTAAAATAAAACAAATGAACATTGGAATCATCGGAGCCGGAGCGATGGGCGCCGGCATAGCACAGGTAGCAGCCCTTAGGGGAGACACCGTTATTCTGCTTGACCAAACGAGTGCCTCTGCTGAAAAAGGGCTGGGCATCATAAAAAGCAGTCTGGACAAATGGCTGGCCAAAGAAAAAATTTCAGCCCAACAGTACAGCGATGCTTTGAAGCTGGTGCAACCCACATCTGATCTCACCTTGCTACGGGATACCTCACTATGCATTGAGGCGGTCTTTGAAGACATGGACGTAAAACGTACCTTGGTTGCGCGTGTCGAAGAAGTTGTCGCCAGCGATTGTTTGATTGCGACCAACACTTCTTCTTTGTCAGTCACGCAGCTTGCATCAGCACTTCGCCTTC
>JAUMBK010000297.1:0-3999 GCA_032115795.1 Saprospiraceae bacterium | reverse complement strand
ACAAATGCACAGAATGTGTGGGATTTCATGAGGAACCGCAATGTGCTGCAGTTTGTCCTGTAGATTGTTGCGTTCCAGACCCTGATCGAGTCGAATCAAAAGAAACATTGCTGGCCAGAAAGGCCTCATTACATTTGTAATTTTCACAAGTGGAGAAATCTACACACTCGATTCTAGTCATTTTACATGAATATCCTTTCATAACATAATCACTACATTCATCGGAGCAAAAGGCCATCCTCCCCTCCCCCTTTCTTATGCTTGATTAAAATCAACAGGCGAAAAGCAAGTTTGGTGCTACAAACAGGCATGATGCTGTCCCTCCAAAGACAAGCCTTGCCTACTTAAATATATGTCACGCACAGTACAATTAGCGGAAAGAGATTGTTTGCTACTAATTTCCGAGAGTTAAACACAAAAAAATCCCCAAACTGTGGAACAGATTGGGGATTTTTCGTTTGAAGGAAATACGTTTAGCACTTTTTTTAATTGAACACTACTGAATTTCCCGATAAGTTTACTTCGTTTACGTTTTATTTATCATTCAATAAATTAATCAATCATAATCATTTTTCTGGTCTCACTTCGATCACCAGCCTTGATTGAATAGTAGTACACGCCCGCGCTGCCTATCTGCTCTTTCGTAAATGTTTCCACATTCATGCCTTTCAAGCCAGCAACATTCTTGTTTAGGATGACTTTCCCTATTGCATCTATAACCTGAATTTGTACAGTTTCTGAACTTGGCAATTCGAAGGAAACAGTGGTTTGGTTTCTGAATGGGTTTGGCTCATTTTGCCCTAGATACATATTAGGTTTTGGAGATTTTCTGTTTGTCAATTGCAGCGGTAAAATTTCCAGACTCTCTGAATATGCTTCATTGCGCATGTGCACTTCTGACAAAGTCAATTGAATGTCAGCAGGATGTTTATCTCCCTTCACAACGATATAAAACAGCGGCTCTTCCTCAACGACATCAATTTTACTTGACGAAGCATAGCTAAACCGCAAAACGTTTCCAAGGAGACTGTAATGCTGGTTATTTACTTGAAGGCTGCCGGATTTTAATTCTACAATTTTCTCATTCCCTGTGGTCGTCATCGCAAATTGAAGCCCGGAAACAGACATTTGATTTAAACTGTATACCGGAACTGAAGTAAAATCATCAGATTGAATAGTTTCACCAAATTGAAGAACAAAATTATTCGCTGACCGTGTTTCAATACCATTAGAAAGCCCATTCACTTTTGCGTTTCCATTCACATCTCCAATTTTTACAGCCACAAAATCATATTCATCCTGTGGAGTTAATGGATTTGCCATTGTTTTCTCATCGTATGGAAACGGATTTGTTGCACTCATTTGCTGTGTTGCAACTGGGAATCTCCAACTTTGATTATTCACAAATTCAGGTGTCAGCAACAAGATGAGTTTACGGATTTCAGTAAGATCGGCAGCTGACAAGCGGCCATCGTTATTGGCATCAGCTGCTATCAGCTGATATGGGCTACCCATTGTCTGTAAGCCAAGAATATGGCGTTGGATCATTACCAAATCCAACGTAGTCACACCGTTCAAATCATCCCCGTCTTTTCTTACCTGTAATTGTGTATCATCGAGGATATCGAGGTCAAACTTTCCATTATCGTCCGTCATCACACTTCCCATTGAGCCGCTCACCATGGACGTCGGTATGACTTCTGCATCATGAAGACCAATCCCCTCTTTGGTACGTATATTGCCAGAGATCTTTGTCATGGCAGGTCCATTATCAACAATGGTCAACTCAATTGAACAAAAATCAACATTCAGGTTCTCATCCCAGACAAGGACTTCAATAGTGAATGTACCAGCGCTTGTGTACACTTTTCCCGCAGATCTTGCTCCTGGCATCCATCTGAATGCTTTTCCTGCATTATATTCAGCCTGTGTGGCAGATAGGCCTTGACCTTTGAAAAAATGTTCGTCATTTAACCTTGAGAGGATTGGATGCGTTGCATTGCCATTTTCCCTGAAGGTGTAATATAATTTCGCTTGCGGAGTACAATTATCAAACGACCCTTTATCGAAATCTTTAGCCCACAACTCGACCATTCTGGGATTAGATTGCATCAAGGCCGTACTGACGCCAACACAATAAGGGGTAGGTGCTTTTTTATCTGTCACCAGCAATTTGCTTGAGCAATTGGCAACATTACCACACCCATCTGTAATTTTCCAGTCCACTTTATGGTTGATATTTTCAGCATCCAAAATAAAAGGCGGCAATGATATTGCTCCCCCACTAGCCTTGGTCGGTACGATATAAGTAACATAAACGACATCTGCTAAAGCGACTCCAGGGTGCTGGTTTTGCACTGCCGTCCAATTTGGATTCAATTGACCTGCTACAAATTTATCCTGTCGGGCCCAGATGCCATTCCATGCTTTATTCACAAAACTGGAGGCAATTCTATCTACTGTTCCATTTGCCCACAGATCAACAAACGATTGCCACTTTATCCAACTTTCCTCAGCACAAACCAAGGCATCATCCGCAGACGCAGTGAGCACTGCAATTCCCCCACAACCACCATTGGGATTGTTGGGATTCGGATTCGCGGCCACTGTCACGTCAGCACATGTCAACGTCGGTGCCACATTGTCTTTGAATGTATAGTAATACACGATTGGAAGGCCGTTGATAGTAGTAATCTCCTGGCCTGTACACCAGTTGATGTATTTATAGGTAACTCTCCATTTTTTACAGGCACCATCTTCTATCAAAAAGGTATCAATTGTGATATTTTCACCTACAATGTCACACTGACCGTTGTCTGTAATCGGCCTTTTAATGGCAGGATTTGACGTGTTTCTTATATCTTCCAGTGTCAGATTGCATGAGCCCCATTCAGACACGCCTCCTCGCTGCGGGAAAGATACAGTGAACTGCTTTCCAAGACCACTTACCGTAATGATTTGTGCACAACTGGATTTATTGGCTCCTTTTTCAACAAAGAAATCCCGGCGAATTGTCCCTGTTTTACAAAGTAAATTTGAATTTCCAATCCAGGCGTCCCGGTATGTCATATCCAACGAAGTGCATAAGTCAGAAGTCACAGGCATTCCTGTGCCAGACAAGTCTGCACTGGTTACTGGTGACTCAGAATCCAGACTCAAATGCAATTCTGTATCACATGTTACAGTCACCTCTTTTGGACAAACAATCGCAGGTGCCAACTTATTTTCTATCCGAATTGTCGCCCAGGTAGTGGAATAATTATCTTTTAACCCGTTTACAATGAAATTATCTCCATAAATGGCATTGTTATTTGCATCATCCCAAACCCGAAGCTCCACGTCATAATCTCCATACGATTGTCCATCTGGAATATCCTCACAACAAAACTTCACAAACAAACCACCATCAGTATCACTTTTATTGTCACCGGGATGGAACCAGGATTGCTGTGGCACTTCAGAAGGAACATCATTATGGTTATTGAAAGTCGCATTGTTATTATGATTAGAGACACCATCGTTTCCACAAGCACCCCCTGTTTTTCTTCTTATTTCGATTTTTACCGGGCTGCAATTGTCATAAGATCCATTGTCAACCTGCCATGCATAAACTTTAGCAGTACCATCCTGGTCAACGCCTGACCCCGTCAAACTAAGCACAAGGTTCTTTTTTGCTAACGCAACAGGAGGGGCTACGTCAATCACAGTGACAAAAGCTGTCTTTTCAGCCCTGTTTCCGCAGCAATCCTCTGCCCAATACGTAATGGGGGAAGTTCCACTTGTTAAACCCCTTACTACAAAGTTTGGCTGAATTCCCTCTACTGTCAACCCAGCAGGAACAAGCACTCCCCATTTTATTTCAGCAGTGCTGTTGCAATTGTCTTGCAGCTCCCAGGGCTTATCAACGGTAAGTACCGCCTGACAACCAAGAGGATCCATATGAATTGTAACATCTTTCACACCAAATGTAGGAGCCTTCTCGTCCACAGCTTGAATTAC
>JAUMBK010000296.1:4044-5624 GCA_032115795.1 Saprospiraceae bacterium | reverse complement strand
GAAGGTATAGGAGGCGGGGCTTGATGGAAAAGTGGTAAACCGACCCTGTCTGGAGGCCCCGCTGGATACATGCCATACCCCATAGCGATATTGCATATTAGGTAGCAATCCTGTAATTTTCCACTTTTTAATGTAATCCTCGGTGTCGTCAGGGGTGACTTCTTCCTCTTTCAACCAGACAGAATCCATTGCCAGACCCAGCCGGAGCAGGTGTTTTCCTTCGAGGTTGGATCGAAAAACCAGCGTAGCCTCTTCCGGCCCAACACCCCCAGAGAGGAGATAGGAAATTGACTGTGAAGGAACAGGCCTTGTGCAGGCCAGCATAAGCAGTAGGATAAGCACTTTTGGAAAATTGGACAACTTGGACATATCGAATTTGTTAAGGTACAAATTAAAATTCAGGGGCGACCTCAAGGGTGATCATATTGCCTGAAATGGGGTGTTGAAATGAAATCGACGCAGCATGCAGATACAACCTTTCAGCCCGTTTTCCATATAAATCATCCCCCAGAATGGGAGTGTTTAGTCCCAGTGTGTGTGCCGCATGTACCCGCAACTGATGCGTCCTTCCGGTAATGGGATAAAAATGCACCCGGGTACATCCATTGTGAACCGACACCTTCTCCCAATGCGTTATTGATGGTTTGCCGTACTTATAGCAAACCACCTGTCGGGGTCGGTGGTCCAGATCAACCCTGAGAGGAAGATTGATTTCTCCCCTGCCCGGATTTGGCTCGCCATCCAAAACTGCCACATACGTTTTTTTTATCCTTCGTTTCAGAAACTGACTTTGCAGGTGCCGGTGCACTTCTTTGGATTTTGCGAGCAGCATTAAACCCGATGTGGACATATCCAGTCGATGTACAATCATCGGTCCTGTGGCATCGGGACATTTTGCCGCAATACGGGTATAGACAGAATCTGTAATGTTTTTACCCGGGACAGATAAGAACTCTGCCGGCTTGTTGACCACAATAATGTGGTCATCTTCAAATACTATCGGCAAGTCCTTTCCTTCGGCTGGATTTTCCTTTGTACTATCTGCACCAAGAGGAATACCCTCCAGCATGTGTCCCAGAATGGGCAGACATTTGCTTCGGCAGGAGGGATAGAAATAGCCGTGTTTCCGAATTTCCGAAGGCGGGGAAGGGCCCCACCAAAATTCAGCCAGCGCCAATGGCTTTAGTTTATGCTGGTAGGCAAATTGTAAGAGTTTAGGTGCCGCACATTCACCTGCTCCCGAAGGCGGTGTAATTCCGCCCTCGCTGCTGAATAGTTCAAGTAAATCCTTGCGTTGTCCCTTTGCATTCAGAAAGCTATAGCTCTCAAACAATCCTTTTTGCAGCGCGGCAGACATCTGGCGGCGCTTGGTTTTAAGGGCAATGATCGGCTCTTCCATTTTTTCTTTCTCTGCCTCCAAAGCAAGAATCAGTTCTTTCCATCGTTGTTTCGTTTTTTTCATTTCATAATGCTGGCGAATGCTTTCCTCCTCTAATTGGCCAAGAATTTTTATCGTATTCACCTCCTGCTCTCCGGCCAATTCCTCCCTTTGCTGTTTTCTGGCTTGTCTGGACTTCTGC
>JAUMBK010000296.1:0-4021 GCA_032115795.1 Saprospiraceae bacterium | reverse complement strand
GGGAGATGTCCTGTTCGGCGTCTTTTTTCTGTTGAGCCAGTTTTTCAATCAGAATCTTATACTCACCTGCATTTTCCAATGTCGCTATGTCCTGGTTTATTTTGTTGATTTCCTCCTCGCCTTTCCGATAAAACCCTTCAGAATCAAGAGTGTCGAAAACGGGAGGTACAAAACCGGTGACGTGGTTATTATTTCCCCATTTTCCGGAAAAGGCAGCCAGATATCCTGGGCGATTCTCCTCATCGCACACAACCAGAACCCCCAGCATTTTTCCCGGGCCTTCATCCGGAATAAGCTGACCATGATCTGATCCAAGCCACGCCTGCAGCTCCTTGGCAGCATAAACAGCTATAGGATGCGCTTCGCCTGAAAACGGATAGGGAAATTGCTCGGGAAACGACGGATTGGATTCCCTGGAATGAAACCGATGTAAAAACGCAGCAACATTCTCTTTTCTAATGCTTGACTCCCTGATATTCATAGTTCAAAGGTAATACTTTCGTGCCTTTTCGAAAGAAAGGTGCCTCCAATGCCTTGAAATTTAACTTGGCCTGATTTTTGAAATCATCTCACTATGAACGATTGTTTAATCGGCGAAGGAAAGAATAGATTGGTTTCAGATGTAATTATTTTTGGTACCGGAAAGCATGCCGAGTTGGCCTGCTTTTTATTCAGAGAGGACTCTCCCCTTCGGCCTGTGTGCTTTTGCTTTGACGAAAACTACGGCACACCTACAGAAAAAAACCTGCTCGGCCTGCCTGTACAATCACTAAGTGAAGTTTTAGAGAAACATACAAAAAATGAAGTATTGATTCATGTGGCAGTAGGCAATAATCAGGTAAGGGAAAAGTATTTTCATTATATTCAATCCCTGGGATATCGATTTGCTTCCTATATTTCATCCTTTGCAAGATGCTGGAAGGATCTGGAATTGGGCGAAAACTGTTTTATCAGCCAGGGTGCCGTGATCCAGCCCATGGTGACCCTTGGAGACAACACCATTGTCATGGGAGCCAGCATTGGTCACCATACACGCATTGGATCACACGTTCTTCTTTCAAATCCGGTTATCGGCGGAAGCGTGGAAATAGGTGATTTTACGTTCATCGGAATGAATGCCGTAATTCGGGAAAAATTACACATTGGCAGGCAGAACATCATTGGTGCAGGTTCTATCATTATGAGCGACTCACAGGACGATGAAGTGTATAGTGTTCCTTCTACGAAGAAAAGGAGCATATCAGCAAACCAGGTTTCCTTGTTCAAATAATAGTTTCTACATCGAATGAATATTTTTAAGGCACAACATGCTTGGTTAGAAAACAGTGGCAGAGAAAAGGCAATTCTCTTCTTTGCAGGATGGGGCCTTTCACCTTCTCTTTGGGCCCATCTGGAGGCCGGTGACTCTGACGTGCTGGTGTTTTATGATTATGGGAATGCTTCCGAGATACCAGATTTGTCTGCTTATAAACGTGTCACCATTATGGGCTATTCGATGGGCGTCCTGATGGCAACCGCCTTCTGCTCCGAAAGAATGGGTTTGCCGGTAGATGATCGTATTGCCTTTTGTGGGTCGGTGCTTCCTGTTTCCACAACCTTTGGTATTGAGCCTGCAGAATATACTCATTTTATTGATAACATGTCTCCTGCACTGTACAAGGAGTTTTTGTTCAAGGTCGCAGGAGATATTCTCCAATACAGAAAAATAGCGCCAAAAGCTTTACCCTATCAACAAAAGGAGAGAAGCGAAAGTCTTGCCTATATTCTCTCTGTACAGGAAAAATCCTTTCCGCCTATTGCTTGGAACCACATAGCATTGTGTAAAAACGATCTCGTATTCCCGGTTAACAAATTACAATCGTTTTGGTCCGGAATGAATGTAATTCCAATCCTTTTGGAAGAAAGTCATTTCCCCTTTTTCCGGTGGCATAGCTGGGAAGAGTTACTTTTTTTAACGTTGGAAGTGGAATAAATGAAGAACCTGATAGAGCGCCAATTTGCAAAAAGCGTTAGAACCTACGATTATGCTGCCATTGCCCAAAAACAGATAGCCGATCATTTGACCGACCAGATACAACTGATTCGAAAAAAGTTTGTAAAAATCTACGAAATAGGAGCAGGTACCGGTTTGTCTACGCATTTCCTATTGAAGAAGTTATCCACAGAGCAATTCATAGTCAACGACTTGTGTCTTGAAATGGAAAAGCCTGTTTCGCATATTTTCGAAAGCTACTCAGAACAAACCTGGACATTTCTGGCTGGGAATGCAGAGTACCTACCTATTCCTTCGGGAACTGATCTGGTTGTTTCGTCCTCTTCTTTTCAGTGGTTTTCAGATTTAGAATCATTTCTCATAAAAACAGGGAAAAACCTGAAAAGAGACTCTATACTGGCTTTCAGCACGTTTGGTCCAAAAAATTTGTATGAATGTAAAGCTGTCACGGGGGCAGGCCTTCATTATTTGAATCCTGACAACATTGATCACGCCATGGAGCTATCCTTTGAAACAGTGTATGGATTTGAGGAAGAAATCACTCTTTGGTTTGATTCTCCCTTGGAAGTCATCCAACACATGAAGCAGACCGGAGTTAATTCGCTGGGAAACAGGAAAGCCACTTTTGATGATTCCGAAACAGCAGACACCATCTGGACACCTGCAAAATTGAAAAAATTTGAGGAAGTATATCAAAAGGAGTTCGAAAAAGAAGGAAAGTATCCACTCACGTACCATCCCATTTATCGGATTGGACTTCGAAAGGATTAAGGCTCCATTATAGTTTTACCACCTGTCCTGTTTTGACACTTTCATCACAGGCAAAAGCAATTTTCAGGCTGTTGACCGCATCATTGATGTGTTGTGTCAGATCAGTATCCTCCCGTATTGCTTTTAAAAAATATGCTTGTTCCCTGTTACATAATTCCTGATGGTCTGGTTCATCGGTCAGATCTATCCAGTCATCGGTCATTGTAAATTCGTTGCTTTTGTCAATTTCCGCATGATGCCAGCGCAGGGATTCTGTCTTTGTGTGGTCATGAACAGAATCTGATTTGCCCGCAGCACCTGCCTCTTTGGCAACAATCGAAACGCTGCCTTTCGGGCCAATCACATCTTTGACAAAAAAAGCGGTTTCGCTCATCATCGGACCCCAGCCGGCTTCATACCATCCGACGGAACCATCTGCAAACCGAATTTGTAACTGTCCATAATTGTAATTTCCGGCAGGAATATCATCAGTGAGTCGCGCGCCAATGGCACTGACCTGTACTGGTGTGGAGTGCGTCATCTGACACATAACATCGATGTAATGCACCCCACAATCGACTATCGGGCTCAGGCTCTGCATCAGGTTACGATGGACATCCCACATATACCCTTTGCTTTGCTGGTTCAGGTTCATCCGCATCACCAGCGGCTTGCCGAGTTGTTGCGCAATCTCGACAAACCGAATCCAGGAGGGATGGTGCCGGAGAATGTATCCAATGACCAGTTTTTTCCCTGAGGTAGCAGCAGCCCGGGCAACACGAATCGCCCCTTCCACCGAATCTGCTATAGGCTTCTCCATAAAGACATGACAGCCGTGTGCCAACGCCAGAAGAGCATAAGCCTCGTGCGTATCCGGGTAGGTAGAGATACTGACGGCATCTGGATTTGTCTCTGCCAAAGCCAGGGCATAGTCTGAATAAAGAGGGTATTCCCGACCCAGCTCTTTCCGGAGGATGTCGTTGCTGTTGCCCCTGGATACCAATCCACAAATTTCTATTTCTGCCATATTGTGATATGCCCTGGCATGGGAGGATCCCATATTTCCACAGCCCACTACCAGTATTCGCAATTGTTTCATCATTACCTTGTTTTGTCAATGGGAACGAATATACTTATTTGATCGGAAACAAGATTCCACAACGTTTCAATTTCTGGTCTCCGGTATTTGAAAGCCTCCTTTTTTCTTCTCTGGCGAATGGGATCGTTTCTTTTTCTGGATTTGCGATAAATGGTCTATGCTTTGGGGGCCCGGCTGGC